>NZ_JAYGHQ010000015.1:80681-141818 GCF_034931425.1 Crocosphaera sp. XPORK-15E
AGAGTGCGTAATAATTCCCCAGTAGCTAAATTCCAGACCTTGATTGTATTGTCATAACTCCCACTAAGAACAGTCTGACCATCAGGACTTATGGCTACAGTCCTAACCAGGGAAGAATGACCCTCAAGAGTGCGGAATAATTCCCCAGTAGCTAAATTCCAGACCTTGATTGTATTGTCCCAACTCCCACTAAGAACAGTCTGACCATCAGGACTTATGGCTACAGTCCTAACCCGGTCAGAATGACCCTCAAGAGTGCGTAATAATTCCCCAGTAGCTAAATTCCAGACGTTGATTGTATTGTCATCACTCCCACTAACAACAGTCTGACCATCAGCACTGATAGCTACACTAGAAACCCCGACAGAATGACCTTCAAGGGTGCGTAATAATTCCCCTGTAGCTAAATTCCAGACCTTGATAGTCTTGTCCCAACTCCCACTAACAATAGTCCTACCATCAGCACTCATAGCCACACTATTAACCGAGTCAGAATGATCTTCAAGAGTGCGGAATAATTCCCCAGTAGTTAAATTCCAGACTTTGATACTTCCACCACTTCCATAAGTAATTAATTGCTTGCCATCAGGAGTTAAAGCAACATTAGTTCCAGATAATCCAGGGATAATGCCATCATTAATATAGTTAGGATTATAAACAGTAATTACAGGAGGTTGACTATTTTTCTGCTTAATAGGAGGTTGAGAAATAACAGTCGGTTTAATGGGTATATTTTGACTAGGGGGAGATTGATTGCTTATTGGTGGAGGTTGAGAAATAACAGTGGGTTTAATCGGGATATTTTGACTAGGAGGAGATTGCTTAACAGTGGGTGAACTTTTAGGCATTACAGAGACATTATTACCTGAAATATTACTACTAAAATTAGGCAATAGATTAAGCCATAAATCTACATTTTGAGGTCTATATTTAGGAGAGATAGCCAAACCTCGCATAATTGCTTGCGTCATTCCTAAACTAATATTCTGATTCAAATTATTAGGTATTTTTAATGGATCTACGTTATAAGTAGCAGTATGAAAACTCCTTTTTCCTGCATCTTCAGGAATCATCTGAGTTAACATAAAATATAGGGTTGCAGCTAACCCATAAACATCCGTATAAAAACCAGGTTTATTATCTTTATCATCAGGATAAATTTGTTCAATGGGACTATATCCAGGGGAATACATTTGAGTATGATGTGCTGTTTGATCAGGGATATATTCCCGCGCAATACCAAAATCTATTAATACTGCTTCTTGTGTCTCCTGATGAATAATGATGTTAGCAGGTTTAATATCTCGGTGTAATATTCCCCTCTCATGAACCCCTTTTAAACCATTAGCAACCTGTTTAATATATCCTAATGCTTCCGTTTCCGATAATATACCCCTTTTATTAACTAATTGTTCAATATTATCCCCAGGAATAAACTCCATAACAATAGCCGGAAAACGATTATCAGGAATCAAATCAATACATTTAACAACATGAGGATAAATATCACATTTAGCTAAGTTTAAAGCTTCCGTTATAAAGTCTCTACGAATCTTATCAAGAAAATTATTAGGAATTTCTTGCTCATTAATCGTTTTAATAACAACAAAATTTCCTTTCTTATCCTTTGCTAAATAAGTTAACCCAAAACCACCTTCACCCAGTTGCTTTTCAATGGTATATTTACCCTGATCTAATTGATGTCCTTTTTGCCATATAGTCATGATTAATTACTGATGCAATAGTTTGATTTTTTTCCCCCTTCTACTAATAATGAAGGAATTTAAGCTAATCAGACCAATCATTAACTATATCTATACAAACTCTTGTAACACTTTTATATTTTTAATCTATTAAATTTTAGCCTTTCACCCGCAAAAATGTATCACCTCTATACCAAAAACTCAGATACAGTTATGTAGGGTGGGCAAATAGAAGTTATTGGCAGATTTTTTCTAACTATTCAATGATTGCCCACCCTACCCTTAAATTAAGCTTGCGCTAGTAATTTTTCTTCAATGAAGTCATAACCACTCGCTTCCAATTCGAGGGCTAATTCTTTACCACCTGTTTTAACAATTTGTCCCGCGTGCATCACATGAACATAATGAGGTTCAATATAATCAAGTAAGCGTTGATAGTGTGTAATAACTAACAAAGCATTATCAGCAGTTGCTAACTGGTTAACCCCGTTTGCTACAATTCTTAAAGCATCAATATCTAAACCAGAATCAATCTCATCTAAAATAGCCAAACTAGGTTCTAATAACGCCATTTGTAAGATTTCATTGCGCTTTTTTTCACCCCCAGAAAAACCCTCATTTAAACTTCTTTCTAAGAAGCTAGGATTCATTTTAACAATCTCTAATTTTCCCTCAACTAAATCTTCAAAATCAAAGGTGTCAATTTCTTCTAACCCTAAATGTTTCTGACGAGCATTATAAGCGACTCTGAGGAAGTCTAAATTACTGACTCCAGGAATTTCTAAAGGATATTGAAAGGCCAAAAATATACCCTCTAATGCTCTTTCATGGGGTGCTTTATCTAAGATATTTGCTCCTTTATAAATCACCTCACCGCCAGTTATTTCATAGTCAGGATGTCCTGCTAAAACCTTAGATAAGGTGCTTTTTCCTGAGCCATTTCTGCCCATAATAGCATGAACTTCTCCCGCCTTAATTTCTAAGTTAACCCCTTTTAAAATAGGAGTTCCTTCCACATTGGCAGTCAAATTTTTAACGGATAAAATAACGTCACTCATGATTTTTCTGGCAAATAATTGATTACTTGGTTTACTCTTGTTTCCACTGGTAAGGTGGGCAGTGTATCGGCCTAAATTATCCGACAGTTCCCTCTAATTTGAGGCTTAATAATTTGTCTGCTTCTGAGGCAAATTCCATCGGTAATTCACTCAAGACATCCTTACAGAAACCACTGACTAACATAGAGATAGCATCTTCTTCAGAAATACCCCGTTGAGCAAAGTAGAAAAGTTGGTCTTCCCCTATCTTAGAAGTCGAGGCTTCATGTTCAACTTTTGAGGTATTATTATCGACTTGAATGTAGGGAAAAGTATTGGCTTCCGCATTATCCCCAATCAACATAGAATCACATTGAGAATAATTTCTCGCCCCCGTTGCTTTCGGGTTAATTTTCACCAAACCGCGATAACTATTTTTAGAATTACCAGCAGAAATTCCCTTAGAAATAATCGTGCTTCGGGTATTTTTGCCAATATGAATCATCTTGGTTCCCGTGTCAGCTTGTTGCTTATGATTTGTTAGAGCAATAGAGTAAAATTCTCCAACAGAATTATCTCCCACTAACACACAACTGGGATACTTCCAAGTAATAGCTGAACCCGTTTCTACCTGAGTCCAAGAAATTTTAGAATTAACTCCTTTACAGAGTCCTCTTTTGGTTACAAAGTTATAAATTCCGCCCTTACCATTTTCATCGCCAGCGTACCAATTTTGCACCGTAGAATATTTAATATCCGCATTATCTAACGCCACTAATTCAACCACTGCGGCATGGAGTTGATTACTATCATACATAGGAGCAGTACAACCTTCTAAATAGCTGACGGATGCTCCTTCTTCTGCGACAATTAAAGTCCGTTCAAACTGTCCCGTATCGCCATTATTAATACGGAAATAAGTAGATAATTCCATAGGGCATTTTACCCCTTTAGGAATAAAGACAAAAGAGCCATCAGTAAACACAGCAGCATTGAGGGCAGAAAAGAAATTATCATTAACAGGAACGACACTACCGAGATATTTTTTAACTAACTCAGGATGTTCGTGTAATGCTTCAGAAATAGGACAGAAAATAACCCCAGATTCTGCTAATTTTTCTTTAAAAGTTGTCGCCACAGAAACACTATCAAAAATTGCATCTACAGCTACATTGCTGAGGCGTTTTTGTTCTGATAAAGAAATACCTAATTTTTCAAAGGTTTCTAACAAAGTTGGATCAACTTCATCTAAATTTTTGAGTTTTTCCTTCTTTTGTTTTGGCGCAGAATAGTAGATAATATTTTGATAGTCAATTGTTGGATAAGTGACATGGGGCCAAGTAGGTTCCGTCATTTTCTGCCATTGCTTATAGGCCTTGAGACGAAACTCAAGCATAAACTCTGGTTCGTTTTTCTTCGCAGAAATAAGACGGATAACGTCTTCACTTAAACCGCGAGGAATAGTATCAGATTCAATGTCAGTAACAAAGCCGTATTTATAAGGTTGGTTGACTAGGTTTTTGACGGTTGTTGCACTCATTAGATTTTGTGTTCTCCATTTCCGTGTAACGACTCTCCTTAAGATGGGAAAGTCAAATAATTTAAGGATGAAAGTGACAGGCAGTCAACCCCACAAGGTTGATATCTTTGGGACAAAGATTAATTAAACAACATTTATGTTGCTTAATTCTATCTTACAATAGATTAACAACCTAATTGTTGTCAAAGTGACATTCACCTAAAATTTTTGGGAATTCTACCCCTAAATCCCTAATATTTTATAACTTATGAGTTTAAAAATGACTATTATGCACTCTCCTTCAACAAAAGAAGACATTTTGCAGTATTTACTTAAACAGGGTCAAGCTAAAGCCCAAGAACTCGCTGAGACGCTTGATATTACTCCTCAAGCAACCCGTCGTCACCTCAAAGACTTGGAAGGGGAAGGGTTGATAGAACATCAAGCAACCCAGGGAGGGTTAGGACGACCCCAATATATCTATTCTCTCAGTAAACAGGGGCGAGATCGCTTTCCTAACCGTTATGGAGAGTTTGCTGTATCGTTTTTGGATACCTTAAAGGAAACGGTGGGGGAAACTCAGGTTAAGGAGGTGTTACGCAAGCAATGGGAAAGAAAAGCAGATGAATACAGACAGCGTATTGGTGAGGGGTCGTTAAAAGAGAGGGTGGAGAGGTTAGTTAAACTGCGACAGGAGGAGGGTTATATGGCTGAAATACACCAGGTAAACGGAAAAAATGGCTTAGATGGTCAAAGGGATGGTTATATCTTGGCTGAGCATCATTGTGCTATTTCTGAGGTAGCGGAGTCCTATCCGACGGTGTGCGGTCATGAATTAGAAATGTTTGCCGCAATTCTGCCCGATTGTACTATAGAACGGACTAATTGGATTAATGAGGGAGAGCATAATTGTGGGTATTTAATACAATTTAAAAATGATTATTAAGGGAATAGGGAACAGATAAATTAATATTTTTTGTCTTTATTATACAATTCTTAATACTGAACTTAGGGATCTCCCTTGACATTTTACTCTCATTTTGAGAGAATTGAATTAAATTAGCAGAGCGTCAAGCAGAAAGAAAGATGAAAAACTTGGTCATTAAACCCCATGAAATTAATTTCAATTTCCCATCTTCGTCAAGAGGCCAGTTGTTACCCCGATGTAAAAAAAACAATTGAAAATTGGTACACAGTGGTTAAAAATGCTCCATGGCAAAACTTAGAAGAAGTCAAGAAGATATATCGAGATGCAGAAGCAGTTGGCAATTTTACCGTTTTTAATATTAAAGGAAATCACTATCGTTTGATAGTCGGCATTGATTATGAAGCACAAGTTATCTATTACAAATACTTTCTAACCCACAGGGAATATGACAAAGACAACTGGAAAAATGACCCCTACTTTTGATGACGCAAGCTATCGTCATCTTTTGTTTGAAATTGCCCCGAAAGTAATTGAATCAGAAGCAGAATATCACAAAGCCTTAACCGTTGCTGAACAATTAACCTTCAACAAAACTCGCACACCGGAAGAAAGCGCATTATATCAATTATTAGTGACATTAATTGAAGTATACGAAACAGAAAATTATTCCATAGAACAATCAAAACCTCATGAAATTTTACAACATTTAATGGAAGTCAGTGGCACTCGTCAAGCTGATTTAGTTGGTATTATTGGCTCAAGCGGTGTTGTTTCTGAAGTGGTTAATGGAAAACGAGCCATTAGTAAAGCACAAGCAAAAGCACTGGGAGATTATTTTAAATTATCTCCTAACCTATTCATTTAAACCAGAAAAACGTTATCATAGAGAGTGTAAGCTGTTTAGTTAACATTAAGATGAATCAACCTCAATCTCCTGCCCAATTTTTAACTCCTGAAGAATCTGCTGATGTTGACAAAGCCTTATTAACTGCTCCAGAAAAGTTCTTAACCCGTTTAACCATTTCCTCTTTAAAATTATTAATTATCATTGCTCAAGATGTAGGAGTTTCTGTCGAAGAATTAACCCATCAGCAAGTCATTAACTGGCTTGAAAAAGATGGGAAAATTCGGCGAGAAAAAGGCGCAGATGCTTCTGTCTTGAAGTGGTAATAATTAGGATTAAAATTAAATCAATCAGAAAATCTTAATAATTCAATAAAATTATTAAGCTACAATCAAAGTAAGAAAATGATTACAGGAATTGCCTCATGACCATTACTTTAAAAGTTCCTAGTATTGCCTGTGGTGCTTGTGCTAATACTATCACTAAAGCTATTGAAGGGCAAAAACCGGAGGCTAAAGTTTCTATTGATGTTGAGTCAAAAATAGTTACGGTGGAGACAGAAGCATCTGAAGAAATGATTAAAGAAATTATCACAGCAGTGGGTCATACTGTTGAATGATAATCAATAAAACTTAATCATGATCAGTTGGATGACTGTTATTTTTAGGGTAGTTTCTTAAAAATAAATTAACCATCAAGATAGGTTTAAAACTTTCATTGCCCCCTTAATTATATCATAATAAGGGGGTTTTGTTACATCAATTTCTTTAGCTTCTTTTTGATTAATTCCTAATAAACCTTTACGTTGTCCTTTCCGAATTGATAAGATTTTTCCTTGAGGATTTTGAATTCTTAATTCTTGCTGATCTTTGCAATAATAACAGATGTATTGTTTGCCTTGGTATTCAAAAATATCTTGAGATGTGACATCAGATAACAAAGGAAGACGCATTCCCACAATATCTAATTCAATATTTGTATTACCATTCCAGTGATTTTCTGTGAGTTTGTAGGCAATATCTAGACGTGCTGGTAAAGGAAAATAACGACCATAACGCCAAGCGATCGCCTTCATTTCTTGACCATCATGATCTTGACAAAATACTATTTTTATATTATTTTTACCAACAATTCTTTGTTCTAAAACTCTTACATTGTCTGTCCAAAATATGGGAAAAGCATTACCAATTCCCCAAGGTTGTAAACCATCAATTTGTTGATATAAACGAAAATTTAATTCTTTAAAATCTGCTTGAGCATCAATTTTAACTAAAGGTTTAAGATGATTTGGTTCTAAACATTGATGAGCAAAACTGCTTAATCTTTCCTTAAATGCCTCTAAATTATTAGCAGAGAAACTAAAGCCTCCGGCGGCTTTGTGTCCACCATATTTACCTAATAAATCATCACAAAAGACTAAAGCTTCAAACACATTAAATTCTTCAATACCTCTCGCTGAACCTCTAATTTTACTCAAATCTTCTTCTTCATAAGTACCAATAAAAACTGGAACCCCATAACGCTCAACTAAACGTGAGGCAACAATACCAATTACTCCATGATGCCATTGATGTTTGACGATCAGCAAAACGCGATCCTTTTCATAATTAATAGGTGTTGTTTCAATCAAATGAATCGCTTCTCGTTCAATTTCCTCACATAAAGATTGGCGTTTACCATTAATTTGTTCACACTGCATTGCTCTTTCTAAAGCAATTCCTAAATCATCGGTTGTCAATAATTCAATGGCAACTTGAGGATCGCCAATTCGTCCGACTGCATTAATTCTCGGCCCTAATTTAAAGCCAATATCATCAGGTTTTAATTGCTTTTGTTCTTCACTAACTCCCGCCACTTGCATTAAAGCTTGAACCCCTGCTAATTGTGAGTTAGGTAATTGTTTTAAGCCCCGTTTTAACCAACGACGGTTAACCCCAACTAAGGGTGCTAAATCGGCAATTGTTCCCAAGGTAAATAGTTCTAACAAAGGGGCAATAATGCCTTGAGTTTTATCTAAACTTTGGGCCGTAGTTACAGCTAAAATATAAGCAACTCCAACCCCTGCTAAACCCCGATAAGGAGACATAATAGGCAATAATTTTGGGTTTAAAATTGCCTGAGCAGGGGGCAATTTTTCCGGTAAATCATGATGATCTGTAATAATAACAGTTAACCCTAATTCAACGGCTCTTTGAATGGGTTCATAGGCAGAAATTCCATTATCAACAGTTAAAATAAGTCCTACACCATCTTGAGCAAAACTTTCGACAATTCGTTTATTAATTCCATAACCATCTTTCATGCGGCTAGGAATTTCATAATAAACATCTGCTCCTAAATGTTTTAAGGCCCGTAATAATAAAGAAGTGCTAGTCATTCCATCAGCATCATAATCTCCACAGATGGCAATTTTCTCACCTGTTTCAATGGCTTCTTTTAATAAAGCAATACTTTTGTTTAAATCAGGAAATTCTTCTAAAGGAGAAGGCAAAATTTGTGTATCAGGGTTAAGATAAACTTGAGTTAAACTGGGGGTATCAATGCCCCGATTTAAAATTACTTGGGCTATAAGGGGAGAGAGTCCCGTTTCCTTGACTAATGCCTGTACTTTTTCCGGGTGAGAAGGGGCAATAGACCATCTTTGATTGGGTAATTTCATAAGAGATTTGTCAGATTACTCTGTTACAGTTTATAATAATAACAATTCTTTGATTATAGCAAATCTAATTTTAAATACCGATGCCAAGAAAAATCAACTTACAGCCTTTAACAATAGGATTCTGTTTTAGTTTAATCCTCATAGGATGTACCCCAGAAAATAATATTTCAGGGGAAGATTCTTATCAACCCATCAATCTAACAGAAGTCAAAGGAGAGTTAACTGGAGATGATCCCGAAGCGATGACATTAGAGTTATTTGGGATAAAAGAAAAGGTCGAGGGAAACTTTTCTCAGGAAATCACAGTCAATAAACAAGAAGGGTTTGACCAAATTGTTATGTTAACTCAGATGAACCTACCGGATGATTCAGTTAGGGGGATACGTTACAAACTTCAATTTCAATTCGATCAATCTATCGGAAAATGGCGTTTAATAGAAGTAGGTCGTCAACAATCTTGTTACAGAAGCAATGAATCAAGTGATTGGACAATTAAACCTTGTCCCTAATAATAGAATTTAACTCTAAGTTATTAATTATTAGTTCTGTTTGTCGAGAATTATCAAATAACCGTTTAAAATTAATAAACAGAGACAATTCCTAAATCCTAACCCATGCCCTTAATTCAATGGTATCCTGGCCACATTGCCAAAGCCGAACGACAACTCAAAGAACAACTCAACCGTGTCGATGTTGTCTTTGAAGTGCTAGATGCTCGTATTCCCCTAGCTTCTCATCATCCTGACGTACCTGAGTGGATTGGAGAAAAACCGAGGATTTTGGTACTCAACCGCATTGATATGATACCTGAATCCGTGCTTCAAGATTGGTTAAGCTGGTTTAAAAGCCAAGGTGAAAACGCCTATTGTACCAATGGTAAACAGGGACAAGGTATCAAAGCCTTAAATAAAGCGGCTCAAGCGGCTGGAGTACAGATGAATTATCGAAGACGCGATCGCGGAATGCTTCCCCGTCCCGTGCGAGCAGTGGTTATAGGCTTCCCTAATGTGGGAAAATCAGCCTTAATTAACCGTTTATTGGGGCGTAAAGTGGTGGCCAGTGCTAGAAGGGCCGGTGTAACCCGTCAGTTACAATGGGTAAGGATTTCTGATAGTATCGAACTTTTAGACGCACCTGGAGTCATTCCCGCTAGGCTAAATAATCAAAAAAATGCCGTCAAATTAGCAATTTGTGAAGATATGGGAGAAGCGGGTTATGATAATCAACAAATTGCTGCGGCGTTAGTTGACTTATTAGTTGAATTAAATTTCGAGCAAATTTTGTTATCCCGTTATAAACTTGATCCCTTAGAAATTACGGGAGAAGAATATATTGATCGCTTAGGAAATGAGCGTTATCAAGGAGATAAAGAAAAGGGTGCCATGCAATTACTCAATGATTTTCGTAAAGGAATTATGGGAGAAATTCCCTTAGAATTACCACCGAGAGCAGAAGGGTTATGAGGGAGAAACTTAAACCACTAGCAGAAAAGCTTTATGGCATTTATGAGAATTGCTATATATAATTAAAGAAACAATATCCACCTTTGTATTATCCTAGAATGAACTTTTTTAAACAAACCCTTGCCAGCTTAATTGGAACCCTTGCCGGATTATTTCTCTTTGCTACAATCGGCGTAAGTGGCTTAGTTATATTGCTTATTACCTTAGCTTCTTTTGAGAGTGGCCCCACAGTCAAAGATAAATCGGTTTTAGTATTTGATCTATCTACCACAATTCAAGATACGGAACCCTCTGTCACTTTAAGAGAGGTCTTTTCTGATCAAGATAAATCAGTAATTACCTTACGTAAAGCGGTTAAAGCGATTGAAAAAGCGACCCAAGATAATCGAATTAAAGCAATATTTTTAGATGGTAGTAATGCTAGTAATGGAAGTGGTTACGCTACCTTTACAGAAATTAGAGAAGCTTTAGTTAAGTTTAAAGAAAGTGGCAAAAAAATCATCGCTTATGATGTCACATTAAGTGAGCAAGAATATTATTTAAGTTCCTTAGCAGATACCCTAATTATTAACCCCATGGGGTCGATGGAAATTAATGGCATTGGGGTAGAACCTTTATTCTGGAAAAATGCCCTAGACAAGTATGGAATTGGGGTGCAAGTGGTTAGAGTAGGGAGTTATAAATCGGCGGTTGAACCTTTTACAAGAACCACCCTAAGTCCTGAAAATGAAGAACAATTAGCAGTATTACTTAACAATATTTGGGGAGACTTTCTCAACACAGTGGGGAGCAGTCGAAAACTTTCCCCCCAACGTTTACAAACTATTGCCAATACTCAAGGAGTTTTAGATCCCAAAGAAGCACAAAAAGCGGGACTTATCGATAAAATTGAGTATCGAGATCAAGTGATTAACCAGTTAAAAGAAATTACAGAAAATAAAGATGAATCTCTTAGACAAATTTCTTTAGCTAACTATATTGATGTTCCCGTATCAGGAATTAAAGAGAAATCTTCTGATAATAAAATCGCCGTTGTTTATCTAGAAGGAACAATTGTTGATGGGGTAGGAAGCTTACAAGAAGTTGGGGGAAATCGCTTTGCAAATCTCTTTCGTAAAGTCCGAGAAAATGACGACATTAAAGCTGTTGTAATCCGTATTAATAGTCCTGGCGGAAGTGCGATAGCTTCAGAGATTATTTTACGAGAAATCCAACTGACTCAAGCTAAAAAACCTGTCATTATTTCAATGGGAAATGTAGCCGCATCTGGGGGATATTGGATCGCCACAGGAGGTCAACATATTTTTGCTCAACCAACCACTATTACCGGATCAATTGGGGTATTTGGTGTTTTATTTAATTTACAAAAAATTGCTAATGATAATGGCATTACTTGGGGTAGCGTCAAAACGGCTAAATTGGCAGATTTAGAGACAGCAACCCGCCCCAAAACTGAACAAGAATTAGTAATTTATCAAAAGTCAGTCAATCAAATTTATGACCTCTTTTTAGACAAAGTTGCTAAGTCTCGTAACCTATCTAAAGACAAAGTTGCTAAGATTGCTCAAGGGAGAGTTTGGTCAGGAGAAGAAGCGAAAAAAATTGGCTTAGTCGATAGTTTTGGCGGGTTAGAAGCCGCCATTCAATATGCAGCTAGACAAACCACTTTAGGGGATGATTGGCAAATTGAAGAATATCCGATTTCTCGTGGATTTGCTGACTTATTTATCAAGAAAAATCTTGATGATAATGCCCAAGAAATGGCGGTTTCTCTTGACCCATTAACTCAAGAATTGATGAGATTTAAAGAAGAATTGAGTTCCCTTAGAACCCTCAACGATCCGAGAGGTGTTTATTCTCGTCTTCCCTTTAATTGGCAATTACATTAGGAGAAAAACCCAAAGAATTTAACGACTAAATCTTGAACAATGTACTTGAAAAATATCCACTTATATGCCTTCCGTAATTATCAAGAACAATCCCTTAAATTTGAAGCACAAAAGACCATTTTATTAGGGAATAATGCCCAAGGAAAATCAAATCTTTTGGAAGCAATTGAATTATTAGCAACCCTAAAAAGTCATCGCACAAACCGCGATCAGGATCTCATTTTAGAAGGGGCAAATACGGGGCAAATTTTAGCTAATATTGAACGAACCTATGGTCAATCAGATTTAGGTTTAATTCTCCGTTCACCTGGAAGGCGTAGCTTAACATTAAATCATGAAAATTTACGTCGTCATCTGGAATTTTTAGGTCATGTAAATGCGGTAGAATTTTCTTGTTTAGACTTAGATTTAGTGCGAGGATCACCCGAAGCAAGAAGGAATTGGTTGGATACCTTATTAGTGCAATTACAACCCGTTTATGCTAATATGTTACACGAGTATTATAAAGTTTTAAGACAACGTAATGCTTTATTAAAAGCCATGCGTAAACAAGCAGAAAATTCCGAAAATTCAGCCAATGTATCAACAGATATCGAGCAATTAAAATTATGGGATCAACAATTAGCTGAAACAGGTTCACGAGTAATCAGAAGAAGAAATCGTGTCATCGAAAGATTAACCCCTTTAGCACAAACTTGGCATAAAAATATTAGCGGTGGCACAGAATTTTTAGAAATAAATTATTTACCCAATGTTATCAGTAAAGTCGATGAACCTCGACAAGTTCAACAAAACTTTTTAGAAAAAATAGAACAACGTCGCATTGCTGAACAACAATTAGGGACAACAGTTGTCGGGCCTCACCGGGATGATGTAGAATTAAATATTAATCACACCCCCGCTAAATCTTATGGCTCTCAAGGACAACAAAGAACCTTAGTTTTAGCCTTAAAATTAGCCGAATTACAACTTATTGAAGATGTGATCGGGGAACCACCCTTATTATTATTAGATGATGTTTTAGCGGAACTTGATCCCAATCGACAAAATCAATTATTAGACGTAATTCAAGGAAGATTTCAAACCTTAATTACCACCACTTATTTACATTCTTTTGATGCACAATGGTTAGAATCTTCGCAAATCTTAAAAGTTGAAGGGGGAAAAATTTACCCCTTTTAAGGTCTATATTACCGCGCACGATGGCCAATATCACGCCTATAATATTTCCCTTCAAACTCAATCGACTCAACGGCTGAATAAACAGCTTCAATCGCTGCCTGAAAATCTTTCCCCAAGGCCGTCACGCCTAAAACACGCCCCCCATCACTTAAAAGGCGATTGCCATCTAATTTAGTTCCCGCCTGAAACACCGTAGCCCCGGACTTTTCAGCCCCTTCAATGCCTGTAATCAGCTTACCTTTCTCATAATCCCCAGGATAGCCCCCAGAAGCGATTACCACACAAACCGCGCTCCCTGAATACCATTGCAAGGGCGGCAAACTCTCTAAACGCTGTTCAACACAAGCTAACAATAACTCATCCAGGGGAGTTTCTAACAAGGGTAAAACTGCTTGGGTTTCTGGATCACCAAATCGACAATTATATTCTAAGACTTTCGGATCACCATCAGGACTCACCATTAAGCCCGCATACAATACCCCACGATAATCAATACCCCGTTGACGCAACGCCGCCACCGTTGGCTCTAAAATTTCCCTTTGTACCCGTTGTAAGAGGGCAGGAGTAGCAATGGGGGCCGGGGCATAAGCTCCCATTCCTCCCGTATTGGGGCCAGTATCTCCTTCCCCAATGCGTTTATGATCCTGGGCTGGCACTAAAGGGCGCACCGTCAAACCATCCGTTAAAGCCAAAATTGACACTTCTTCCCCAATTAAACATTCTTCCACCACAATCAGGGAAAAACCATCAATTACCAAACTATCAACCGCAGCTTGGGCCTCAGCCACCGTATTCGCCACAATAACCCCTTTTCCCGCCGCTAACCCATCTGCTTTAACCACAATAGGGGCCCCTTGTTGGGCAATATAAGCTTTAGCTGCTTGAGCATCCGTAAAACTTTCCCCTTGAGCAATGGCAATGCCAGCTTCAGCCATCAGGGTTTTTGCCCAAGATTTACTGGACTCTATTTGCGCCCCTGCTTGGGTAGGGCCAAAAACTTTGAGGCCAAACCCTTGTAAATAGTCCGTAATACCCAAAGATAGGGGAATTTCTGGGCCAACCACCACTAAATCAATGGCCTGCTCCTGGGCAACCTGAGCAATGCTCACAAAATCATCAACTTTTAGGGCAATATTTTGACAACCTTTCAATAAAGCTGTCCCCCCATTACCAGGAACACAAAAACACTGTTCTACTTGGGGAGACTGGAGCAATTTCCAAGCGAGGGCGTGTTCCCGCCCTCCATTACCAACAACTAAGACTTTCACGCTTGTTTCTACCTATGATCCTTGACAATCTTCAGATTATCAGGAATTCTCAAGGTTGAAAGCTTAAACCGCAACGGGTTTAGGGAGATAGCCCATTTCTTCGAGTTTTTGCCAAACTTTGTTGACACTTTCTTCCAGGGTTTCGAGATCTGTGCGACACTCAACTTCAGGGTTTAAGGGTGCTTCGTAGGGATCATCAATACCTGTAAAAGATTTGATTTCCCCTGCTCTGGCCCGCTTATATAAGCCCTTGACATCCCGATCTTCACAGACTGCTAAAGGCGCATTGACGAAAACTTCGACAAAATCCCCAATTTTTCCGCGCACTTCTTCCCTAATCTCCCGATAAGGGGAAATGGCAGACACTAGCACAATTACACCGTTGCGAGTGAGTAATTGGGAAACAAAGCCGATTCGGCGAATGTTTTCGTCCCGATCTTCCTTAGAAAAACCTAACCCCTTGGTGAGATTTGTTCTAACAATATCTCCATCTAATACTTCTAGGGGATAACCCGCATCGAGAATTTTCTTTTCTAAAGCATGGGTGATGGTGGTTTTGCCCGCCCCACTTAATCCAGTTAACCAAACAGTTACGCCACGCTGCTTCATGCTGATTCTAATTTTCCTGAGTGTTTTTTAATAATTGTTGATAGCCTACCCTGGATGGGGACAAATGACAAGAGCAAGAACAATCATCATCATGTAATCCTTCTTTGAAGTTTTCCCGTTGATTAAAAAGTCCGGCATTGGTGGGATTACTCATTCCATAAAGATGATTTCTAAACAGTATAACAATGTCTTGAATGTCTTCGTCTAGATTTTCTTCTATTTTTTCAACCTCTGGACTATTAATAATAACAACTTCAACCCCCATGATTTCACAAAGAGTCAAAATAAGATCGGCACCAAGCATCAAAAGTCTGTCTTTACGAGTTAAGACCAAACGTTCTATTTTTTCACCACAAATTAGTTCTAATAAAGATATTAATCCTTTATTTTTGTAGTTAACACCACTGCCAATATCCTTAATGATTTGATAGCTCCAATCACGATCCTTACAATAAGTTTCTAATAGCTTCACTTGTTGTTTTAAATCTTTGGGAGATTGGTTTGTATTAATTCTTGCGTAAGCGACTGTTAAGGAAGATCCCCGAGGTTTGGGTAATATAGCATTGGCCTCAAAACGCCGATGTCCTCCTGGGGTTCTCATGGCTTCTATTTTTCCTGCTTTGTCCCAACGGCGCACGGTCTTTGTACTAACCCCCAAGAGTTGGGCCGCTTCTTGAATAGAGAGAAGATTTTTCATGTTAATTTCGGTTGATTAAGTGACTCACAAATGTGAGATTATCTACAGTTATTTCGGAAAGTTATCTAATGATTGAGCTTGATAATTGAGTCAAATTTTTCTGGTACTTCGCTTTTCTTGGATGGTTTTCATTTAACTTTGATTTATGTCTAATTTTTAGCATTTATTTAGGGCAATTGTCAATATCTATATGTACGTTTTTGACATAAGATTGAGAAATATTATTTGATATTACCGATCTGGTTTTGTCTAAAAGTTAAATATTTTTATATTTCGGGTAGATAAATGCGTAAATTTTCTACATTTGCAGCGATAACTTGGTCACTCTATTCAAGCATTGTCCCCTTTTGTCTAAGTTAGGATTTATGCACCAAAACTACCAGTAGTGTTAATTCATGAATTGCTAGAGCAAACACTCAATATATAGGGTATTTGTGTAATTACTGTCAGTATTTTAGAGACTTGTCTAAGAATGTCCGAATAATTGCTAGTTAAGAAAAATTAATATAAATAAAAAAATGTATCAAGATATTAGAATAAATTATGATTAGTTTACAAAAATACTTGATTTTAAATTTATTATCGGTTATGTTATTTGTGGAAACACCTTTAATTTGAGGAAAATATCTAAATGAAACACTTAAAAAGCACATTAGCCTCTGGTTTAACCGCTTTTGGCCTTTTAGCTGGAATGGGTGCGATTTCCGCCCCCGCTCAAGCGGCACTTATACCCGGAGTTACCTACAATTGCCCTGATGGTTCGACATTCGGCAATTGTCTACTCTCAGACTTGGTTAATGGAGGCAGCATTCAAGTCGGCGATAAGTTATTTTCTGAATGGACTTTGTTGGGATTAACGCCCACAAATGTAGATGCGGGTAATATCATCATTGAGGGAATTGACCCATTTACCGACGAACCTGGCCCTGGACTTAAGTATACTTTTGCCAATAATGAGCTATCTCTGACTGGCCCTGGAACCGAGCAGATTTTCTTTGGCTATAAAGTCGATGTTCTCGATCCTAACAAATTTATTAAAGACAACTCACTTGGTTTCCTGGCCACAGCAACAGGCAGCAATTCAAGTGCTGAAGTTCATGAGTTTGTTTTCGAGGACGCAGCCCGGTCTATCGCAGCTTTAGGAACCCATAATTTGCCTGGTCTAACTAACGAAAAAGATGTCCTGTTCGTAGTAGACAACGACCAAGTTACAGAGGACAGCCCCACAGACTTTATCGACTTTACAGATAACTATAAGACCCTGTACATCACCAAGGAATTTTCCGTAGATGTTTCAGGCGCAGCAGGTACAGCATCTATCACCGAAGTTACACAAAACTTCTCTCAAACATCTGTTCCTGAACCTAGTACCGTTCTCGGACTTGTGGCTTTAGGTGGACTTGGTTTAGCTTCTAAGGGCAAAAAGCAAAAATAACAGTTATCAAAACACTGTTGACCATTGAACTACCTCTAGCAACTTCGTTGAGCTAGACGTTTCTGATGCTTCTTCTTCAGGACATATTCTGCCAAAATGTTAGTTAATGTTCCATTAAAGCAAGCTAGGCCGAGCAGGCCAGAGGGCGCAAGCATTGCGCCCCTACAAGCGGACAAATTGGGACGTAGGGGCCTATGGTATATGCCCTCTCTTTGATAATATTTCCTGAAGAACAAAAAAAATCCTCCCTAAACAAGAGAGGAAAACATTAAATAATTTGTCAAACAGATTAAGAGGTTTAATGACTGAGACTAGGCACTTGAGAAAATGGCTTATAGTCTTCCATGTCGTCAAAAACGGTTAAATTGCTAGGCTTACAACGCTTAACTATTACGTTGACCCCTTGGGCCCCCTCGTTATGTAAGTCTTCCAGATAACCAGTAGATGCTTCATCAGCCTCCTGTTTACTAGAAAAAGGGCCGAAGTAGTAAGTACATTGGGGAGACTCTGTAATAATCTCTGCCCAGTAAGCCATTCCCAAAAAATTAAGCATCTTAAGCATCGCTTTTGTTCCTATCCTCCTGTATATCAGTTTTTAACTCGTTTATTCTAACGCTGATTCTTTGGAATTTTTTTACATTCTGTTATCTTCCTTTATCTTATACTGCTTAGTGCCGTTTCAGCGAAGTATTTCCCGATACAGATTCTAAATATAATTTCTCTGGCCAACGCTGACGATAAATCTCATAAAGGCTAATCGCTGCGGCCACAGAGGCATTGAGGCTAGGAGTCTTGCCCGTTAAAGGAATTGATACCAATTCATCACAACAACGCTGAGTTAACAAGCTTAATCCACTCCCTTCCGAGCCGATAACTAATCCTATCGCACCTCGTAAATTCATATTGTGTAAACTTTTACCACCTGCGGCCGCTGTGCCATAAATCCAAAATCCCTCGGCCTTTAAGGTTTCTAAGGCACGGCTCAAATTCACCACTCTAGCGACGGCAAAGGATTCTAAAGCCCCAGCAGCGACTTTTGAGACGGTAGACGTAATTCCTGCGGCTCGTCGTTGGGGAATAACTAACCCTTGGGCCCCCATGGCCTCAGCCGTGCGAATAATTGCCCCTAAATTATGGGGATCGGCAATGCCATCCGCAATCACAATCACAGGCTCATCGCTCTTAGCTTTCGCTTGAGCAATTAATTGTTCTAATTCTTGGTAGGTATAGGGAGCAATTTGTGCCGCTACCCCTTGATGATTGCCATTATGAGTGATTTGATTGAGTCTTTGGATCTCCACTTCATCAATTACCGCTCCTTTGGCTTTAGAAGCTTGTAACAGGGAATGAAAGCGTGGATCATAATGAAGTCGGTTTGTGATCCAAATCCGATTTAATTGGCGATCGCTTTCTAAGGCGGCTAAAACGGCATGACGACCATAAATCATATCATCAGACTCCTCAGAAGAATCTGATGATTCTTGCTTGATGGGGGGACGAGAGGAAATGATCAGTTGTTTCCCCTGGAGTTTCGGTTTAGGTGATTGATGGCGATCGCGTTTAGAAATAGGTTCAGGTTTATTAGACATAAGAATTTAGTCTTGTCGGTTTATTATTGACTATACGGAATACTGACTTATGGTTTCGAGGAGTTGGTTTAACCGTTGAGAATCATGTAAATATAAATAACCAATCAGGGTTTCTAAGCTAGTTGCTTGCTGATAAAGGCTTGGAGACAGACGACGGGGACAACCACTAGCGGCATTCCGTCCCCGTCTAACAATTTCTTGCTCTGCTTCTGTTAAATTGGGGATTAATCTCTGTAACAACGCCGCTTGAGTTTCCGCCCGCACCAGAGAGACAACCTGATTATGATAGTCAGCTAATCGTCGGGGGGGCAACAAATAGTGAGTCCGCACATAGAGTTCATAAACCGCATCCCCAATATAAGCTAAAAAAGCAGGGGACAATTGACGAACTAAATCACTCTCTCCAGTAGCAAGACTAATCGCTTGAAAATGAACCCCAGGCCGGTTCGGGGCAACCTCGGTGGGGAATGGGGACTGATTTGAGTCAAAGTTAGTTGAATTCACACCATTAACTAGGTAAAGGGAGCAATAGTTAACCCTAATCAACTGTTAACTATTTCTTCTTTTTCTTTAAACTGGCGATCGCATCCTCTAGGTTAGCTTGTAGAGACAGGAATTTTTCGAGACGCACAAGCTTAACGGTTTGGGTTACTCTGGGATTGGTAACGACTTGCAAGCTTCCTTGATTGTTTTGGGCTTTTTTCACCAACTGAACTAAAGCCCCTAGTCCTGAGCTATCGATAAAATCGATTTGAGAAAGAACTAAAATTACGTCACAGGGGCCCTCATCAATATAAGTCCCAATCACTTTACGAAAAGTGGGTTCAGAAAAGGCATCCAATAAGCCCGTCAGTCGAAATATTTGGTAATTATCCTGGACTTCGCGAGTTCCCCGTAAACTCACGGTCAGGTTTAGTTGCTCAGGAATGGCTTCCTCCTTCACCTTACTAGATTTTTTCGGTCAAAACTGCATTATAACTCCAATCAACCAGATGAGGTCAATTGAATTAATAATTTCTTTTTAAGTTCTTTTTTTGTTCTACTTTTGTTCTATACCTGACGACGTAAAAAGTTGACAATTTCCGCGCCAACTTCTTTGGGCCAATGTTCTTGGGGATAGTGTTTTGCTTCCTCAAGCTTGACAAATTCTATATTTGAGTGATTAGCCGCCAATTTTTGGGGAATATCAGCAGATAACCAAGGATCAGCCATTCCCCAAATAATCAAAGTCGGATGTTGCCAATTTCCTAACCCTGTTTCAATTTCTACCATAGTTTGAGATAGTTTCAGATTCTTGGTAGTGCTTAATAAGGCCCGTCCCACGGAGGAACTTTTTAAGAAAGGTTGACGATAAACCGCCAAATCTTCATCAGAAATCACAAACCCGCTGCCTCCTTCTAAGGTGCGATCGACCAATAAAGGATCTTGTGTTACCATATCTCCCACAAAAGGCAGGGCCCATTGCTGCATTGCCCAAGGAAGTTTAACCGTTGGGGATAAAGGCGTATTGAGGATGATTAGACGCTCAATTTTTTCAGGATGAGTTAAGGCATATTGTAGGGCCACCGATGCCAGAAACCCTTGCACCACTAAGGATAATTTTTCTAATTCTAAGGCTTCAATCAAGGCCCCTAATGCTTCTTGATAAGCTGATGAAGTATAAGGAAAATCCCGTTTATCCGGTTTGGCAGAAAATCCTGACCCGATCCAATCTGGAGCGATCGCCCGAAACCCATTATCTCCTAAAATATCCATTACCCCTCTCCAAGTGTAACTCTGAGCAGGCAAGCCATGAAGTAACAACACAGGAACATTATTGAGATCATTGATGGGAGTAACTTCCCGATAAAACCAGTCAAGGGAACCAACACAAAGGGATTGTTCTTTCATAAAGTTAAAAATACTTGGTTATCGTTTTCATTAGTTAACCTCAAAAAGTGGTTTTAGACAAATTTTGAGCAACCAAATCATTTATAATGCAGCAAGGTGCAAAACAAACCATATATTTGTACTATCTGTTAATGTGCCTATCGTTGAAAATTTTTGAGCAAAACAATGAAATTTCCAAGCTCTTTATTAGCGATCATTTGTCTTATTGGTACAGTCGGGATTTCCTTACCCATTAAAGCTAGTTCCTTACAGAATAACGCGATTGAGATTGCCCAGTCTGGCCAACCTCAAAAGACGTATATGACTCCCCAAAAAAATCCCAACCAAATTGCAGTTCAAATTCAAGATGGTGAGTTTTTCTTTGCTGGAATGTTGCAGCGTACTTCAGGTAATATGTTTACGGCTCAAGATAAAAAAGTTCGGGTTATGTACGATAAAGACACAAAACGAGTTGTTGTGATCAATGTGGCGACGGGAACCGAATTTTATAACTACTTTTTCTCGACGGTAAATGAAGGAAGATTGTAACGCATTAAGGAGTATAATTTTGGGATGCTAAAGAGATCAAATTTTTGCCTATCAATGAACAATAAAAACGCCGTCTTATCAACGATTATTATCGCTTCTACCCTATCTTTTTCTGTCATTGTCCAAGCAGACACCATCGACTCTCGTTGTGACATTTATCCTAAAGGAGAAGATAAAGTTTCTAAAGTAGTAAATTGTACCTTTTCTCAACGTCAAGGGTTTATTACCATTCGACGGGAAGATGGGATAACTTACGAATTGAAACCCAATGGCACTAATAGCTATACCGATCAAAATGGGAAACCTGTCATCCGAGAAATAGATGGTGAAACATTAATTTTTCGCTTACAAAAAGAATCGGTTTATGTCTATCAGGGTGAAAAAGCACCATCTTCATCTCATTCTCAAGGTAATACTCCTGAAAATCTTTACAGTACAACACCCCCAACGTTGCAAGATTTAGTGGGTGCAAGGGCTGGACAAACAGAGAATGAATTAATTTCCAGAGGCTATACTTACCGCAATACTGTTACTTTTGAAGGGGGTAAAAGTGCTTATTATATCGAAAATAAAACTGGCTATTGTGTAGAAGTCGGCACTGTTGAGGGACGTTTTAGTAGCATTGTTTATAATTCGAGCGATCGCTGTTATAAATAATCAATAATTATCGAGAAAAATGGGCATTGCCCACCCCGAACTCAGGTTATGTTACTCTCAACGTAGAACATTTTTGGGGGAATTATTGTCCTATGGAATGGTTTACCATTCTTCTCTCCAGTTTTATCACAGCCATTACCCCTGTGGGGTTCATTGTTGATACTGTTGTTGCTAACACCCTACGGGCCCAAGTTGCCGGGGTTGAAGAATTAGCGGTTCGGGTGGATAATACCCCCAGTTATCAACCCATTCAAGGGAAAGTTGATCGCATTCGCATTGCTAGTCGTGGCCTCGAACCCATTGAGAATCTAAGAATTGATTCTTTTGAACTGGAAACCGATCCCCTTGATTTCGATCTTAACCGTATTCAGGAACCAGGGGGAATTAAAAAGTTACGGGAATCTCTCCGTAAACCCTTTCAAGGGGCATTTCACATGGTGATCAAAGAAACGGATCTTAATCAAGCCTTGGAATCTCCTAATATTAAAATTCAAATACAAAAACTGTTAGATCAGGTTCTTCCTCCACAAGCTCCTCGATTTGAAATTTTAAAATTACGCCTCAATTTTTTGCCAGAAAATCGTTTAGGCTTAGAAGTAGAATTGAAACAAGAAGCGGAAGAAGGGCAAGAAAGTAATCAGTTAGATATTACGGCTGAAGTTGGTTTTCAAGTGGAGGGAGGCCGTTCTATTAAACTCATTGATCTCAGTGCTACCCTCAACGAAAGAAAATTATCACAACGATTTTTAGGACTGTTAACGGAAGGCATTAATCAACAATTAGATTTAGCAATTTTTGAAAATCAAGGCATTATTGCCCGAATTTTAAAGTTAAATCTCAATGAGGATACCTTAGATATTGTGGCATTTTTTCGCCTTAATCCGGCCTCGGCTGAGGAACCTTAACTTAAGCTAAAATCGTCATAATATGTAGAACCAGGTTCAGGGGAAGATCATGCAGGATAATAATCATCAACGTCGTTCCTCCGTCGCCTTTATTGCAGGGGTCATTGCTGCCGTTTTAGCAACGGGAGGTGTGGCCGCTTGGTGGGCCTTAAATAATTTAACCCAGTCCCCTCAAACCACTTCCCCAAACCCAACAGAAAGCCCAGTTAACCAAGAGTCCAACACTCAACAACGGGGGGCAATTTATTGGTTAGATACCACAGGCGATCGCCTAAAATTAAAAAGTAGTCCGGTTATGGGGCAAAAATCCCTAACGGAGCAAGAAGTCTTACAAACGGCATTATTCGGCTTATTATCGGGGTCAAAAACGGCCAATGAATCTACCACCATTCCCCCCAATACCAAGCTACTAAGCCTCAAATTAGACAAGGAGGGAGTCCATCTCAATCTATCTTCAGAATTTACCACAGGGGGCGGCAGTGCTTCGATGACTGGTCGTTTGGCCCAACTTTTGTATACAGCCACCAGTTTAAATCCTAAAGCTCAAGTTTGGTTATCTGTTGACGGAAAACCTTTGGATGTGTTAGGAGGAGAAGGATTGATGATTGAACAACCTATGACCCGTCAATGGTTTGAAGAAAATTTTGAATTTTAACAGGAATACCGGGATTTTGATTGACGACCCGAAATCTTTTGTTAGCTTTCCCTGCGGGAAGCCCCGCCCCATAGCGACAGCTTGGGGTCGGGATGAGAGCAGGGGCCGAAATTGACAACGAAGCTAGGTGGTTTATAATGGGATTGGTTAACAGCCCGCCCGATGACACAAACGAACTGGTAACAGGTGAACAGTGCATAGCTAGGGGAATTGTTTCGTACCGTTCGGCTGAGCTCACGGCCGAAGCCTTGACAACTGAGAATATGGGGTTTTGTTGAGAAATGACTGGCATTTTTGTCTACTATCAACAAGTAAAATTCTCATAGTATAAAGGCAACAGAATAATGAATCGTTCTGTTTCTTGGCGGTGGGATATCACGTCAAGTAAATCTGCCTGTGGAGGTATCGTTATCGGGGGTGTTGTGTTCTACATGATATCTAGATGCGACCAATGAAGCAGGAAATCTCTCGCCGTGAGGCTTCGCCGTGAGCGTCAGCCGAACGGTTGAGAAGCCCGCGCTGTATGCTCTTAGCATCAGCGTCGGGAGTATGTCACAATCCAATATGATTGATCAATCTGGTCTAGATATTCCTCAAATCCTTATGATAAGCTTATTCACCCGTTTACTTCGTGTCTGCGCTATTATTCCCCTTCCCGCTAGTTTGTTGCTTTTGAGTCTTGCACCTTCACCTGCTAAGGCCGGTGGTTGGAACCAGTTTAGTGTCTGTATTACACAACTGGAAAAATATCAGGTATCAGGGGATGATGCGGCCATTGCTTGTTCTGATGCACTAATTCCTAAAGAATTATCTCAATGTGTTAGTATGATTGGTCTTGCAACTCCTATTAAGGGTAATGACTCTTTAAGAGCTTGTTATCAGGTTAGACGGCCCATTGACTTAGGTAACTGTGTTGCGGATATTTATCATCAATTTCCTAGTCTGGCCAATGTTGACCCAGAAACTAATAGCAATGAAACCGCTTTATTAACCTTATTAAATTCCTGTCGTGCTAGTTTACAACCAGGTTTTTATTCGCAATGTGTGATTGCTTCTGCTAGACAAGTTTCAGACATAACACCTGTTAAAGCGATGGATAAGTGTTTAGCGGCCCAAGATTTTCCCCGCGATTTATTTCCCGCCTATACTGAAGAATAATTATCTATTCACTCCCTTACTTCCTCACTCATTCACTTTTATCTGTAGCCAATATTAAGGAATTTAATCTTCTATTAATTCCCTATTTCCTAACCAATGAAAATTTTATTAGTCGCTTTCAGTGGTTTATTAATGGGGTTGACAACTGCCCCATTTTCTGCTTTTTATTTGGCTTGGATTTCCTTAATTCCCTTGTGGTTATTCACAATTTTAGATGATAAAAATAACCCTAAAATAACTCTAAAAAAATTTATTTTCAGTCAAAAAACTTTGATAGCATTTGTTTGGGGATTTTGTTATCATGGTTTTGCTTTATTCTGGATTACAGGAATTCATCCTATGACTTGGATGGGAGTTCCTTGGTTAGCAAGTTTATTTATTGCTGCATTTTGTTGGATTTTTATTGCAGTTTGGGGGGCAATATTAGTTACTTTTTGGTCAATTTTAATTCGGTTATTTAATCTAAAAAATACCAATAGATTAGGCTTTAAAAATGGATTAATTAAAGCAATTTCAAGGGTAATAGTTGGGGTTGCTATTTGGTGTTTATTAGAATTAATTTGGAATCAAGGGGCTTTATGGTGGACTTCTTTATCTTATACTCAGAGTCCCAATAATTTAGGCATTTTACAACTGACTAAATTATCAGGTTATTCAACCGTAACTGCTGCTATTGTAGGGGTTAATGGTTTGATAGCAGAGTCCCTTATCTTAGGGCAAAAAAAGGATAAAAATAAAGCTCAATCTTTAAGTTTATTAATCACAGCAATTCTACTTTTTTTTAATTTACATTTACTTGGATTCTTATTATATAATCAACCTATTATTACTGATAAAAATCAAGCCATTAAAGTCGGAATTATTCAAGGAAATATCCCCAATACTATTAAACTTTATCCTGAAGGATGGAAAAAAGCCATTGAAGGTTATACAAAAGGTTATGAAACATTAGCCAGTCAAAAGGTTGATTTAGTGATTACCCCAGAAACAGCTTTACCCTTTGATTGGAATTATATTGTTAATAATAGTTCATTTTATCCAGCAATTTTAAACAAAAAAGTCCCTGTAATTTTAGGAGCATTTGGCAGTCAAGGAACAAGTTATACGAATAGTTTATTGATGATTACAGGAACAGGAAAATTATTAAGTCGCTTTGATAAAGTTAAATTAGTGCCTTTAGGTGAATATATCCCTTTTGAAAACATTCTCGGTAAAATCATTAATAGACTTTCTCCCTTAGATAGTCATTTAGCAGCAGGAAAACCGAGTCAAATTTTTAATACTCCCTTTGGTCAAGCTATCATAGGAATTTGTTATGAATCTGCCTTTAGTGAGCATTTTCGTCGCCAAGCAAAAGCAGGAGGAGAGTTTATTATTACGGCTTCAAATAATGCCCATTATAGTAAAATAATGCCCGCCCAACATCATGCACAAGACATCATTCGCGCCATTGAAACTGATAGATGGATGGCCAGAGCAACCAATACAGGATATTCTGCAATTATTAATCCTCACGGGGATACTTTATGGATATCTGATATTAATACTTACCAATTACATCAAGAGACAATTTATCGCAGAAACACCCAAACTTTATATGTTAAATGGGGAGATTGGTTAACAATAATATTATGTATTATTTCAGGGTTTTTGGTATTGTTCACCAATGAATAATGAATAATGAATAATGAATAATGCTAAGATAAGACTAATTATCAGAAACCCTAGATTTAAAAACCCTATGACTTCTATTACTTCTTCTCCTATCGGTGAAAAAACCATTGAATTAGCTCCCAGCTACAAAATTCCTTTAGTTTTAATCAGCATAGCTATTCCCCTTCTTCTAGTGCAACCTTGGGCAAGCTTACCTTTAGCCCTGTTTGGTCTATTTCTATTATTACAAACAGTAACTATCCGCTTACAGTTTACCCCAACCGCCTTGGATATTTACCGTTCCAGTAAACTCCTTCGCCGCTTTCCCTATACAGAATGGACAAACTGGCGCATTTTTTGGAGTCCCGTCCCCATTTTATTCTATTTTCGGGAAGTCAACAGTATTCACTTTCTGCCCATTATTTTTGATCCCAAAACCCTAAAAACTTGTTTGGAAGAATCCCCAATAAAGTCTAACTCAACCAGTGACAACTCATAGGATAATTATACTTATGGGTTATTTATTTTGATAAGATATGGATTACACAGAACAAGTGGCGATCGTTACAGGAGCATCACGGGGCATTGGCCGGGCAATAGCCCTAGAATTAGCCAAGACAGGGTTAAAAATTGTGGTGAATTATGCCCGTTCTAGTACCGCAGCCGAAGAAATTGTTAAAATAATTATAGAAGGGGGTGGAGAAGCGATCGCCGTCCAAGGAGATGTATCTCAAGGGGAAGATGTGGATACCCTCGTCAAAACAACCTTAGATAAGTTTGGCCGCGTCGATGTTTTGGTCAATAATGCCGGAATTACCCGTGATACCCTGTTAATGCGGATGAAACCGGAAGACTGGCAAGCTGTAATTAATCTTAATCTGACAGGGGTTTTTCTTTGTATCAAAGCTGTTACCAAACCCATGTTAAAGCAAAAATGCGGACGGATTATCAATATTGCCTCAGTGGTTGGACAAATGGGCAATCCTGGTCAAGCAAATTATAGCGCAGCCAAAGCTGGAGTGATTGGGTTAACCAAAACTGTGGCCAAAGAGTTGGCCAGTCGTGGGGTAACATCTAATGCGGTGGCCCCTGGGTTTATTGCCACAGATATGACGGAAAAGGTCAAAACTGATGATATTTTGCAATTTATCCCCTTGGGACGGTTGGGAACTGCCGAAGAAGTGGCCGGAATGGTGCGTTTTTTAGCCACTGACCCCGCCGCAGCCTATATTACCGGACAGGTGTTTAATGTAGATGGGGGAATGGTTATGGCCTAATAAGTAAAAAGTGAGAAGTCAACCCACCCTACCCTCCCAGGAGGGGAAGTAATAAGTATGATTTTTCTATGGGTTTAGGGACTGAAATTTATCAGGGAGAATAATCAATGTATCAAAAGATTCTTGTTGCTTTGGATATGTCAGAAATGGCAGAAATTGTCTTTAATCATGGGTTATCTTTGGCGAAACAGGAAGATAATACTCTGTTATTTTTACTTCATGTTCTGTCAGGTGAAGAAGAAAATAGTCCCTTACCCATTCCCTCTGATTTAAGTGAATTATATCCCGCTGTGGGTAATGATTTAACCTTAGAAACGTGGCGAGAACAATGGACAGCTTTTGAAAAATCTGGCATTGAAATGTTAGAATCTCATAATAAAATTGCCAAAGATGCCGGGATAAAAACCGAATTTCAACAAATTAATGGTGTTCCTGGTTCAAGCATTTGTAAAACTGCCCATGAATGGCAAGCTGATGTTATTGTTATTGGTCATAGAGGACGTTCAGGACTGCAAGAATTTTTGTTAGGAAGTGTCAGTAATTATGTGTTACATCACGCCGCTTGTTCTGTGTTAATTGTACAGCCTTCTCGTTAAAAATTAGAGCCTATTTATCAACAAAAATTAAATCATTCTTGGTTCGCTGTCCTTAAAAATGGGGGTTTTGTGATTTTTAAATCATACTGTTCACGATTCACGGTATAATAGGGAATAATGAGTAAACCCGACCCCCTGGAGAGGTGGCAGAGTGGTTGAATGCGGCAGTCTCGAAAACTGCTTTGTCGCAAGACAACGAGGGTTCGAATCCCTCCCTCTCCGCTTTTTAGAAGTCAGAAGTCGTAGGGGCTTAATAATATTAAGCCCCTACAGGTTGTTGAGTAAACTTGAGAAATGCTATATATATTTAATGAGTCCATATAAAATAATTATTCCTAATAAAAGAGAAGACATTAATAAAGGCATAACATTAAACATTCCCAAAATAATTAAAATTAATCCTAACCCATCAGCACATAAAATAGTCAGCTTTTGAGATATTCCCGAAGATTGAATCATTATTTCTGCTGAGGGTTGGAGTTGAATTTTGGCAAATAGATTAAAGAAAATCAAACTAATTAAAATAACTATAGCCCCCCAATATAGGGAAAAAAAAGCAAGATAAAAACCCAATAATTCTATAATTATCGTCACCATAGTAACGACAAAAAAATCATCAAGGCGATTATCTTCACACTTTTCTTTGACAATTATAATATTTTCTAGGTCTATAAAAGCCATTCTAGCTTGTTCCAAACACATCAAAAAAAGGGTAAATGCCAATAATTGATGACTTAAAGGATTATTAAAAATTTGCCAAAGAATACCTAAACTTGCGGGAAAAAACAACAAAAATATCAATGATCTATTGTTAAATAAGGAAGAAAAAATAAATGGGTTTTGTTGATTTTGCATAAATTTTAATCTGCTCTAACTTCTCTAAGGGCTTAATATTATTAAGCCCCTACTACTGACTTTTGACTTATTTAATCATCCATTTGCCAAGCTTCTAAGAGATTATTTTCATCAAAAATCTTCTTAGGACGTAACACAATAACCACTTGACCCAATAAAGGAATAGATGGTTGTTCAGAAAACCATTTAAAGGTTAATTCTCCCTCATCTTCCACCAAAAAATAACTGTTATCATCCCAATCAGTTATGGCCAGATCAATTAATACTAAAACCTCCTCTGGTTTCCCTGGAATAGACTGAGGTAAGCGATCGCTTGGGGTAAAAATAGCGACAGGATTAACCGATTTTAAGACTGCCTGCCACCCTGGAAGGGGAACTATTGATCCTTTCCCAGAATAGGACACAGAATTAAAAGGCCCCACCTTGTCCAATGGCCTCACCCCTTCCACCTCATTTTTGCTCAAAGGAAGGGTTCCCACCAGGGGAACGATACAAGACATCTCTTGTTGCTCTTCCAAGCGGTAGAGGGGCATTAATGGTGCGCTACGCTGAGGAATTGCAGTGAAGTCCGTGAGTAATTTTTCAATAGCTTCCCTTGCTGTCATTGAATGGGCAAATTTTAACCCTTTGGCAATCAAACGGGTACGATCTTGGAGATCCTTTTTTTGTTTCCCTTGTTTCCAACATTGATAGGCGATCGCGTCCCCAGGATGAAGAGTAAAATTAGGGGGAAGTTGAGGCAGCCGGGAAAAGGTTTGAAAGGTTTTAGCCACCTCTTTCGTATCAAGATAATCCAAACCCTTATCTTTCGCTAATTGGGCCACTATAGCTCGCTGTTCTTGGTTGAGAATGCGTAATTCGTAGAGAACATCACTTTTAGGGCCCCGATAATAACTTAGTAGGTCTTCCGATACTTCCGATATGACCAAACTTTCGTAAACTTGGGCCGCGACAATAATTAAGTTTTGCTGACTTGCTTGAAACCCCGTTTGTTCAAAGAGGGTTTGGCTGTTATATCCTGCTTGTTGTAGCTGATGACAGGTTTTTCCCCAGTCTACCCAGGTTCCCTCTTTGTGCAGGAGCGATCGCAGCATTTGATTAGCTTCTTCTTCGGAAAGTTGGTTAGATGTGTCTTGGGGCTGATCGTTCATATTACTCAAAGTTATCACAAGCTTTAGTAATCTTACAGCAATGATTAATGATAACGCGATACACTAAAGGATATGGAAACAATCTATTGACCGCTATAGATGCCTTGGAACCGCTTAATTTTCTTACATGACTAAACTTGCAGCTTCAAACCCACGCCAAGCCCCACGACAACGCATGAAATCATCTGACTTACCCAGTGATAGCGCCCTCGGACTTGTTTCAACCCATAGCTTCCCTGCCATTGTGGGAACCGCAGATATGATGCTTAAGTCGGCGGACGTAATCTTAGTCGGCTATGAAAAAATTGGCAGTGGCTACTGTACTGCTGTAATCAGAGGAAAGGTGGCTAATGTTCGTCTTGCTGTTGAAGAAGGGGCAAAAACAGCCGAAAAATTTGGTCAACTCATTTCTAAGTTGGTCATTCCCCGGCCCATGCCTAATTTAGAAGCAATTTTTCCTATTGGTAGTCATTTAGTGGAAATTGCTCAACAACAACAGGGTTATAGTCGCTTAAGTAACCGCTCGATTGGACTGTTGGAAACGAGAGGGTTTCCGGCAATGGTGGGGGCAGCAGATGCCATGTTAAAGTCCGCCGATGTTCAATTGGCTTCCTATGAAATTATTGGGGACGGGTTGTGTACGGCTATTATTAGGGGTTCGGTGGCTAATGTGGCTGTGGCGATTGAAGCAGGAATGCACGAGGCGGAGAGAATTGGGGAACTGCACGCGATGATGGTCATTCCTCGATTATTGGAAGATCTTGAACATACTTTACCTGTGGCTAGTTGTTGGGTTGACCAAGGGGACGCATTACCGATGTTGATGCCTACTACGGTGAAACAACGGGAATTAATTGCTTTACCAGAGTTGGAAAAAAGACCTTTGGTCATGAAGAAACCTGCCGAAATTGTGGAACCTGTGGAAGTAGAAGCGCAGGAAACATACGAGGATTTTTAAACCTGTTATGATAGCTAAGATCAAAATATTACATATTAGCTTCCTAAGTTGTCCTACTATCATCAATATTCTGAAGCGTTTTCTCCCAAATACTTGAGTGAGTTACAAGGGCAAATTTTAGCCTCTCCTTATTTTACGGTTAATAATCTTAATCGTGATTTTGTGGGAACTAAGGGGTTTTCTCTTGTCTTCCAGCGATCGCATTTAAGCAATGTTATACAACGCTTTCCTTACTTCAAACTTTATCTAAACCGAGCCATACAAGAAGACTGTAATGCGTTTTACCTCAACCCTCTATTACTAGAACAGGGTTCTCGCGTAGATCCTCACATTGATCGTTCTTTGCGTTCCTACTGTGACAAGATTTTACCACCTCTTGTGGTTAGTGTTCTTTATATTCAGGTTCCCCTAAATTTAGAAGGGGGAGAATTGATATTGCAATCAAAAAAACGCCACTTAGGACAAATTTCGCCCCAAATTAATACTTTATTATTTTTTCAGGGAGATTTAACTCACTCGGTTAACCCTGTTAAAACCCCTGGTATTCGTTTGAGTCTGGTTTGTGAACAATACAATCTTGATGAGTCACAATTAAGAGAAATTCCCGAAATTAAATTAGAATCAAGGGCAATTAAACAGAAGCAAAAAGTAAAAAGCAAAAAGTAAATGCTGATACCCTAAAGGGTTCAGGTATCATCCCCAGGCTTTAGACTGAGGGAATATGAAAAAATGAAATAGCCCTGTAGCAAAATCATCAAACAAAGCGAATATCATCTTCAGTTTCAGTCAAATGGGATGTATCACCCTGTAATTTTATTTGCCAATTATTCCCCTCTTTTACAATTTTAACCAAACAACATAAAGAGGCTTTAAATGGTGGATTTTTTGGGATTAATCCTTGAGTAGTTCCTATCACTGATGCACCATGACCAATTAATAAAATATCTTCAGAATGATTTGTAACTAATTGCTTGACAATTTTAGCCATTCTCATCATCATTGTTGTTTTATTTTCGGGATATTCAGGAACAAGATAAGATGAATAATTCCAGTCAATCCGAGGATAGTCTTTTTCTAATAATTCCCTGGGCTGGATTTCTGGATTTTCACTCATCCACTCAGGATTATGCCATTCCCCTAAACCTGCTTCTAATTTAATGGGTAAATCAAGCATTTCTGCTACTTGATTTGCAGTTTGAATCGTTCGTAAAAAAGGTGAGGCGAAAATATGCGCTATCTTCTCTGATTGTAGTCTTTTTCCTAATTGTTGGGCTTGAATTACCCCATCTTCTGATAAAGGGGGATCATAACGTCTGACGGCAGTATTAAACCACTCAGGATTAACAAAATCTAGACGGTTCCCATGTCTTGCGATCCAAACAGTTTGTTGAAAGGGCATTGCACTTTTACCGGATAAATATTGATGCTATATGTCGGGTTCACAAGTAATAAGTGTTAAGTAATAAGTATGATTTTTCTTCATAAATAAAGAGGCTTTATACCATAAGAGGGCTTGATATTTCATTATTACTTTTTACTTTTTACTTTTTACTAAAGCCCTTCGGGCTTTGGTAAAGGTGTTAGGAAAAATCATGTAACAAAAAAGAAACATTTCACGCTTAACTAATTTTTGGTCAAGACAGGCCTGAGATTTTAATTTTTGATCATAGCACAGGGGGGTCAAATGGCGCAAACTCATTTGCTTATTGCTAATAATTCTCAGAGATTTTCCCTGACTAAGCTCTTAATTGAATAGATTAAAAATTCAAAACGATTTACAAGATTTAATAACAAAAAATTATCTTATCAAATTTTCAAGGGGTTGAGGGGATCTAAAAATGCTGTGACCAAGTTGAGGTAAACTCAAAATGATAGTCATGTTTGTAATTATAACTTTTATGAATCAGACAACAACCTATTCCGTCAATCATCAACAGTTATCCCAACTGATGCAATCAGCTAACATCAGCAATTTTGAGCAATTGAGTGAGGTTTCTGGGGTATCTCAATGGCAGTTAAATAGACTGCTGGTGGGGTTAATGCCAAAGCTATCTATTGAAACCCTATTGAAGTTATCTAAAGCCTTAAAAGTCCCCTTAGAACAGTTACTGGTGCGCTTTGAAATCGATGACTCCTTAACTGAAGATTGGCAAGTAGACAGCAAAGTAAGCTCATCGGTTACTCCTTCAATTGCCGAGCATTTACAACAAGAATATCAACATCTACAACAACAATTAAAACAACAAAAAGAAACCTTAGAAAAAGAGTTTCAACAATCAAGTTTAGCTGTCTTAGAATCTTGGTTGCTTCAATGGCCAACTGCGGCAATTGTTGCTCAAAAAAATCCCCAACTTTCTGCGGTGAAATTATTACCTTTAGTCAAACCTATTTTTGAGTTACTGAAACAATGGGGACTAGAAATGAATGCCACCGTTGGGGAAACTATCCCCTATAATCCGCAATTTCATCAACTCTTAGAAGGGGGAGGAACCGCAGAACCTGGTGATCTAGTGGTGGTGCGTTACGTCGGTTATCGTCAAGGAGGCAAATTGTTACATCGGGCGAAAGTTAGTCCCGTCAAAAAGGACGAAGAATCAGGGCTGTTGAATTCTCCCTGACCCTAAACCCCAGGCTTAAGACTGAGGGTTACGACTCAGGACTTAGGCAACGACTCTACCTGTAGGGGCAATTCATGAATTGCCTTTACAATAAGACATTATTTATGTTGAAGAACAACAGTATCTAACCCCTAACACCTACTTTTTTGTTACAAAATTTTATACAATATTTCAATTTTCTCTAGATTTGGGGGTATTTTGTCAGAATAAAATGACATTTAGGAAAAAAGGCTCGTTTTCGTTACATTTGATACTTACAGTAAGGACTACCTCTTTCTATGCTTAATGGCTAAGGTGTCTGATCAGTTTGTCTTGATCAGGCTTTTACCTAAGTTGAATTGGGAATTAATGACCTATGGCCCATCACGGAATTTTCATGCTTCTAGAAAAATATCCCCATTTACGACCAATTATTGAACAAAGCCGTTTTTTACTGGGATATACTGATGGCCGTGCTGATGGCAAACAAGTACCTGTATTTTTGCTGCGTTCTCCTTGGACTCAGTTTTGTATTTGGGCCACCGCTAATGATTTACTGATTCCTGCTGGTGGGGTGTTAGTGCTGACAGATGATCCACAATGGAGTCTAGAAAGTCACTGGAAAGCTTACAGCTTAGTCAGCAATCGTCCTAACACTCCCCTCACCAGAAATACTACCAAACGGCATTATCATGGTCGTCAGCGACGGGAAAATACAGTTTCTTCTATGACAACCTTGGCCGCTGAAATTGCCACAGAAGCTGTGCAAAAATCTTCATCCCGTACGCGGGAAATGAGTCCTTTGCCTAATTAACAAATTCTGGGTAATTGTTCCCCACTTAACATATCAACGATACGGTTTGCCCCAATTTTACTCTCTAAGGTGACTAAGCCTGTTTTAGTTTTTTCTGGGGCAACTTGACCAATAATACAAGCATCTTGAGCAAAAGATTGCATGATTTCTAAAGCTGTATCGACGGAATTTGGGGGAATAAACGCCACAAATCGGCCTTCATTGGCCACATAAAGGGGGTCAAATCCCAATATTTCACAAGCACCCTGTACGTCTTCTCGCACCGGAATCGCTGTTTCTTTGATGTTAACAGTTACGCCAGCACTAACGGCGATTTCGTTTAAGGCACTGGCTAACCCTCCTCGCGTCAAATCTCTTAAACAATGAATGTCAACCCCTTGATTGATCATGGTGAGAATAATTTGATGCAGGGGGGCGCAGTCACTTTCGATGGTGGTTTCAAATTCTAATCCTTCCCTTACTGCCATGATCGCAATACCATGACGACCGAGATCGCCACTAAGTAAAACTAGATCTCCTGGCTGCACACTTTGAGGGGCAATTGTTTGATTGTGTTCAACAATTCCTACTCCTGCGGTATTAATAAATATACCGTCTCCTTTACCACGATCAACTACTTTTGTATCTCCTGTAATAATCTTAATGTTAGCAATTTTAGCAGCTTTTTGTAAGGATTGAACTACCCGCCATAGGGTTTCCATCGGTAGTCCTTCTTCTAGGATAAATCCTACACTTAAATATAGGGGACGGGCCCCACTCATCGCTAAATCATTGACAGTTCCATTAATGGCTAAACTGCCAATATCTCCCCCAGGAAAAAAGAGGGGATGAATCACATAAGAATCTGTTGTAAAGGCGATTTTATCCCCAGGAAGGGTGATTACAGCAGAGTCATGAGGGGGGGAATCATTAGAGGTTTTAAAGGCAGGAAAAAACATCTTTTCGAGTAACTGCTGCATGAGTTTACCACCCCCACCATGAGCGAGTAATACTTGGGGATATTGATCGAGGGGAATGGGACAGGAAAGGCTAAAATTACTCATTTTTTTATCACATTGCCTCGAAAATATTAACAGGAGTGAGCTTTAATTCTGGAAATTGTGGAGAAACAATAGGAAAATTACCTAAAAAATTATCAACTTCAATATATTGTTTGTCTATTAATTGTAAAACTAACACTGTTTGTCCTTCTGGATCAATAATCCAATATTCAGGAATAACACAATCTTGATATTGAATACGTTTAGCAATGTAATCTCTATTTCGTTGTAATTCCCCAGAACTGACGACTTCAATGACTAATAAAGGGGGAGGCATCAATAGACGAATGGTATTGCGTTTAGATAATAAATTAATATGTTCTTCTTGAATAATAGTTAAGTCAGGATAACGGTTTCTGGGTTCCCCTCTCACCTCTAATTCTAACCCATGACCTCGCACTCTATCAGTTCCGATCAGAAGGGAAAAAAACAGAAAAAGACGGTTAGCAATTTGCACATTAATTCCTGATTCTGGAGGCATTTCTATCAACTCTCCATTAAACAACTCATAGAGTTTATCTGTATCATCCTCATAAGCTAAATATTCTTCAAATGTCTTAAATTGATGTTTAAGTTCTAACATGAGAGAAAATGGAGGGTTTTACTCTCCTTTGTTATTTTGGTAAATTTTTCTAACTTAGTTAAGTTATCCGGTTGAGGGGGGTTTAAAATGCACAATATACCCACCATACCTTATCACTTTGTGATTCTACCCCATTTTTTTGATTATGTCAAGTTATACCCCTGAAAGTTTAGATAAATTCATTGATTTTTGTCAGCAATATATTACAGGAAAAGAGAGAAAAGAAGCACAAATCTTTTTAGATAGATTTTTTCAAGCTTTCGGTTATCAAGGGGTATTAGAAGCGGGTGCAAGTTATGAGGAAGCGATTAAGAAAGGCAGTCAAAAGGGTAAGACAGGGTTTGCTGATTTAGTCTGGAAACCTCGCGTTTTAATCGAGATGAAAAAGCGTGGAGAATCTTTAGGCAAACATTATCCCCAAGCCTTTGAATATTGGACGCGGTTAGTGCCGGATCGGCCTCGTTATGTCATCTTATGTAATTTTGATGAATTTTGGATTTTTGATTTTAATTTACAAATTGATGAACCTGTTGATATTGTAGCACTTTCTGACTTAAAGAATAGGGCTAGTGCTTTTAATTTTATGGAGTTGGGCAACCGTACTCCTGTATTTAAAAATAATCAGGTTGTGGTGACGGAAACCGCAGCGAGACGCATGGGGGAATTATTTAAAATTTTACAGAAACGGAGTAATAAAAGTGGGTTTGATGAGTTGACGGCACAGCGTTTTATTTTGCAGTGTGTATTAGCAATGTTTGCGGAAGATCGGGGGTTATTGCCGCGAGATTTATTTTTAAGTTGTGTTCAAGATTGTTTGAATGGGGAAAGTTCTTATGATGTTTTGGGTGGTTTATTTCGGGAAATGAATCAAGTTGGAATTACTCCTGCGGGACGATATCAAGGGGTAGATTATTTTAATGGGGGTTTATTTTCTCAGATTCATCCTATTGAGTTAACGAGTAAGGAATTGGAGTTTTTGGAAGCAGCAGCACGTCAAGATTGGAATAAGATTCGTCCTGCTATTTTTGGCAATATTTTTGAGGGGACAGCGAATGAGAATGAACGTCATACTTATGGCATTCATTATACGTCTGAAGCGGATATCATGAAGATTGTTCGGCCTACTATTAGTCGTTATTGGGAGGAGAGAATTGAAGCAGCAGGAACAATAGGAGAATTGAATCAATTACAGTTAGAGTTACAGGGATATAAGGTTTTAGATCCTGCTTGTGGTTCAGGTAATTTTTTGTATGTGGCTTATCAAGAATTAAAGCGTATTGAACAGTTATTGTTAGATAAGATTACCAGTCGTCGGAAGTCTTCTAATGAACAAATGCAGATGAGTTTTGTTACTCCTAAGCAGTTTTATGGTATGGATATTAATCCCTTTGCTGTGGAGTTGGCTAGGGTGACTTTAATGATTGCAAGAAAGGTGGCTATTGATAAGTTTGAGTTGACGGAAAATTCTTTGCCTTTAGATAGTTTGGATGACAATATTGTGTGTACTGATGCTTTATTTACAGATTGGATTAAAGCTGATGCTATTATTGGTAATCCTCCTTTTTTGGGTGGTTATCGTATTCGTCAAGAATTAGGAGATAATTATGCAGAAAAAGTTTTTAGTAAGTTTTCTGATGTACAAGCACAAATCGATTTTTCTAGTTATTGGTTTCGTTTAAGTCATGAAAATATAGAAGGAAAAGGAAGAGTTGGACTTGTTGCAACTAATTCTATTAGTCAGGGAAAAAGTCGTGTTGCTGCCCTTGATTATATTACCAACAATGGCGGTTATATTTATGAAGCAATCTCAACTCAACCCTGGTCTGGAGAAGCAAATGTTTATGTGAGTATTATTAATTGGACAAAAGAACTACCAATCAAGTCATTTTTAAATAACGATATTGTTACTAAAATTAGTTCAGCATTAAAAACAACCACAGATATCTCTAGTTCTCAACAGTTAAAAGTGAATCTTAACTATTCTTTTGTTGGGACACAACCTAATAGTAAAGGATTTTTAATAACGGAAGAAATTAGTGACAATTGGATACAGTCTGACAGTCAAAATAGAGATGTATTAAAGTTATTTTCTTCAGCAAAAGATTTAGCTAGTAATCCTCATGGAAAACCGAGTCGATGGATTATTGATTTTGCCAATATGAATCTTGAAGAAGTCAGTGAATATAAACTCCCTTTTACTCATGTCAAAGAATATGTTAAACCAGAAAGAATTAATAATCGTGAAGCTGTTTTAAGAGAAAAATGGTGGCGGTTTAAACGAACTAATGAAGCGATGAGAAAAGCACTAAAGAAAGTTAATTTTTATTTGAATATTCCCTGTCATTCAAAATGGTTTATTTTTCTGACTGCTGAAAATTCTTGGCTTCCTGGTAATTCAACTGCTGTTGTTACTTCACATGATTTTTATATCTTAGGTATCCTCAGTTCAAAAGTTCATAGACTATGGATAGAAGCACAAAGTTCAACTCTTGGAGAGACAACTCGTTACACCCCTAAAACTTGTTTTGAAACCTTTCCTTTCCCTCAAACTCCCTCATCTAAAACCGTTGATGATATTCGTAAAACCATGACCAAACTCCATGAATATCGTAGCCAACAGATGGAAAAGAAACAATGGGGAATTACCAAACTATATAACGCATTTTTTGATGAACCCAGTAGCAAACTTTATCAACTCCATCAACAACTTGATAACTTAGTTATGGAAGCTTATCAATTTAAACCTGATGATGATATCTTAGAGAAGTTATTAGGATTAAACCTAGAATTAGCAGAAAAAGAAAGTCAAGGAATATTAATTATTGGCCCTTGGTCGCCTGTTTAATTAAAGTTTATTGTACAGCAAATTCAGTTTTTTGACGAACATAAGGAGGATGAAAAGCAAGAACTATATTTCCTTTAGGAATACCTAAAGCAATGAGTTGTTCTGTTACACTTTCTTCAAATCCATCGAAATAAATCCAGATTTTTTCTCCTCTAATTTCTCCATGAAATAGACAAGCATGAATATGTTTTTTACCTTCCCATCCTTCATTAATCAGCAAAAAATGATTACGATCTTGACTGACAATTACCATACTGTTAATCTGCTGATTATTTTCAGTCAGTTGGGCATATTTCCTTAAGTTTTTGTATAGTAATTTTCGATAAGTTTCTAATTGATCCATTTGACTATTTCCTCTTTTTGTGCATCAAAAATTAATAATTTTATATGCTGAAATTCTAAGACTATCTGGACAATTTCTTCTGTAAAAAAATCGACATAAATTTCTTCACGAACGGCTAAATAGAGAGTGCGTAATGGTTGTTGTTTTTGAATGAGAGATGCGTAGAGAATATATTGTCCTAATGCGTTTTCTAAGTCTTTAACTAATGAAGGGTTAATAAAGCTTTTAATTTCTACTGCAATTTGTTTATTCTTTTTCTAAAGCCATTCTCACACTATCATGATATAGATCTTTAGCTGGCATTCATTTTGTAGGGTTTACATAACAATTGTGAACAAATAAATTGTAACATAGGAATTTTACTTGTGACATATCGGGTATTTATAAAGTAAATATTAAGGTAGGTGCAAATTTTCTTAATGGTGGGTTATGGTGGACAATTAATTAACAAATTAGCTGCATAGGATATCACCACCTAACCCACCCTACTCATCTACTCATCTATAATAAGCTAGAAGCTTGTGCTACTGAATATGATTTCTAAACTTTCACCTCAAATAACCATTAATCAAACCATTGCTGATTTTTTAAGCAGTTTACAAGATACTCTATTTTCTGGAGATATTAAGGGTGATTTTGCTAACCGTTTAATTGCTTCAACTGATAACAGTATTTATCAAATTTTACCCCAAGCTGTTATATTTCCTCGTAGTATGCAAGATGTGATAGAGATTTTTAAATTAGCTAATGAATCTCAATTTGATTCTATTACTTTCTCTCCCAGAGGAGGAGGTACAGGCACGAATGGACAGTCACTTTCTCCTAGTATTATTATAGACTGTTCTAAATACATGAATCAGGTTTTAGAAATTAATTTAGAAGAAGAATGGGTAAGGGTTCAACCAGGCATAATATTAGACCAATTAAATCAAATTTTAGCTCCTCATGGACTGTTTTTTGCTCCTTCTCTGGCTCCTAGTAATCGTGCTACCATTGGGGGAATGATTAATACAGATGCAGCAGGTAAAGGTTCACGTATTTATGGTAGAACAAGCGATCATATTTTAGCTTTAACTTGGGTGTTATCTGATGGTACTTTTGGGACTTCTTCTCAAGTTAACTCCCAAAATTTAGAAGCGTTAAAACAACAGTCAGGAAGGTTAGGCAATATTTATAAACAAGTCGATAAAATTGTCACTGAAAAAGCTAATTTAATTACTGAAATATTCCCTAAATTAACCAGATTTATGACAGGCTATAACTTAGCTAAGGTTTATGATGAGCAGAGAAACTATTTTGATATAAATCGCATTTTATCAGGTTCAGAAGGTACATTATCTGTGATTACAGAAGCAAAATTAAAGTTAACAAAAATCCCGAAAGCAACTCAATTATTAGTGATTCATTATCAAAGTTTTGATGATGCGCTTGCTGATGCCGATCGCTTGTTACAATTTAATCCATCTGCTATAGAAACTATTGACGAAACCATTTTAGAATTAGCTAAAAAAGATAGTATCTTTCAAGAAGTTAAAGACTTCATCGGAGAAGCAAAAGCAATTAACTTAGTAGAATTTATTGGAGAAAATCAAGAAAACATAAATAAGCAAAATTGTCAATCAATTAAACAATTAAATAAACCAGGCATTATTAGCTATTATTTAACAGATAAATCAATCGAAATAAAACAATTATGGATGTTACGAAAAAAAGGAGCAGCTTTATTAGGAAGTATGCCAGGCGATCGCAAACCCATTCCTTTTATTGAAGATACCGCCGTTCCCCCTTCAAGTTTAGCAAATTATACCCGTGAATTTAAAGCATTATTGAACAGTTATAATCTTAATTATGCTATGTTTGGTCATGTAGATGTAGGGTGTCTTCATGTACGTCCCGCTTTAGATATGAAGTCTCCTGATGATGAAAAATTAATTAGAGAAATATCCGATAAAGTTGTCAATTTAGTCCGTAAATATGGGGGTGTAATGTGGGGGGAACATGGTAAAGGTTTCCGTAGTGAATATACAGCTTTATTCTTTGGAGAAGAACTTTATCAAGACTTACGAAAAATCAAATCAGTATTTGATCCTAAGAATAAATTAAACCCAGGAAAAATTGTCACTCCTTATGAAAGTTCAGATGAAATTGTTAAAATAGAATCAACCTTAAGGGGACAGTTTGATCGTCAAGTATCTCATCAGTTAAGAACCGACTATGAAGCTGCTTTTAATTGTAATGGAAATGGGGCTTGTTTTAACTTTAATCCTGATGAAATTATTTGTCCTTCTGCTAAACAAACCCGTGAACGTATTCATTCCCCAAAAGGAAGGGCAATGTTATTAAGAGAATGGTTAAGATTACTTTCAAAATCCGAACCTGTAGAGACGTTTAATGAAAGGTTTCTACTTCCTAAAAAAGTTTGGCATACTATCGAAAAATGGCGAGGAATAGAAGATTATTCTCATGATGTTTATGACGCAATGGAAGGGTGTCTTGCTTGTAAAGCTTGTGTTAGTGAATGCCCTATTCATGTTGATATTCCTTCCTTAAAGTCTCAATTCTTAAATCGTTATCATAGTCGTTATTTACGTCCCTTAAGAGACTATTTAATGGCCAATATAGAAACTTTAGCTTATTATCAATCTTTTGCTCCTAACTTGGTCAATTATTTGCTGCAAAATCCGTTAATATTGTGGTTAATAAAGCAAAGTTTAGGTATGGTTAATCCTCCTTTAATTAGTGTGAAAACCGTCAGACAAGAATTGTTCCCAAAAAAAGCCCCTCAATTTAGTTTACAAACCCTTCAAAACTTATCAATAGATGAGCAAAAAAATACGGTTATTTTAATTCAAGATGCCTTGACAAGTTTTTATGAATCAGACTTAGTTATTGATACTTATGAATTTTTACAGAAACTAGGCTACAATGTTTATATAGTTCCCTTTTTTATGAATGGAAAACCGTTACATTTGAAAGGATTTATAGCACAATTTGAGTCAATTGTCAATCAAAATATTGAAAACCTAAAATATTTAACTGAGTTGAATATTCCGATTATTGGAATCGAACCAAGTATGACAATAACCTATCGAGATGAAGCGGAAAAAATTGCCGAAACAAAAAATATTCTTAACCAAGTTCAACTAATTCAAGAATTCATCATAAACCAGGATAAACCCTTACCCAAAATCAATACATCAAATCCTTATTATTTATTAGGACATTGCCATGAAAAATCCCTCGCTTTTAACTCACAAAAACAATGGCAAACCATCTTTAAAAATATGGGAATTAACCTAAATTTAGTGTCTGTTGGTTGTTGTGGAATGGCGGGAATGTATGGTCATGAAGTTGAACATTACGAGAATTCTCAAGCAATATATAAAAGTAGTTGGCAACAACATTTACCCTTAAATATTGAAGATAGACCCTATTATTTAGCCACAGGATATTCCTGTCGTTCTCAAGTGCAAAGATTTTCAGAATGGACACCAAACCATCCCCTTCAAACTTTGAATCAATTAATTAAGACAATAGGCAAGTAATAAGACACTATTTTTATAAAATGTAACCGAATTGCCAACAGCTACAAAAACGTATAAAATAGAAGAATAATCTCAATAATAGTGAGTAGTTTATGACTGTTACAGTGGCCAATACAGTTAACTGGACAATTGCTGATTTAGAAGGATTACCGGAAAATAGCAACCGTTATGAAATCATTGATGGAGAATTATTCGTGACTCGCGCCCCCCATTTAGATCATCAAGATATTGCTGGTAATATTTATGCAGAATTAAGAACTTGGTCAAGAAAAAAAGGGTTAGGCAAAGCCTTTATTACCCCAGGAATTATTTTTTCTGAAACTGATGCAGTGATTCCTGATATTATTTGGATTAGTAACGAAAAACTGATTAAATTTACGGATAGTTCCGGTCATCTTACGGCAGCCCCAGAATTAATTATAGAAGTTTTATCAACTTCTGAAAAGGATATCAAAAGAGATCGCCAAACTAAGTTAAAATTGTATTCTATTCAAGGAGTTTCTGAATATTGGATCGCAGATCGTCAACAACAATTAATAGAAGTTTATCGTCGTGATCAGGGAATTTTAAAAAAAGTGATGACCTTGTATAGTTCAGATCAATTAATCAGTCCCCTATTACCCGATTTTAGCTGTCAGATTATAGAATTATTTTAGTTAAATAATAGCTTCTATTTTCTATCCCCAAAAATAATCCGTCCTAACCGTATCATTGTCGCTCCTTGTTGCACTGCAAGTAAATAATCATTAGACATTCCCATCGATAACTGTTCTAATTTTAACGAAGATTTTTGTGTAATTGCTTTCGCTAGTTCTCTTGTTTTGCTAAAAGTTTCTAAACATTCTTTTTCCGATAAACCCAAGGGTAAAATTGTCATCAACCCTTCAATTTTAAGGTATTGAAAAGCTTCTAACTTTGGTAAATCTTCCCAAAGTTCTGTCACTTGCCACCCATATTTATTCGGGTCAGGTAAAATTTTAACTTGTAAACAAACGCGAGGAGAAATAGAAGATTCTGCTGCCAATTCATCAAGATGTTGAGCTAACTTAAGACTATCAACAGAATGAATCCAATGAAAATGTTCTAACACTTTTTTAGCCTTATTCGTCTGCAAATGACCAATAAAATGCCAACAAATATCATTGTATTCCTGTAACTGTGCTTGTTTGTCTAACCCTTCTTGAAGACGACTCTCAGCAAAATCCCGAATACCAGCATCATAAGCTTCTTTAATTGCCTCAACAGGCATTTGTTTGCTAACAGCAACAAGACGAACTGAAGCCGGAATTTGATGGCGAATATAGTCAAGGTTTTGGGAAATCGTCATAAAACTTAAGGGAAACTCTGCTTATACATATCATAGAAATCTTTATAATCTTGGGGTGTCCCTAGACGGCGCAGATTACGCAACCGTTTTTCCACTAATAGCCTACCATCAGAGCGGCTAATCGGTTCTAAGGATGTATTTTGTGGTGTTGTTGTGACGATAAAAAATAACCGTTGAGCATACAGTGTCGTAAACAACTCTTGGTTATCATCAAGTACACACACACGATAGAGGAGTCCGAAAGTAGGATGATTAAAATAAATTTCGTTGCTCATTCTGTCTAGTCTTGCTTTTGTGTCAATAATAAACCCCTAGATACACTCAGACTAAAGGTTTGTTATCGTTTCTTAACAAATGTTTTTAGCCAGCTTGCCGAGTGGTGGGTGTTGGGGCAACATTAATTAATCAATATAATACTTATTTTTGATTGCTTATATCTTAGCACAATTCATCTATTATGCGCCAGGAATTTTTTGCCAATCTGCCCAAATTGCTAAGGTTAATCCTGGAGAATAAATATTAACAAACATGGTTTGACCATCAGGGGAAAAACACACTCCAGCAAACTCACTATTATTATAGGCATTACGGGCTAAACGATAACATTTTCCTTGGGGTGTTACTCCAATTAAAAACTGTTCTCCTGCCCCATCTTCACAAACTACTAAATCTCCAAAAGGAGCTAAGATTAAATTATCGGGATAATCTAAAATTTCTGCCCCAGGAGATTCCACAAATAAAGAGATAGTTTCCTTAGCCGGATTATAACGAAAAATTTGTCCTTTTTCTGCCATTCCCCCACTGGTACAAGTGAAATAAAACTCACCCTTTGCCAAACAAATACCTTCCCCTCTTTTAAAAATTGCTGCTCCTTTTTTTTGAGCTTCATAACGTAGAGTATCGTCATCAGGATCAACATTTTCAATCTGTACCCATTTGACCGATTTCGGTTGATTTAAAGGATAATTTTTGCTGGTATCAATGCGGGGCATTTCTGTAATTACTAATGCTTCTAAAATGCCTCCTGTTTTTAGATTTCCTGGTTCCTGGGGACGAAAACGATAGAAACAACTATCATTTTGATCTTCTGTTTGATAAATATAACCTGTTCTGGGATCAACTGCAATGGCCTCATGACGAAATCTTCCCATAGCAATTAAGGGAATTGGTTTTGCTATTTTTCCTTGAGAAGAAACTTCAAAATTGTAGCCATGTTTAACGGAAACATTGTCGGGATTTTCTTGAGAATTTAATTGGGGTGTTGAGATTTCTTCTTCACAACTAATCCAAGAATTCCAAGGAGTAGTACCCCCTGCACAATTGCGGTTTGTTCCTGCTAAAGAGACAAATTCTTTGGCTAAAGTTCGATTCTTATTAACAATTAAAGTTGTGGTTCCCCCTTGAGAAAAATGATCATATTTATGTTGTTTTGATGCCATAACTCCAGGAAATTCATGGGGACTTAATTCATGATTCCGAATTAAAATTATTTGTCCATTTTCTCCTGGAAATGCTGCCATCCCATCAAAACTTGTCGGGACAGAAGTACCATCACTCATAGGTTTTCCTACTTGAGAAATCACTTGATATTGCCATCCTTTGGGCAGATCTAAGATACCATTAGGATCGGGAATTAGCTGACCAAATTTTTCCGTTTTGGTTGTTTGTCCATTGGCCACACGAGTATAATAATTTTTGAGAGAAACAGCAGCGACTCCTGTGATTATGCTTATTCCTGCTAAGTTTAGAAAATTTCTTCTAGATAACACCATCTTAATTATCAATTATTGATAAACGCTAATCTTATTATACTTTTTCAGTGTAATATTACGACAGTTTGCGAGTTTATTCAATAGGGAGTAGGGGCAATTCATGAATTGCCCTTACATCAAGGATTTTTTTTGTCTTTTATTTTCAACTTTTAACTTATTCTCCATATCCCATCATTTGTAATTGATATAAACTGCGATATAATCCATTTTTATCTAATAATTCTTCGTGACTTCCTGACTCAATAATCTCTCCTTTTTTTAGTACGAAAATTCGATCAACATCCCGAATAGTTGAAAGTCTGTGAGCGATAATAATGGCTGTTCTATTAATTAATAAATGGTTTAAAGCTTCTTGAATTAAGGCTTCTGTTTTGACATCTAAATTAGCTGTTGCCTCATCTAAAATTAAGACATGAGGATGACGAATTGCTACCCGTGCAAAGGCTAATAATTGTTTTTGTCCCCCTGATAAATTGGTTCCTCTTTCCCGTAATTGGGTATTATATCCTTGGGGAAGTTCTTCAATAAAACGATCAACATTTGTTAATCTTGCTGCTTCTTTTACTTCTTCTAAGGAATAATCTTCTCCTAATGTAATATTGCGCTGAACATCGCCAGCAAACAAAAAACTTTCTTGTAAAATAAGTCCCACATATTGACGTAAATCATTTTTAGAAATCTCCCGAATATCAACTCCATCAATCAAAATTCTGCCCTGACTTGGTTCATGAAGGCGGGATAAAAGACGAATAATTGAACTTTTTCCTGCCCCTGTTGGCCCCACTAAAGCAACCTTTTCCCCTGGTGAAATAGTAAAGTTTAATCCTTTGAGAACAAACTCATCTGGTTTATAACCAAACCAAACATTATCAAAACAAATTTCTCCAACTTTTTCTTGATCTTTGCGACTCAATAAAAATTGAATATCTTGCTCTGATTCTTTGATTTCAATGGGTTCTTGCATTAATTCTGTAATCCTTTCAATTGCAGTAAAACCAGCTTGAAACATGGTAAATTTATCCGCAAATTGACGCAATGGATTAAACAAACGTTGAGCATATAAAATAAAAGCAGAAAGGGTTCCAAAAGAAATAGTATTATTAGTAATAAAAATTCCCCCTAACCAAATTACACAAGCGATCGCTATTAAACTAATCCATTCTAAAGTAGCAGAAACAGCAGAATCATAAAAAATAGTTTTATCCGTTGCTTGGCGATAATCTTGATTAATCACCCGAAACAATTCACTATTAAACCGTTCCCGTCGAAATAATTGCACCACATTAATGCCTACAATATTTTCTTGCAGCATGGAATTAAGATCTGATAATTTCTCCCTTGATTTATAATTTGCTTTCCGATATTGCCCTTGAAAATATACAATTAATCCTGCAATGGGAATTATCATTAATAACAACATTAACGCCAATTTCACCTCTAGGGTAAACATTGTTAGAATAATTACTAAAATATAAATTGCATCACTAATAACCCCAATGGCCCCACTAGCAAAAACATCCCCCAATGCTTCAACATCACTGGTTAAACGAGTCACTAAACGTCCCACAGGAGTCCGATTAAAAAAACTGGTTCCCAAAGACATCACATAGGTAAACAAATTTTCTCGAATTTCTGCCGTAATATTTTGCCCTAATTGTTGAACAATATACCCTTGAAAAGAAGTACAAATCAAACGAATAACAATGGTTATTAGTAAAAGAAGGCTCAAAAATTGTAGTCCTTTGGCCACAGAAATCTGTTCTAAAAATCCCCAAGTAGACTCTTGACGTAAGACAGAAATCGCCTGTCCAATAATTAAGGGTTGTATTGCACCCGCAACCGTTAGGGGTACTAATAACACCAGGGAGAGCAATAATAAACGGGGATGACGACGCACATAAGGCAATAACTTTAAGATCAGGCCGCCATCACTTTCATGAATACGGTTGACAGATTTGGCAGAATGTGTAGGGGAAGAAACAGCCATAGTAAGGATTGAAGATCATTAATCACTGTTACTTAAGTTAACATTTTGCCGTCTGTAGGGGTAATTCATGAATTACGGTTAATTAACCAAGGGTGGGATCAAAAACTGGCGATCGCAGACCTTTTCTAACTGGGCCGCTACCCGTATTAAAGTCAACTCATCGGCGGGTTTTCCCACTAATTGAACCCCCACAGGTAAACCCTTCTCATCTTGTCCCATAGGCAAGGTAATGGCGGGTAAACCACTGGCATTAAAGGCGGGACAAGGGGCTACCCAATGCTGAATTTTGACTAAGGTTTCTTCGGGGGATAAATTCGCCCATTCTCCAACTTTGATCGGTTGATGTAAATAAACAGGCAAAACTAACAGATCAAAATGATCAAAAAATGCAACAATTTTACGGGAAATAAGCTGCATTTGACGGACTGCCTGTAAATATTCCCCTGCACTTCCGGCCTGTTCTTTTAACCAATAATTAAGAGGACTCAAGGCTTCATCAGGAAGTCCCGCCGCCCCTACTCCTGCTTGCCAAACCTTTATAAACGGGTCGATCAATTCTTCAATGGAAGGACATCCCATTTCTAAATTATGCCCCATCGCTTCTAATAATTTAACCGCCTGTTCAACTGCCTCTTTAATGACGGGTTCCGCCTTATTAAACGGGGGAACATCATAAGCATAAGCAATTTTTAGGGGAGGTGAAACCTGTTTTGTCGCCATTAAAAAGGTAATTTCGGGGGACGGCAACCAATAGGGATCACCTGTAATATAACCAGACATCACATCTAATAAGGCCGCAGCATCAGCCACAGTTCGGGCCAAGGGGCCATTACTGGAAATGCCGCTTTGATAGTCTCCTACTGGGGCATGGGAAATCCTTCCCTTAGCGGGTTTTATGCCCACTAAGCCACAACAAACCGCCGGGCCACGAACTGACCCACCTCCGTCGGAACCTTGGGCAATGGGGCATAAACCCGCAGCTACGGCGGCCGCGGCCCCACCGCTTGACCCCCCGGCTGTGTAGTCTGGGTTCCAGGGGTTACGGGTTGGGGGAAAGCCTGGGGGTTCTGTGTAAGGGAATGATCCCAGTTCAGAAGTGGCGGTTTTGCCCAGAATAATGAACCCTGCCCCTTTTAAACGCATTGTTACCCCATCATCATAGTCAACTATGTTGTTTTTTAGGGCAGGAACTCCATAGGTGACGGGCATTCCTGCTACTGCGTTGAGATCTTTGATGGCTGTGGGAACCCCAAAAAATGGGGGCAGCAATTTGAGATCAGGTGTATTAATTAATTGTTCGGTTTTGGTTTTGGCATCAGCTAGGGCCATGTCTGCGGCTACAGTGAAAAAACTACCGAGTTGGGAGTCATAGCGGGCGATGCGATCGAGGTACAATTGGGTTAATTCTAAGGGGGAAATTGTGCGATCGCGGATTAGTTGGGCCAATTCTAAAGCAGGTTTAAAGGCTAATTCAACGGAATTCATGGTGGGGGTTAGGGAGGGATGGTTAATATTGCTAGAATAAACAATTTTCGTAGGTTGGGTTGAGGAACGAAACCCAAAAAAACCTTTGTGTTGGGTTTCACTATCGTTCTACCCAACCTACCTTTATCTTAACCGACTAGCCTTGGACTAAATTTCTCGATCAAAGCCAAATTTGTCCCGAATTTCGGCATTAAAATACTGTCCTTTTGAGGGAGTTTTTTCTAACTCTTTATACACCGCTTCTGGTACGTCATTATATTTGTAAATACTCCCGTTAACAAATTCAACTTTAAGGATTTTTTTGTCGCCATCATAGTCAAAAGATTTAAGGGCAGCACTCTGACTTTTTAGCAGAGGAAAGGCAATTACATCCCGAATACTTGCCGAATCTGTTAATAACATAATTAGGCGATCAATGCCAATTCCTAAGCCTCCGGTGGGGGGCATTCCATATTCTAAAGCAGTTAGGAAATCTTCATCTACACTATGGGCCTCTAAATCTCCGGCTGCTTTTTGGGAAGCTTGTTCTTCTAATCTTTGTCGTTGATCAATGGGGTCAGTTAATTCTGAAAAACTATTGGCTAATTCTCGACCTACAACATATAATTCAAAGCGTTCTACTAATCCTTGTTTGCTGCGATGGGGTTTAGCTAAAGGTGAAATTTCTACAGGAAAATCCAGAATAAAAGTAGGTTGAATTAGGGTAGATTCAACGGTTTGTTCAAAGGCTTCATTGAGTAATTTACCAAGGGAAGTACAGTTATCAGGAATGGCTAAACCTGCTTTTTCCATCGCTTTTTTTCCTTCTTCTAAGGTCTTAAATTGATCAAAATCTAAGCCACTTTTCTCTTTAACAATATCGTGCATTGTTACCCGTCGCCAAGGGGTTGATAAGTCAATTTTTTCCTCTTGATAAGTAATATTTAATGTGCCTAAAACTTCTTTCGCTGCTGTGGTAATAATCTCCTCAGTTAGCCTCATCATATCATTATAATCTGCATAAGCTTGATATAATTCAATGGAAGTAAATTCAGGATTATGTTTGGTAGAAACCCCTTCATTACGAAAGATTCTGCCCATTTCAAATACTTTTTCAAACCCACCTACAATTAAGCGTTTGAGATGTAATTCTGTGGCAATTCTGAGATATAAATCCATCTCTAAGGTGTTATGATAAGTAATGAAAGGTCGCGCCTCTGCTCCCCCTGCTTCTGATTGTAAAACTGGGGTTTCTATTTCAATAAATCCCTGTTGATCTAAGTAGCGACGAATAGAAGCCGTAATCTCAGCCCGACGGCGAAAAGTTTGCCTAACTTGGGGGTTAACAATTAAGTCTACATAACGCTGACGATAACGTTTTTCTGTATCTGTTAACCCATGCCATTTATCCGGTAAAGGTAACAGAGATTTTGTCAAAATAGTATATTCTTTTACCTTAACAGAAAGTTCTCCTTTTTCTGTTCTTTTAATGATTCCTTTGACTCCAATAATGTCCCCAGTATCGGTTAACTTTTTGAGGTGATCAAAGGCATTTTCCAGATCACTCATGTAATCTTGAATTTCTTTTTTATCTAAATATAATTGAATGGTTCCCGTTTCATCTTGTAGACTAAAGAAAGCCAATTTTCCAAAGACACGACGGGCGATAATTCTACCCGCGATCGCCACATCTACCTCAATTTCTTCCCCATCTTTAAGACTTTTATATGTATCTTGTAATTGTGCCGCATTATGGGTAGATTCCCATTGATAAGCATAAGGGTTTAACCCTAATTCTTTCAACTGTTCAACTTTTTCAAGACGGGTAGCACGAATTTCTTCTAAACTAGAGGTAGATTGGGGTTCTCGTTGAGGTTGATTGGAAGACATTGTTAAAATAACTCAAAAAAAGCCAAAAAAGATTAAGCTATGGTCAAATCAGGTTTAACCCGATTAACCCAGATTTTTATTATAACTGATTAATTCACCTGGATCAGTAAATACTTTATTATTTTTTAGCATCTGATAGAAACCCTTTTAAATCATGATCGATCATTGATTCTTCACCTTAATTTATAGCAAGTAAAAGCAGTAATTTTGTCTGGATAGATAAACCAGAAATCATAATTTCAGCCATTTAAAAATCAATAAATGAACAATAATACTCAAAAATATCTTACCAAAATCCCCGTTTCCCGCTAGGCATAACAGTTCGCCAATTAGTTTTAGCCAGAGAGATTTGAGCCTCAGTAATTTGGGCCGAACTCAAATCAACGCCACAGAGATTTGCCCCTTGTAAATTAGCATATTTTAAGTTTGCCCCACAGAGATTTGCTCCCCTTAAATCAGCCCCATTTAAGTTAGCATAACCCAGATAAGCCTCACTCAAATTAGCATTTTTCATACTCGCCTGACTTAAATCAGCCCTTCCTAAATCAGCACGAGATAATTCTGCCCCTTGTAAATTAACACGACTCAATTTAGACTCATAACAATTAATACTAGGTAAAAACGCTTTGGCCAAATTCAGTTCATTTAATTCTTGATTAGCAAAATCTCGTCGTCCTTTTTCATAAGCAGCTAATAGGGTTTTTTCCTGCCATTTCTTCTCTTTCTTAGCAGAAGATGCTTCCTTTGAGGTAGTCGAAGCATTGCTGCGACGACGACTACCCCCTTGTCCTTGAGCAATATTATAACTAACATTAGCCGCAGGACTCATCCCCTCCTCTACAGAAGTCGAAACAGCGCGTCCCAACTCTGTAGACACAGCAGAAACCGCACTGCTTTGAGAGATATTAGTGTTAGTAGATTTAGAAAAACGGTTAGTAGTTGGCGAGGGAGTGATTATCCCTGTTGTTGGAGCAGGGGAAGAAGTATTAAACCCTGTAATCATCGTCGTCATGCCATCTTGCATCCCCTGTTCATAGGGGGCCATGGCCATGGCATCTAAAACCTCTTGAGCCGACTTGTAGCGATGTTTAACGGATACCTCTAACATTTTTTTGAGAACCTTAGACAAAGAGTCACTAATATCAACGTAGGGTTCCCAGGCAATTTCGCCCGTTTCCGGGTCACAACCAATATCTTTAGGGGTTTTCGCTGTCAATAAGTAAACACAGGTGACACCAACCGCATAAATATCACTGGCATAAACAGGGCGCATGGCCATTTGTTCCGGGGGAGCAAAACCTGCTGTCCCTACCGCAAAGGCAGTAAAAGCCGTTTGTGCCGAGGCATTACCGGCCACCATCGAGTTAACTTGGTTTTTAACCGCACCAAAGTCGATTAATACCAGTTTACGGTCTTTTTGATTGCGAATGAGGTTAGCAGGTTTAATGTCGCGATGAATGACTTTCTGGGAGTGAATATATTGCAGAATGGATAAGAGTTCCGTCAAAAATTGCTTAATTCCGGCTTCGCTGAAGGGGCCTTTTTTCTTGATCTCTTGATGAAGATTGTAGCCCTTAACATATTCTTGAACCAGGTAAAATTCCTGATTCTGTTCAAAGAAATCCAATAATCGAGGGACTTGAGGATGATTTCCCACAATTCCCAAGGTATGGGCCTCTCGCTCAAATAATTCCTTTGCCATTTTATAGACTTGGGGATCATCGGTTGCTGGCCGTAATTGTTTTACCACACAAATTGGATTCCCTGGCAGGGAGAGATCAGCTGCCCCAAAGGTTGCACCAAAGCCGCCTTTTCCTAGAATGCCTAGGGGTTGATAGCGGTTGTTTAATCGCAGTTGAGAGCCACAGGATTGACAAACCTGGACATTATTGGGGTTTTTCGGTTGGGCGCAAGACGGGTTTACACAGTAGCTCATTCAATCTCACCGATGTCACATTTTGGACTTTGACCAATCGGATTCAAAAGCGGTCAAGATTACCGAAGTTTAGTCATCTAGTTTTAATATTCCCTAACTTTCTCCAAAAGTAACAGGTGGGTGAGCAGAAAGGATGATGAGGTGATGGGAAAATTGTCTCCTCAAATCCTCACCTCCTCACTCCTTAAGGCATTCGCCCTGCCTATTACTCAGATCTTGCACCAACACCGAAAAGCTAAAAAAATCCGATTTTAAAACCGTAAAACCCTGATTTTTAGTTAAAATTTAGGCAAAAGATCGGATTTTTGTCTCAGGCGCAAGATCTGAGTATTACTCGATAGAAATGGTCTGAGGCCCTGAACCATTATCTTTGGTATTGTCTGTGTAGGCAAAGTTGGTTAGTCCTTGTTTTTGGAGCCAACCTTTTAAGGGATCTTCTGACAGTTTGAGTTTAAGCGCACCTGAAACAATTCCTCCGGTAAAAGCTAGGGGTTGCTGTACAAATTCTTTGACAATTGGCTGTAATTCGTCGAGGAACATTTTAAACCTCCTTGTTTAATTCAGATCTGGGGTGAATAATGCCCCCTTTAAATGTTAAGTTAATTTAAGCTAATCGGATACTGTTGAGTCATTATTTTCCTATGTCTGTCACTAAAGATACATCAAAATCTATGAATCGTGGGCTATTAACCACAATTATTTTGTTCGGAATTGTCATTATTTGGATCGGTGCTAGACTTATTTTTCCTGATATTCCTACCATTTTTGCGGGGACAAAACCGGATAATTTAGGGTTCAATAATGGACAATTAGCTCCTTGTCCCATGACTCCTAATTGTGTTAATTCTCAAAGTAAAGATGCTGAACATTCGATCAAATCTTTATCCTATCAAGGGGATAGTGTAAATGCGATCGCTAAGCTAAAAACCATTATTAATCAAGAAAAAGGGAGTCAAATTATTTCAGAAACGGATAATTATCTTTATGCTCAATTTACGAGTCCTTGGATGGGATTTGTTGATGATGTTGAGTTTTATGTAAATCCAGAAAAAGGAACAATTGAAGTGCGATCGGCTTCTCGTTTAGGGGAATCTGATTTAGGGGTAAACCGTCAAAGAATTGAACAAATTAGAGAGGCATTTAAAACGACTGTAGGGGCATAATAATATTATGCCTTCCTTATGATCTACGGGCTTAACATTGTTAAGCCCCTACTCAATTTATCAGATAATTACTATGCAGTTTATTATTGAAGCAATTAAACAATCTCCGAATCATTGTATTACTTTTGCGGATTATATGAATTTAGTTTTATATCATCCCCAAGAAGGTTATTATAGTTCTGGCCAGGTTAAAATTGGTTCTCAAGGTGACTTTTTTACTGCTGCTTCTTTGGGATCAGATTTTGGGGAATTACTAGCCAATCAATTTATAGAAATGTTTGATATTTTAGATGGAAAAGATACATTTACGTTAATTGAAGTTGGCGCAGGTTCAGGAATTTTAGCCCTAGATATTCTTGCTTATTTACAGAAACATGATCAGAATTTTTATGACAAAGTTAATTATCTTATTATTGAAGAAGCACCGGGGTTAATTGAGCAACAAAAAACCTTACTTAAAGATTTAGATAAAGTGACTTGGAAATCTTGGGAAGATATTACTGATGACTCAATTATTGGCTGTATTTTTAGCAATGAATTAATTGATGCTTTTCCTGTACATCAGGTAGTCATTCAAAATCAAATCTTAAAAGAAGTATATGTTACTTTAGTAGATAATCAACTTCAAGAAGTAATTCAAGATTTATCAACCCCTAAATTATTAGACTATTTTCAACTAATTGAGCTTGATTTTCCTAACAATACTTATCCTGATAATTATCGAACAGAGATAAATTTTAAAGCATTAGATTTGTTGGAAATTGTCTCTAATAAACTTAAGAAAGGCTATTTATTAACCATTGATTATGGCTATAATGCTCCTAAATATTATCATCCACAACGCTATCAAGGTACATTAAAATGTTATTATCAACATCGTCATCATCATGATCCTTATATCAATATTGGACAACAAGATATTACGGCTCATGTTGATTTTACGGCTCTAGAAAAACAGGGAAAATTGTTAGGACTAGAAACATTAGGATTAACAGAACAAGGATTATTTTTAATGACATTAGGATTAGGCGATCGCTTATCAGAATTATCTAATGGGAACTATACTTTACCAGAAATTTTCAAACGTAGAGATGCTTTACATCAATTAATTGATCCGACAGGGTTAGGAGGATTTAAAGTATTAATTCAAGGAAAAAACTTGACTGAAAAACAAAAGTCACAAACATTAAAAGGATTAAATCAACCTTTTTGATTTGTCTAAATTTGTATATCATTGCTTAAAAAATTTTTATAAATAGAACATCTTTTTAAGTTGTAAGGTATAATTATGATTAGAATAGCTTACTAAGCCCAGTACAAGTCTTGCTTGTGACAGCCTAGAAGGCTGTGTTACCAATTTACATCTCAAGCATCTACTAATAGAAGCACTAGATAGGTTTTATTAAGATAATGAAACATTTTAAAATTATTCTTTGTTTATTAATAACTGGTGGCAGTTTGTTTTTGAATCCCATCTTAACTGTGGCTCAATCTCAAACATCTCCTACTTTACCTACAACCGGAATAAAAACAACTGATGAACTTTTAAACAAATTCTGTAATTTTCTTAAAGAGCAATCAACTTTTACGGTTGAAATAGATATTACCTATGATAATGTTTTGCAATCTGGGGAAAAAGTTCAATACAGTGCTTACCAACAAGTTTGGGTAAATAAACCCAATCAACTGCGTTCAGATTATGTTGGTGATCAACGCAATACCAGCTTTTATTATGATGGAAAAACCTTCACATTATTTAACCCAAACTTGAATCTTTATGGAACAAAACCTGCGCCTTCTAACCTAGATGAAGCCGTGAATAATGTTCAAGAAAAATACGGTATTACTATTCCTATGTCTAACTTATTTGTTAGTGATCCTTGTAATGCTATTAAATCAGAAATTCAAACATCTTTGTATCTGGGAGCTAATTTAGTGAATCGTGAACCAACTTATCATATTTTGTTGGTTGGAGAGACTAGAAATATTCAACTATGGATTAGTCAACAGGAACCATTTGTACCGCTTAAAGCAATTATTACTTACAAAGATTTGCCAGAATTTCCACAATATACGGCTATATTTTCTAATTGGAATTTTAAGCCAGAAATCAGTGATAATACTTTCACTTTTAGCCCATCTAAAGATACATTTAAGATTGAGTTTTTGCCTTCTGATGAGGGAAATTAAAATCAAATAAAAGTTGCATTTTAGCACTAACAAGGAGATAAAATCATGAAACGTTTTTTCCGTCAATCTTTAATTACTTTTGTGGCTATTCTATTAGCGACCAGTTTACTATCAGTAGATGCAACCTACGCCCAACGTCGCGGAGGTGGTAGTCGTGGGGGAGGTGGTAGCTATCGCGGTGGTGGGGGTGCATCTTCTAGAGTTAATAGTAATGTCAATTTACAAAATCGTGGTAATTTTAATGGGTCGCGTTCCTCTGAACGTTCTATAAACTCTCAAACCCGTCAAGGAAACCAACAAACTCGACAAGGTAATATTCAAGGAAACCAACAAACTCGACAAGGTAATATTCAACAGAACCAACAAACTCGTCAGGGAACTCAGCAGGAACGTCAAACTGAACGAACTGAGAGGACTGATACCCGTCAGCAACAACAGACAGACAGAACTAATACCCGTCAACAACAACAGACAGACAGAACCAATACTCGTCAAGAACAAAGCACAAACAGACAACAAAATCGACAAGATTTTATTGATGATAATTATTATAGAGGTGGCTGGTATGGGGGGGGTTATTATGTTCCTGCGGCTTGGGGTTGGGCAGGTTTGGCAACGGGTTTAGCCATTGGTGCTAGTGTTGCTTCTCCTCCTCCTTATTACGACACAGTTTCTGTGGGTTCTACCTCTTACATTTATTCAGATGGCATCTATTTTGAACCCAGTGGCAGTTCTTATGTCGTGGTTGCGCCCCCTTCTGGTGCGGTAGTTTCCTACTTACCAGAAGGCTGTAGCCAAACTCAGGTTAATAATACTGTTTACTATAGTTGTAGTGACATTTATTATGAGCCATTCTATCAGAATGGCAGTACGGTTTATCGAGTTGTAAAATTATAAAAAAACCAGTCCAAGGAATTAACTTGAACTGGGGTTTAGGGGGATCTTCAAAATTAAAATTCTGAATCAGAGTCTCCATATTCATCATCTTTTAATTTACGTTGTTGTTGAATTGATTCTTGAAACGCACCAATGACAAACCCTAATGCTGCACCACCAATCAGGAAAATGGGTTTCCGTTGTTCTCGTTGGGCTATTTTTGTCAATGCTAAGCCAAACATAGCACCAATGAGTGCTGTCATAATTCCGGCAAAAATAACTTTTCTAATATTCATAAACGGCGTGATTAATTATTAATTTAGCTTACATAAAAACGAAAGAATAAATCAACAATAAAATTGTACCAACAAACAGAAGATGATTCATCAAATCATTAAACGTCCATTTTTTAAACATTTTGGTAATTTGCTCCGAAGTTAATGGTCAATGTTGACATCCTCCCGCGCCCTCCGCTACGCTAAAGGGCGGGGATTCCCTAAAACAAGCTTAATTGCTTATATTTAGGGGTGGTTGACGCTTCACAGGATACTGCTATCTTAGCGACAGTCTTATGTCTTCCTCCACGTCCGTTTTTCGTCTCAGAATGCCCTTCTGCGACACTTAAAATATTTTTTGAAGCGTTAATATCTCTATCGTGAATACTATTACAAAAAAGGCAAGTCCACTCTCTTACTGAGAGTTCTTTTTTACCTCCTTTTTCTCCACAACAAGAACAGATTTGAGAAGTTGGTTCCCATCGATTAATTACCCTAACGTCTCGTCCATACATTTCACCTTTAGCTATTAGCATAGTCCGAAAACTACGCCACCCCAAATCTGAAATTACACGAGAAAGTTTACGGTTTTTAACCATTCCACTGACATTCAAATCCTCTAAGGCTATTGTTTGGTTTTCACGAATTAGCTTAGTTGATAGTTTGTGTAGAAAATCAGTTCTAATGTCAGTTATTCTTGCGTGTAATTTAGCTACCTTTTTTCTAGCTACTTCACGTCTTTTACTCCCCTTTTCTTTGCGTGATAGGTTTCTTTGAAGCTTTCTTAATCGCTTAAGATTAGACTTTAATGGTTTAGGTGATTTAATCTTTTCACCATTACTTAAAGTAGCAAAATCAATGATTCCTAAGTCTACTCCTATTGAAGCTGAGCGGAGCCGAAGCTTCAACACCGAGCGTAGTCGAGGTGTTGAGTTATTACTAGGTTGCAGTGGTGCAGGATTAACTTCACAGACAAAACTGAGAAAATACCTGTCTGCACTATCTTTAATTACAGTTACAGATGATGGTTCAGATGGTAATTCCCTACTCCAAACTATCTTTAATTTACCTATTTTAGCTAGGTAAACATTATGTTGATTGACCTTAAAACCATTATTAGTAAATTTAGCCGACTGTTTAGATTTACGCTTTTTAAACCTTGGTGGCTTAACTTTCCTTCCTTTTCTTTCACCCTTACAAGACTTGAAGAAATTAGAATAGGCTTGCTCTAAATCTCTCAAAGTTTGTTGCAAAGGAACGGCAGAAACGTCCCCTAACCAAATCTTTTCTTCTGTCTTTTTGAGTTCAGTTAAACGACTAGAAAGCTGCTTACTATCTGGTTTTTTATTTCCCTCTCTATACTCTTGTTGGCAATGAGCTAAGGCATCATTGAACACTACTCGACAACAACCGAACAGTTTGGCTAAATGCCACTTCTGTTGGTTTGTCGGATAGATTCTATAGCGATACCTTTGTTTCATTGATTTAACTCAATTTTAATGTATACTCTGATTATAGAGTTTTAGCTAGAGTATGTCAAGACCTAAGAAAATCCAATTTAATGTTAATGAGCGCGAATATGAGACGCTCAAAGAATATGCTGAATACCTCAATATTTCAATGGCTGAGGTTTTAAGAGACTATATTAAATCCCTAGAAAGCCGTCCTAAAGGGACGGGGTTTTAAACCCAATTTTCCGATAAACGAGAAGGAAGAATTTGCTCAATCTAATGTCATTTGAGATCCCCATAAATCTTGGGCCATAAATGTCCGATCTTTGGGTAAAGATGCAACAGGCTCAGTTAGGGTAAATTGTCCATTTTCTATCCAAGTTTTCAGTTCTTGGGCCACCTTTCGAGAAAGAGCTAAACTAGCTAAAGGTGCAACTCGGACGCTTTTCCCTTCTATGGTCATACGACCCGTTTTTAATTGAGCATAACTCACTAATCCAAAAGTAGGCCGCACCCGACGAGGAATGGAAAAATCCACCACTGGGGCCACAATTTCTTGATCTCCAATAGCGCAATGTTCAATCACTTTGGGATTTAAAACCGGAAAAGGAATACCCACCCCTAACATTAAAGAGGGGCCATAATGATGAAAATAACAACCCCTCACCCATTGAGAAGACATGGCTTTTGCATCTCCAATTAAGGCCAAAGTTGCCGCAGGGCCAATAGGAGTCCGGTTAGCAAGACGTTTTTGTAAAGGAAAATGTTGAGTACCTTCCCAAGCAATATAACCCACTCCCCCCCCCAAAAAAATGCGACTTCCGATCCCAATTAAATCTAAATCAGGATCATTAAATAAGGGCGCGATCGCCCCTGGATTAGAATAAACTGCATTGCCTAAATCTGGTTGTAGGGGGCCAAGATAGGTATAAAGGGGACGCTCACCACCATTAACCCCCACAATGAAGTTTTGATAAAGGTTACGAGGATTATATAAATAAAATTGATTAATAGTTTTGCGGGTAATGCTTGTGTCAAAAGACGCTCTAGGATAGCAGTCTGTCACTTGGCCAATAGCTTTGAGACTGACAGGTTTTCCCGCAATTAAGTCTTCAATCACATGACCGCCGCCCCGTTCTATATTGACATTTCCCTGACGGTTATCAGTTTCGGTCATCTCACCAATGGCCTTATAGTCTACCATGGCCGTGGCCCCAATATATAAATCTACTGCCCCAAAGCCCGCATAAGCGGGAACCCCATCTAACCAACATTGACGAATTTTGATGGGGGGATCAGTATGGCCCAGGTTAATCATGGCCCCTGATGACTCCATGGGTTCAAAGGTTCCCGTACAGATGACATCTACTTCTTGAAACGCTTGAGAAACACCAATATCTTGAACTTTAGCTTTTAGTTCTTCTACTGTCCAAACAATGGCTTTTTGCTGACGAATTTTTTCGTTAATTTCTGGAATAGTACGCTTGACACTCATCCCGTTAAGCTCCTATCGTCGCTGTAACGGGAGATTCTTAAATTCACATTTAAGAGTTTCTGCTTCACAGACTCTTGGCTAGACATCGCTGCCCCCGCTAGACCGTCTCCACAGACATTTTCTAATACGCTATGCCCTAGCGCACTTCGACTATGCTCCCTTCGACTAAGCTCCCTTCGGCTTGGCTCAGGGCAAGCAGGGCAAGCAGTGTGAACATATTCTTCTACACCACGATTTCTAATGACTTGTGCGGCTGCTACATCTCGATGTGTTTTGTAACCACACCCAGAACAATTATGTTCTCTGTCAGACAATAATTTTTTGCCTGTATGAAAACCACAATTAGGACAAATTTGTGATGTATAATTCTTATCAACTTTGGCGACAAAAACATCACGTTTCCAAGCTACCCAGTTGAGAATGGTAACAAATTGTCCAA
>NZ_JAYGHQ010000016.1:0-53838 GCF_034931425.1 Crocosphaera sp. XPORK-15E
CCGTTGAAAGAGGAAGCCCCGTAGGTCGCTACGCGGAATGCGTGGGTATGTCACCCGTCTCATCACCTAAGACCAAGGGTAAACCATGATATCTACAGAGATCAGAACGCCCCATTCGGGACAAGATTATTTGGAGAAAAGCACGATAGAATCTCCGAGGCGATCGCCTAACCAGTCTTTACTTCCCCTAACAGCCAAGATCAAAGATAACGATAATTTAGAAATTGGGGGCTGTGATCTAAAAACCCTAGTCGAACAATTTGGCTCACCTTTATATATTCTGGATGAAGTCACCCTCAGAACTGCTTGTGAACAATATCGAGACAGTTTTAAAACCTACTATCAAGGAGATTCTCAAGTCATTTATGCCTCAAAAGCTTGGAGTAGTCTCGCCGTAGTAAGTGTAATTGCCAGTGAAGAATTAGGCTTTGATGTGGTATCAGGAGGAGAACTATATACCACCCAAAAAGCCTTAGAAAAAATGGGTTATTCTCCTCAACAAATTGCCCAAACTATTTACTTTCATGGCAATAATAAATCCTTAGAAGAATTACAATTAGCCATTGCCATCGGTTGCACAATTATTGTGGATAATTGGCTAGAACTCGAAACCCTAGTCAAATTAGGCAATGCCACCCCAAACGTCACCATTCCCATTTTCTTGCGGCTAACTCCAGGTATTGAATGTCATACCCACGAATACATCCGCACCGGACACCTTGACAGTAAATTTGGCTTTGATCCCAATCAAATTGAAGCAGTATTTACCTATGTGGCCCAATACCCTTGTCTTAATTGTCGAGGATTACACGCCCATATTGGTTCCCAAATCTTTGAACGTCAACCCCATCAAGACTTAGCAGGTGTGATGGTGGAATGGCTCAAAAAAGGCCAAGATTACGGGTTGCCCTTGACAGAATTAAACATTGGCGGAGGCTTAGGAATTTGCTACACAGAAGCCGATGATCCCCCCAGTATCGAAGAATGGGTCAAAGCCGTCAGTGAAGCCGTCATGAAGGCTTGTGATGTGCAGAAAATGCCCTTACCGAAACTAATGGCCGAACCAGGGCGATCGCTAGTTGGTCCCGCTTGTGTCACCGCTTACACCGTAGGCAGTCGCAAAGAAATTCCCCAACTGCGTACCTATATTGCAGTGGATGGAGGAATGTCAGATAATCCTCGGCCCATCACCTATGAATCAATTTATCGTGTGGTGATTGCCAATAGAATGTCAGCCCCCATCACAGAAACTGTCACAGTGGCCGGTAAACATTGTGAATCAGGAGATATTTTAATTAAAGATGCTCAGTTGCCTCAAACTCACCCAGGGGATATCCTGGTAGTAATGGGGACAGGAGCCTACAACTATAGTATGGCTTCTAACTACAATCGTTTGTCCCGGCCGGCTGCCGTTTTAGTTAAAAACGGAGAAGCTAACCTGATCCTACAGAGGGAAACCTATGAGGATCTAATTCGACAAGATTGTTTACCCCAAAGGCTTCTGGCCTAACTTAGTTCCGATTGTTGTCCTTGTTTTTGATTCATCATTCATCTTGCCATCCTCCATTATGTCGGGTGAGCCTCCTGACCATCACTGGATACCCCCTGGGCTAATTCATAACGGCCTTGATATTGCTTTAGTGTTGTTGTTGACCTATTTGATGCTTCTCGCCATTGGGGAGCGTCGTACCTTGTGGATGGTTCGGGGGCTAATTATGTTAATGCTGGCAGCAGTGATCAGCGAAAAGCTCCAATTGACACTGCTGAAGTTTGTCCTGGAAAAATTAGTCCTAGGGGCAGCAGTGGCCATGGCTGTCATTTTCCAAGGAGAGTTTCGACGCTTCTTGGAATTATTGGGACAGGGAAAAATTATGCAATTATTTAAACGAGGGGGACGAGGGGTAACAACGGTTAAACCGGAAAATGTGGTGGATGAACTGGTGGAAGCAATTCGAGAACTTTCTCAAAACCGAACTGGGGCCTTAATTGTGATAGAAACCTCGGCTTCGATCGATACAAGGGTATTTGTTAATCCTGGAGTCACTGTCAATGGCGAAATCTCCAAAGAACTCCTACAGACGATTTTTCAACCGAAAACCCTGCTTCATGATGGGGCAGTCTTTATGCGGGGATCTCGCATTGTCTCGGCTGGAGTGATTTTACCTCTATCGGATAAAACCGCTTCCCGTCAATTGGGTACACGACATCGGGCCGCTATGGGTATTACGGAAAGGGTAGACCATTGTATTTGTGTTGTAGTTTCTGAAGAAACTGGTTCTATTTCCTTAGCGGAAAGGGGTATCTTGGATCGTCCCCTAACTAGCAGTAAACTAAAAGAGCTACTGGATCAACGATTTTCCTCACTGGTTGAGCGAGAATCTGTTGCACCAGGTTGGGGTCTTCTCAGCCGCACTTTTGGCTCCCAAGGAAGACGCTTTTGGGAATCTATCTTTCGTGTCTCGTCATCGAACTCACCAAAAGAGAAGAAATGACTGTTAAACAGCCTATTGTGTTAAACGACTTACCTCCTGATCTTGATTCAACTTGCCTACCGCAACATATTGCTGTCATTATGGATGGCAATGGACGCTGGGCCAAACGTCGTGGCCGGCCCCGTATTATGGGCCATCAACGGGGTGTGGATACCCTTAAAGATTTACTGCGCTGTTGTCGAGATTGGGGTATTCCGGCCCTAACTGCTTATGCGTTTTCGACGGAAAATTGGGGGCGACCCCTGGAAGAAGTGGAATTTTTAATGACTCTGTTTGAACGGGTTTTACGCCGTGAATTAGAGGAGATGATGGCAGAAAATGTCAGAATCCGTTTTGTGGGTAATTTGGCGGCCTTACCTTCTTCTTTACAGGCGGAAATTGACCGTTCGATGAAGGATACGGAAAATAATACGGGAATTCAATTTTCTGTGGCGACTAATTATGGGGGCCGTCAAGAAATTGTTCAGAGTTGTCGGGCGATCGCCGATCAGGTAAAACAAGGGTTGATTAATCTAGATGATATTGATGAGGCTTTATTTGAGAAGTATTTATACACCACAGGTATTCCTCACCCTGATTTATTAATTCGTACCAGTGGCGAAATGCGGTTGAGTAATTTTTTGTTATGGCAATTAGCTTATGCGGAAATTTATGTTACCCAAACTCTTTGGCCGGATTTTAATCGGGAAGAATTACATCAAGCTTTATTAGATTATCAACAACGGGAACGACGGTTTGGCAAAGTTTAACAATTTTTTCGATCAACTTAACTTTTTAAAAATCATTCTATTGTAGGGGTTTAACACTGTTAAACCCACATCATCATTAAATTTTTTTAGATCTTGCACCAATACCGAAAAGCTAAAAAAATCCGATTTTTCAACGGTGAAACCCTGATTATTTCGTTTAAATTTAAGCAAAAAATCGGATTTTTGGTTAAGTAATGTTAAGCTTTGTAAAGTTTTTCAGGAATAGTATTGTTCAAATGGGTAAGACATACTGGTGAATATACTGTTATTCTAGTCAGGGAAAACAGCTATAATCGGCTTAAAAAAGGATTAAAAATCTATGTACTTCCATAATGAGTACCAGGGGCATCAAAATCAGCCGCGAAAAAATTACTTAACTTCATTTCAGCGAAAAACTCTAGAAAAAACCCTTGAAGGGGATATTGAGAACAAGTATCGTCAACGAATTAAAATTATGCTATTAGCTGATGAAGGAAAAAGTCAAACAGAAATTTGTCAGTTATTAGGGTGTTGTCAAGCCACAGCTAGACATTGGATTATGATAGCACGTAGTGGTCAAGCTCATTGCTGGAAAGATAGTAAAATTGGTCGTCCTAAAAGAGTTAATGAACAATATTTAGACCGTTTAAAAGAATTAGTTAGCCATAGTCCCGGTGATTATGGTTATTCATTTAAGCGATGGACAGCAGAATGGTTAAGAAGACATTTAGCCAAAGAATTTGAGATTCAAGTTAGCGATCGCTACATTAATCAGCTTCTTAAACAGATGGGGTTATCTACTAAACCGAAACCCAATAAAATTGATAGCAATCATTCTACTTTATCAAAAAGTAAAAACTTGCTTATTCAAGATCTCCCCAATCATAACCAAATTCAACAAGAAAAATTGTTGTCATTTAATTTACTTAAAGCCGAATAAAAATCATGGTGCAAATTCATAATCCTGTTATTTCCCGTCAGCAACTTACTAAAGCACTAGGCTACTCTTTATCTGAGAAAGAATTTGCCAAGTTACAGCAACAAATTAAAATTATTGAACCCCAAGTTGGCTTATTTTGGGAAACTACCAAAGCAGAAGCTGGACTCTATATTGTCATGGCTGGTAAATCTAGATTGGTTAATCAATCAAATGAGAAAATCTGCACCCTAGAAATCGGAGATACCTTTGGAGAATGTCAATTTTTTCCTAATGAAGACTTTGAAAACTATGGAGTGAGGGCAGGTTTAAAAACTAAACTTTGCTATCTTTCTCCTGAATTATTGTTTCCTCTGATTATTCAATATCCTCAAATACGAGAACATTTTTATCAGCAAGCCCAACAACGAAATAACCAATTAAAACCCGCAGAATTAGTTCAACAAAAAACTGATATTCCACTTAAATTACCCGCCGAAAAATCAGCACCAACTTCTCAAAAAATAATCAATAAAGCCTACTTTCCTAGTCCCACCCAACGAGTTAGTCACCTGTTACAAAAAGTGTGGCGACGCTACCCTTTTTATGCTCAACAAAGTGCCTCTGACTGTGGGGCAGCTTGTTTAGTTATGGTAGCTCGTTATTGGGGCAAAAAACTCAGTGTAAACCGTTTACGGGATATTGCCAATGTAGATAGAAATGGGGCATCTTTAAGAGGACTTTGCCACGCAGCAGAAAGCATAGGTTTTAGCACTCGCCCCGTTAAAGCTAGTTTAAATAAATTAGCTCAACAACAACTTCCGGCGATTGTTCATTGGGACGGAAAACATTATGTTGTCGTCTATGAAATTACCAAAAAAGAGGTAGTAATAGCTGACCCTGCTGTTGGACAAAAAACTATTAGTCACGGAGAATTTAAGGAAAATTGGACAGGCTATACCCTCTTATTACAACCTACAGTTTCCTTAAAAGATACAAAAGAAAGTACCACCCCATTTTGGCAATTTTTTGAGTTAGTTAAACCTCACGGCTTGGTCTTATTTGAGATCTTCATTGCCTCTTTATTTATTCAAATATTTGGACTTATTACTCCCATTTTTACCCAACTTATTTTAGATCGGGTGGTAGTTCAGCGATCAGGTGTTACCTTATTCGCAGTAGGGTTAGGGTTAATCATTTTTAGCTTATTTCGAGTTGCTATGATGGGATTACGTCAATATTTATTAGATCATACTGCTAATAAAATAGACATTACCTTAATCGTGGCATTTATTAACCATACTTTGCGTTTACCTTTGGGATTTTTTGAGTCTCGTTATGTGGGAGATATTATCTCTCGTGTACAGGAAAATCGCAAAATACAACGATTTTTAACAGGGGAAGCCTTATCAATTCTTCTAGATTTAATAACAGTTTTTATCTATGTAGGATTAATGTTTTGGTATAGCTGGAAAATGGCTTTTTTGTCCTTAGCCATTGTTCCACCTTTTTTCTTACTAGCTTTAATTGCTACCCCGTTTTTAAAGCGGATTTCGAGAGAAATATTTGGAGAAATGGCCAAAGAACAAAGTTATTTGATTGAAGCCCTTAGCGGGATTCGTACTGTCAAATCGAGTGCCGTTGAAAGAACTGTTCGTTGGCATTGGGAAGAACTGTTACATAAAGAAATTACCACGCAATTTTCTGGGCAAGTTATTGGCAACCGTCTCCAAATTTTTAGTAATGGTATTGAAGCTTTAGCAACCACAGGGTTACTTTGGTATGGTGCATGGTTAGTCATTCAAAATCAATTAACTATTGGGCAATTAGTGGCATTTAATATGCTATTTGGTAATGTTATTCGTCCCTTCCAAAGACTGACTGTATTATGGGAACAATTACAAGAAGTTATGATTGCGGTTGAAAGGCTTAATGATGTTCTTGACTACGAACCCGAAGAAGATTTACAAAACCAATCACGACAAATATTACCAAAAATCAGAGGGAATATTCGCTTTGATAATGTCACCTTTCGTTATCATCCAGAAAGTGATTTAAACGTCCTAGAAAATCTTAGTTTTGAGATAAAACCTGGTCAAACGGTGGCCTTAGTGGGGCGCAGTGGTTCGGGTAAAACCACCATTTCTAAGCTAGTTTTAGGACTTTATCCCCCTACAGATGGTAAAATATTAATTGATGGACAAGATCTCAATAGTTTGTCCCTAAGTTCCTTGAGACAACAAATTGGTGTGGTGGATCAAGATACCTTTCTTTTTGGGGGAACAATTCGAGACAATATTAGTTTAGCCCATCCTGATTCTACCCTAGAAGAAATTATGGAGGCGGCTAACTTAGCAGGGGCTGATGAGTTTATTAAAAAACTACCAATGGGGTACGAAACCCAAATCGGAGAAGGGGGAGGAATGCTATCAGGAGGACAACGGCAACGGTTAGCGATCGCCCGTGCTTTATTAGGCAGCCCTCGCCTTTTAATTTTAGATGAAGCGACCTCTCATTTAGATGCAGAATCAGAGCGCATTATTCAAACTAATCTTAACTCTATTCTTAGTCATCAAACCACTTTAGTTATTGCTCATCGCCTTTCTACGGTGCGTAAAGCAGACTTAATTTTAGTGCTGGATAGAGGGATATTAATTGAGAGTGGAACCCACGAAAAATTAATGGCTAAACGGGGTCATTATCATTACCTTAATCAACAACAATTAGATACAGTTGCTTAAATTTTACCTTATTGTTTTTTTATTTTTGGACTAACCTTATGACTAACGCAGTTAATAATGGACACATTCCCCAGGAATCTCCAGATGAGTTATCTCAAGATGATCTGTTAATCTCTCAAGTTACGGAAACTGAAACTAATTATCAGGATGATTGGTCTAATTCAACGAAAGATCTCCTAGAGACATTACCTCGTGTTTGGACAAGGGGACTACTCTACTTTTTGGTTATTTTTGTTACTATTGTTTTACCTTGGGCCATGTTAGCTAAAGTGGATGAAACCGGAACCGCGATCGGTAAATTGGAACCCAAGGGAACAACCCTAAAATTAGATGCTCCTGTGACGGGAAAGGTATCTTTAATTAATGTAAAAGAAGGAGATATTGTTAAACCAGGACAAAGTTTAATTGAAATTGAATCTGAGTTAATCCAAGCTGATTTAAAACAACAACAAAATAAACTCGAAGGACAAGAACAAAGGTTACATCAATTAAAGATTCTGGAGAAACAATTACAGTTAGTTTATCAGACTCAACAACAACAAAATCAAGCTCAAAAATTAGAAAAATTAGCCCAGGTTAATCAAGCTAAACAGAACCTTGATATGTTGAGAAATGCCTATGGGTTACAGAAGGAAGAAAAACAAGCACAAGTTAATCAAGCTAAACAGGATTTAGCACATAATCTAGGAGAAATTAAATTAGCGGAAATTCAGTTAAAAAATGCGGAAGGAGTCAAAGATCGTTATGAGTCTGCAGTTGAAGAAGGTATTGTTTCACAAATTCAGGTAGTGGAAAGAGAAGATTCTGTACAAGAAAGGAAAAAAGTTTATGAGCAATCAAAGTCTGATATTCAACAATCAAAACACCGTTTAGCGGAGCAAATAAGCAGTTATGAACGCACCCTTAAACAAGCAAAAGCTGACATCAAAGAAGCTGAGTTAAGGCTAAAAGAGCAAGAAAATGGTTCTGATAGTTTGATGGGTTCAGGTGAACTTTCTTTGCTTAAAAATAAAGAAGAAATCAATAATCTGCAAACGGAAATAAGTACCTTAAAATCAGACATAAAACAAACTAAAAGTCAACTAGAAAGCTTACAGTTTCAGTTAAGTCAACGGGTGGTTAAATCTCCCATTGCAGGTACAGTTTTTCATTTACCGATTGAAGCTGAGGGGGCAGTTGTTCAACCAGGAAATCGACTTTTAGAGATTGCACCCCAAGGAACAGCATTGATTTTACGAGCGCAAATGGCCACAACGGAAAGTGGTTCTGTTACTAAAGGAATGTCTGTTAAAATGAAGTTTGATGCTTTTCCTTTTCAAGATTTTGGGATTATTGAAGGGAAATTAATCGAGGTTTCTCCAACTACGTCAGAGATAGATACTCCTGATGGTAAAGTTTTAGCTTATGACTTGAAAATTGAACTTAACAAAACTTGTATGCCAACCCCTAAAGAATGTATTAATTTACGTCCTGGAGATACAGCAACCGCAGAAGTTATTGTGCGTCAACGTCGCCTAATTGATTTTGTTCTTGATCCCTTTAAGAAGTTGCAGAATGGAGGATTTAAACTTTAGGTGATCACTACAGTAGGTTGAGTCAAAAAACATACTTTAATACTAAGAAAAATGCGGTTGGGTTTAATATAGTTTAACCCAACCGACTACTCAAGCTTATGGTTGGAGTCTAGATTATCTGGTTCTGATATAATTAAATTAAGAAATCAAAATTTTCAGCTAAAGCCATGCAATTAGTCTTAGAACAAATAATAGTTCATCCCGGCCAGCAATTACTTTTAAAAGAGCTTAACTGGCAAAAATTTGAGACAATATTATCAGAATTAGGAGAAAGTCGTGCTTCTAGATTATCCTACAGTAACGGATTCTTAGAAATTATGGTACCTTTACCTGAACATGAAAAGGATAAAGAAATCATTGGAGATATTATTAAAATTCTCTTAGATGCACAAAACATTAATTTTGAACCCCTAGGATCAACTACATTTAAAAACGAGCTTATGAATCAAGCAGTCGAACCTGATGCTTGTTTTTATATTAAAAACTATCAAGCTGTTATTGGCAAAAATAAACTGAATTTAGAAATTGATCCTCCTCCAGATTTAGTCATAGAAATTGATATTACTTCCCGTACCCATTTAGATAATTATCGACTTTTAGGTGTTCCTGAACTTTGGCGTTATACTCAAAGTGGTTTACAAATTAATTTGTTACAAGAAGGGGAATATATTGAGTCTTTAACCAGTCCGAATTTTCCCAATATCCCTATTGTTAAATTGATTAATCAATATGTTGAACAAAGTCAAGAGTTTGGTCGAAGTGAAGCTATCAGAAACTTTAAAAATTGGCTTAGGGAAAATATTGATCATGACTTAAATTAAAATCAAATATTAGTACATCAATTTTTTTGATTATAAAAAGTATCTTCAATTTATTTTTCCTGGGTTCATCTGGTTCTGATATAATTAAATTAAGAAATAAACATTTCCAGCTAAAGCCATGCAATTAGCCTTAGAAAAAATTATCGTAAATCCCGGTCAACAATTACTTTTAAAAGAGCTTGACTGGCAAACATTTGAGGAAATCTTGTCAGAATTAGGAGAAAGTCGTGCTTCAAGATTATCCTACAGTAACGGATTCTTAGAAATTATGGTACCTTTACCTGAACATGAAAAGGATAAAGAAATCATTGGAGATATTATTAAAATTCTCTTAGATGCACAAAACATTAATTTTGAACCCCTAGGATCAACTACATTTAAAAACGAGCTTATGAATCAAGCAGTCGAACCTGATGCTTGTTTTTATATTAAAAACTATCAAGCTGTTATTGGCAAAAATAAACTGAATTTAGAAATTGATCCTCCTCCAGATTTAGTCATAGAAATTGATATTACTTCCCGTACCCATTTAGATAATTATCGACTTTTAGGTGTTCCTGAACTTTGGCGTTATACTCAAAGTGGTTTACAAATTAATTTGTTACAAGAAGGGGAATATATTGAGTCTTTAACCAGTCCGAATTTTCCCAATATCCCTATTGTTGAATTAATCAATCAATATGTTCGGCAAAGTCAACAGCTTGGTAGAAGTGAAGCCATCAGAAACTTTAAAAATTGGCTTAGGGAAAATATTGATAATGACTTAACTTAAAGTCAGAATTTATATTCCTATTAAATAGGAAGATTTCAAGGAAAAAATACCATTATTTAATCAGCGATCGCAGAAGTTATTTTTTTTAGCCACTTACCAAATTTAACGCCAAGCTGTCTTAATATTTCTTCATACAGAGTCGTTTGTTTATATGCGACGACTTATTGCTGTCCAGAAAAAAAAGGAAATAAATGTTATAGTTATTTCTTCAAAAATCATGTGTTTATATTGAATTGACTGAATTTTGGTGTCATTTTAATCAATTCAGACAGCTAGTTTGGTGAAAATCATAATTTAAGTGTATTAATTATTTCCTTTTTAAGTTGTTTTATACCTTGCCATGCTCGAAAAACTTAGGGCATAATATTAACAGGAAAGGACAGAAACAAGTCTAATTCCAGTTCAAGCAATTTTATTCAATGAGGAATTGAAAAATGTCTAACATTAAAATCTCTGACTTACACACTGTTGGTGCTGACTTATTTTCTGATTCTGAAAGCTACCTCCAAGATTTGACCGAACAAGAAATGGGTAATACATTAGGTGGTGGACGCGTCTGGATTCTCTGGACTGGTTTATGCGTCGAGTGGTAAGAAATCACTGTTAGGGATAAGATATTTAGAGGAGAATTGATTTTTTCTATTCCTTATCCCTTTTAACTATAAATAAAAAATGTTAGTTATGAGATAACCTGAAAAATTATCTCATAACTGTATTTAACTCAGACTGTATATAAACTTATTTACCTGCTCAAAAAGCATTTATTTTCTTAGTAATAGTGAGTTAAATAATCTCAATGTTGTTATCAGATTTGAATTGTGTAAGGGTTCTATCTATCCATTCATTAAACAAATCATTAGCGATTTTATTACGAAGCCAATTATCTAATTCTCGTTGAATAATCTCCTCCACAAAAACTAAATGTACCCCTTTAGAAGTTACAATCGGTTTAAGAACCTGGGGAGGTTTAGCTGCAAAAACAGCAGCAGAAATATCAGGCTTCAAATCCTTACGATACAATATTCCTCGATATCCCCCTTTGCGACGTAACTCTTTATCCTCAATATATTGATGAGCGACATCATAGAAAGTCGTTTCTCCTTCCTCAATAGCATAGAATAATTCCAGGGCTAAATCTTCATCATCTAAAACAACTTCATACATCACCACACCAGCATAATTCAATTGATTTTCATAAAAATATGGCTCAATTTTATCTGAAAACAGGTGAACACCTAATTTTGAAGAAAGCGTAAAATTGTAAACCAATTCTTCAAAATCATCTAGAGACAGATTATTTTTTTCCATCCAAGCATAGGTGTCATCGGCACTATGAAGTCCATACATTATTCGGTACTTGTCGGCAATTTGTTGAAGTTCTTCAGTTTCTATCGTAATACCAACTTCTTTTACTGCATTTTCTATTACTTTACGACGGATAATTCCTTCTACTAGCTCAGGGGTTTTTAATGATAGCTTAACTTCATTCAGGATATCCTCAGAGCTAATAGTAATAGATTGTGACATTAGGTTTCTCCTACTAATAGAGATATTCAGACAAAAAATCTTTTTTTCCGATTTACTATGCTAGTCTAACATAGAAACTTGATCATATATATTCTCAGATTCACTATTAAGATAGCTATATTGTAAATCAATGCTTAGTTGAGAAAACTGCTCAAAAATTGCTTTCATTCGTCCTTCAGGAGAATTATCTCCATTATACCAAGCTTTTAGTAACCCATTGGCAATTATCTGACAACGGTTCATCCCAAAACTTTCCTTTTGAAAAAACTTTTTATCAGGTTCTTCTGCTAATCCTAAACCTGGTGCAATTTCCAAGGTAAACAAGGGAATTTCTGGCTTAAAATAGCCTTGATGTTCGTGATAAATGTTCTCTAAAATTACTTTGATTTTCTGATAATTTTCCTTGTCAAAATATAAGACTCCTGAATCATAACGTTGGTAATCTTCGGGATTATATAAAACCTTAAAACTAAAGGGTATTTTTAGGTTATTTAACTGTTGCGTTAAACTTGCCATTACCTTAATAGATCCTGGAGGAGTTAAATTAAAATAAATGCGAACAATTACCGATTCATTGGGAGACGTTTTAATGGTTTGATGACCTTCATTTCCTACTGCCATATAAAAGCCATTTTGTACCAAATTTTTAGGCATTTTTATCGCCACTAAATCACCTACTACCGCCGATTTTTCAAAGGTTTGTAAATATTTATCTCGCTCAATATATAAGTTTAAATCTCCTTTACTAACAGTTAATCCCCCATCTTCTTCCTCTTTTAAAATCAACCAACCTGAGTCAAAATAACCCTCTCCTTGATTACTTTGATGTAATTGATCATAAAATTCTAAATCCACCCCTAAGAAGGTATTATTTTCTAAATTAATGGGTCTATTATCTGTTTCTTTATCCAGTGCTAAGTCCGTTCGCATTGAGCCATTATAATAGATTCCATACAAAAAACTTTGTAATTGTAAACTCAAATATTTTTGTTTAATTTGTTCAGGAAGATTCTCAAAACGACAAACGACTTCAGCAGGAAGTTCAAAGGGTTTATAATTAGGGTGACGAATAGAAAAATTAGGTTTAATTTCAACCTTGTTAACAATATCGGTGAGAACTTGAAGTAATTTATCACCGATTTTATTAGACTGTTGAACGAGGAGAGAATCAAGGGATTGCATAATTATTTAGGTTCCAAAGTATTAGTTAAATAATAACAGAATTAGGCTGAGGTAATTGGGAGGTAGCACTACCAAAAAGAGTAGGTATTGATTGGGTGGGACGACTTAGCAAAGTTTTAGCAACCTGAAGCATTGCAATTCCTGTATTTCCAAAAGATTTTTGATATTGAATCATTGCCTGAATTTGTCCAATTAAAGCAAAACCAGCACATTGAATCACTCGTTTTAAGAAATCAGGTTTATGTTCTATAATTTCGGGAAAAGTATGAAAATAGGCAAGGTATAAGGCAGCAATAGAAGGTTGTAATAATTCTAAAGGAGTTGTTGCTAAACGGAGAGATTCATCAATCGTTAAAGATTGACTAATTACTAAACTTCCGAGCCAAATTTGTATATAACCTCCCATTAACATTCCTAAATCAAAAGCTGGATCTCCCCATCCTGATCGTTCCCAATCAATTAAACGAACCAGATTTTTATCGGATTCTTGCCAATCATTTGAGAGGAGAATATTATTGAGTTTTAGATCATTATGGGTTAAACAAATAGGATTTAATGCTTGTCCCAATTCTGCGATCGCTTTTCCTAAACTATCATAGCGTTGGTAAAGAGCAAAGAATTTTAAGCCATCAGTGGGAACTACACCAAATATTTCTGGAGTAATTTTTTCTAACCCTTGAATTGATTTTAATATTGGGTTAGAATTTGGACTTCCCAAATCATGAGAGAAGAATGTTTTATATTCTTCATTGTTGAAAGTTTGACGATGAATTATTGCTAAAATTGTTCCCAAAGAAGATGCAATTACTGGAGCAAATAAGTCTTCTTTAGCGTAAAAGTCAGCTAAATCTCTATAATGTTCAAGATAGTTACAAATTAGAATAGAATTATCCTGATCAAAATGGACAATTTCAGGAACATAAGGACATAAAGCATTGAGTTCTGAAAAATCTTGTAAAAATTTTTGCAATCGCCATTCTCCTAAGAATTCACCAGCAGTTTTTCCTTCTTGATTATGTCTTTCTTGTTTAACTAAAAGTTTACCATTATCGGAAAAACTAATTAATAAATTGAAATTTTTAGCTAAAATTGGCTCAATTTTAGCACTCGCTTTGTCAGACTCAGTAAAAAGTCTATGTTCAATTAAATAATCAAAAATATTCTGGGAATTTAAAATCAGTGACATAAGCAATAAAGAATGAGTTATCTTCGGAAAATCATGAAGGCTTTTGATCAATTCAGATGCAGTAAACTTGATTTATATCAAATCTAATTAATAGAACAAGACTTACGCACAGACGCTACCTGTAGGAGCAATTCATGAGTTGCCCCTACTTCTAATCTAACTATTCTCTTAAAATTCCTGCTTCTTCCTCAACTTTATCTAAAGCCTTTTTAACTTTAAATAAAGCCCGTAAATAAGCAATATTACTATTCCAAGCAGAACGGGGTAAAATGGGTTGATTTAATTCTTCATTTCCTGAATTTTCTTCTAAATTATTAGACTCAATTGAACTTTTTTCCATGATTATTTACCTCAAAATTAATAACTAGAACCTACCAAAGATAACGTCTTATCTTCCTCTTTTTCCCAACTAGCAGGCCATTGAATCTTATTGGCTGTAAACTGTAGTTTATCATCTTCGGGTAAGGGACTATTAAAAGGTTCTTCAATTAACTCAAATACCCCATTATCAAAAGGATTTCCTGATGCTTGATGTTTTAAAACAACTCGCTCCCGAATCTCTTGTTTTTCTTGAGTTAATGCGCGATGATGACAGTAAGGATTATTACCTCTTTTATCAAAGAAAACATGAGCCGTCCAACTGCAACCACCGCGACATAATTCGGCAAATTCACAGGTTTTACAAAAACCCCAAAGATGATCAGTTCCTTGAGGAGTTCCTGCCCCTAAATTGAACCGTAATTCTTCAGTTTCTTCAATAATTGTTCTCAGAGAATAATCTCGAATATTCCCTCCAGTATAGGCAGTAGTGGGCAAAGAAGGACATCCTTTAATTGCTCCATCTGCTTCAATTCCTAAAGTAGAAAGTCCAGCACTACATCCCTGCCAAAATGACCAAGCATCACCCCCGCGCAGCAATCTTTCATAAGGGCCATAATAGCCAATATTATTACCTGCTTGAACTTTCACTCCTTCTTGTTTTGCTCGTTGTGCTACCTTGGCTATCATTGGATAGACATCTAACAATTCATAAGGTTGTAAAAGGATATGATTATTATCAGCAGCCCTCCCCATAGGAACAGTCAATTGAATTTGCCAGGCAAAGATTCCTGCATCTCGCAGACGCTCATAAATTAGGGGAAATTCTGGGGCTGAAAGACGATTAATTTGGGTATTACAACCAAAAGCAATTCCTGCTTCTTTTAGGTGACTCATGGTTTTAAAAGCCCATTGCCAAGAGCCTTGTTTTCCCCGTTGATAGTCATGGGTTTCTTCTAACCCATCAACAGAAACAGAAACCACCTTAATTCCCGCTTCTTTCATGCGATGAGCAGTCTCTAAAGTGATACCATAACCTCCAGTGGTCATACCACAAACCATTCCTGCTTTATTAATAGCTTTGGCAATTTCTAACCAGTCTGGACGTAAAAATGCTTCCCCTCCAATTATGGTGACTTCCTTAATACCAACTTCAGCCATTTGTTCAACTAAATTTAAGGCTTCTTCGGTTGAAAGTTCTTCCGTTCTATTATGTCCAGCACGGGAACCACAATGTTGACAAGCGAGGTTACATTTTAGGGTAATTTCCCATACAGCATAACTAATTCGACGATATTCTGTCATAATTCTTTTGATTAAACGGCTTAACTAAATCTTTGATTTTGATTCAAGTAGGTTGACACAAATAAGATAGTTTGTTGTTGCGCTTCAGCGCATTAGTGTAAGGGCTAAAGCCCAACAACAAACCGTTACCTTATTTGTTTCATCAAACTTACCTACTTAGGAAGATGTGCAGAAAATGCTTCTATTCATCTGTAGAAATAACCACACCATAAAGAGGCTGAGCATACAAATCTTTAGGAGGCCAGATAACACCATAGAGTGGTTGAATTGTTCGCCGTCCAGTCATTCCACCAAACACGGCGGCTAATTCTTTTTCACCTAAATCCTGAATTTCGCCCTCACCAGCAGCAGATTCTAACAATTGATAGGTATATTCTTCATACTCTTCTAAAGTAAAATCATAGCCAGCAGCTTTAACTATTTGGCTACATTGTTCTTTAGTTTCAACATTTTGAATTTGAGTACGGAAAGCTTCATCGTTGGCAAGCTGTTCGTAGAAAGATTTGACGTGCGCTAAAGACATGATTTACTCCTTTTTTGTTTATTATTAGTCAAGGTAATTGAGATTCAAACATTCTGTTATTCTGGTGAAATAATTACACCATAAAGGGGAACAATTGGAGGCTCAAAAGGTTTAGGAGGCCAAGGAACATTTGATGGTAAAAGATCTCGAAGAAATGGGGGAAATGGGTACAATGGCTTATTGCCACTAGCTCCACCAAATACGAGTTCCATTTCTCTTTCATTGAGATCTTTTAATTCCCCTTCATCTAGACTCGATTCTAACAGTTCAGAGGTATAATTCTCAAACTCTTCTTTGGTGAAGTTATAGCCAGCTTCCTGAACAAATTGGCTACATTCTCCTTGGTTTTTTAGTTCTTGAAGTTCAGAGCGAAATGTTTCATCTTGCGCTAACCTTTCATAGAAAGCTCTCACATTTTCGAGAGACATAATTTTATTCTCCAATGGTAGTAGGCATTGATACTTCACGAACTAATTTGGAAGCATTATAGTTATCAGTAATGATTTGGGGACACCGAAAACAAGCTGCTTTTCCCTCTTGTTGAAACCAGCGACAATCTTTTCGGATAGCACAAGGAGGTAATTGGGTTTCAGCAATGGGTAATTGCTCAACTACTCGCTGGGCTAAACGACAGTTACTACCATCAAAATGCTGACATTTATTAGTAGCACAAGAACTAGCAGTCCGAAAGACCTCTGCTGGTGTTACAGGTGCTGCTAGTGCGATTAATTCTTCCGTTACAGGTTGAGGTTTTTTGAGATAAGCAACACGGGGGTTATCTACTGTTCCACTGATAACACCAAAGGCAACACTGCCAGGTATTTCTGGTCGAGAACTGGGGCAAAGTGTTATTTGATTTGAGTGATGATGTTGCACCTCAACATCCTCCATAAATTTTCGGTTGTAGCGATGGATTAAACAAGATCCCAAATCAACCCTAAAATGATACGAATAGGATTAGCTAATCCTCCTTCAACATTTTTGGCTTCTTCATCAGAAACATCTATCAAAGAATCTTCCATAACTTGCTGTCTTCTGATGGCTGCATTCGCAACTGATTCCTCAATAAGATCAGCAATTTCAACTTGACCAAGATGCTTAGCTAAATTCTCGTTCATTGTTTCCTCTCTTTAATAAAGGGGTTGTTAAAATTCACTAGAGCCAATTGGCTCTAGACCCTATTATGAAAATGCTTCTCTAAAATGTCAATAATGGACTGAATATATTTTGTCTAAAAACTGAAGCAATTATTTCTTTTTTGTCTTAAGGTTAATTTAATTATTCTGGGTAGCTTAAGGCTAACAGACCTCACGGGGTGACAACAAGCTTTCACGGGAGGACAGGGCTTGGGGTGTAGGGGTTAGGGTCAATTCAAAACTTGTTTGATTTTTCCCTAACCCCCAAAACACTGACTTCGTTAAACTCCTGCGTGTCCCAAAGCTAAACCTGCGACTAACATACCTAAGACTAAGAAAGGTTGTGCGCTGGCTTGATATTTAACATCATTTTCTAAGGGGTTACGCAAAAAATACATATCTTGAAAGGTAATTTGAGGAATCACCAACAACAGCAAAATTGCTGCATAAAGATTTTGATGAATATAGATTAAATAAGCTCCAATTCCTGCTTGAAACACATCAATCATAATCACACAAATCCAAGCTGCTGTGTTAACCCCAAACATTACAGGTAAAGATTTTAAGCCTAATTGACTGTCCCCTTCCACACTCTTAAAATCATTCACCACTGCAATACCCAAACCAGCCAAACTATAAAACAGAGTTAAGACAATTATTGTCCAATTTAACTCACCAAATAAAGCATGGCCAGCCCACCAAGGTAAGGCGATATAACTCGCACCGAGAGCATAATTTCCTAACCAACCATTTTGCTTTAACTTGAGGGGAGGAGCAGAATAGATATAGGCCAAAAATGCGCCCCCTAGAGTCAAACAAAGCATAATAGGGAAGTCATGACCAGCCCAAACATCTAATCCATAGCCTAATGCTAACCCTGCCCCTAATAACACGAAAATTTGTGTGACAACCTGCGGCACCGAAATAGCACCCGACGGAATGGGGCGATAGGGTTCATTAATAGCATCTATTTCCCTGTCATAAAAATCATTGAGAGTTTGGGTATATCCGGCCATTAAAGGGCCTGACAATAACATACAAGCCGCAGCCCTCAGAAAATCTTCTGGTGTCCAGCTATAGCCCCCCGAAGATGCTGCACCACAGACAACACCCCAAATTAAGGGTATCCAGGTGATGGGCTTCATTAACTGTAATCTTAACTTCCAGATAGAGGTTTCCCCAGAGGTAGCCCCCTTCATGCCTAATAATTGACGGGTTTTTCCGCCTTTTTCAGTCGCATTAGTGGTAGAGGAGTCAGACATAAGCAATTAATTTTAATAATAATATTAGGGGCAATGATGCCCCTAGAGAACACTTTACAGAGAAACAATTAGATAATGATTTTGGAACTTTGCCCCTTTTACCGACTGTCCCGCGAGAGGAGAGGGTAACTCAATATTGCGCCGTTGATCTCCCGCTTCAATGGTTAATTCTGGGCCATATTGGGTTAACTTGACTTGATTTTTGGCAAATCCAGGTAAAAATACCTTGACTTGGCGGGCCGCAAGATCAATGGTCACAGGTTTAGGGACTTGAGATTCGCCTAAAAAGTCCGGTAGGGCATCCATTAAAGGTTGCCAGTTATCAAGCGACCTTTGAGGTAGGTTAGACACCTTTAAGGGGTCAAATTCTGCGGCTAAGGGGTTGTTTTCTTGCCCTTGGTTGAGGATAACTCCTCTCACCGTTAAGCCCACTTGTTGGGCCCCTCCCCAAAAATATTTAGCTGATGCGATCGCCAGTTCATCTTCTGTGGTCACTAAATAAGCAGCGACGCGCTGGCCATCCCCCAAAGCAGCCTTTCCGGCCTCTAGGATGTCATTAGCCTGGGTATCGGCTAAATCATCCGCACTCCAGGACACATTTAAAATGGCACTGGTAATGGGTTGGACAAAAGGAGATAAAGCTTTACCCACATCTGACTCGGTAAATATCTGACGAAACCGCCGTATATACCAACTGAAAATCTCTGGAATGCCAAACATTCGGAGGGTATTTAAGGCACTATCGCCGTCATAGATGATGACATCATATTTGCCGCTTTTGTCGTATTCTCGCAGGGAATTAAGGGCTAAGGCCCCATCCATCCCTGGTAAAATCCCCAATTCTTGCCCGTAGACATTTTTGAGAGTCGGCGATCGCAAATATTTTGCTTCTAGATCCTTGACATCTTCCCAACCTTGTGATAGGAGTTGAGCAGATTGTAAGGAAACCACCTGAAGATTGTTCGTGACTTCCGTGGGGGAGGAGTCTACTGACGTACCGAGTAAGGTAGTTAAGACCGGAGTCGAATCTTGAGAGACAAGCAGAACGCGAGAGCCAGCCAATGCTAACTTTTTAGCTGTAGCGATCGCCACTGTAGAGCAACCGCTACCGCCTTTTCCTAAAAAGGTCAAAATCAAAGCCATGAGAATTAATAAGGGTTCTCGTGATTATTCAACGGGTTTGAGTTCATCCCCAAAAAACCAAGTAGCGGTTTTATCGGCAAACTCAACCACGGCACCAATGCCGCTACCATCTGTCATTTTAAAGTCTTTGATGATGCCTTGTTTGCCAAGCTTATTGACAACTTCACCGGAGACACGATCTCTAAGACGAATTACTTGAACTTTCTGCCCGATTTCCATTCCCAATTACACTAATATGCTAATGAATCATTCCTAAGTGTAGCGGAATCTGGCCTCATCTTATCGCTCTTTGAGGGTTGGGTGAAGAAGAAAGTTTTATCGTACTATGAGGGAACAACTCGACAAATGTACCTGACATTTAATACAATACGCCTTTAAATCCTGACCTGTCATCAATCAATCTCTATTATGACCTTATCACTAAAAACAAGCCTCCAGGGATCGTCGATGAAGCGATATCTTGAGCTACTACACATTTTAGTAGAACGAAATTTAAAAGGACGCTATCGAGGCTCGTTTTTAGGGGTTTATTGGTCATTGCTCAATCCCCTGATTATGACAGGCCTCTACACGGCGATTTTTGGCGCAACTTTTGCCAGTTATTTTGACAATTCAACCCTAAACTATATTTTAGCGGCATTTACGGGGCTAATTGTTATCAATTTTTTCTCATCTGCTACGACCCAAGCTTTGTCCAGTGTGGTTGGGAATGGGTCACTCCTTAATAAAGTTCGCCTTCCCATGACCATTTTTCCTGTCTCTATGGTTGTGGCTAATGTCTTTCAATTTGTCATGGGGCCTTTACCCTTATTAGCAATTGTAACCCTATTTATTTCTAAAAATCCCCTGAATATCATCGCCTTAATTTTTCCTATTATTGCTCTCAGTCTGGTTTGTACCGGAGTGGGGTTTTTAGTGAGTGCTTTGTATGTTTTCTTTCGAGATTTGCCCTATTTTTACGAATTAGTTTGTTTTGTGCTGTGGATTAGCTCACCCGTTTTTTATCCGGTTGAAATTGTCCCCAAAGCGGTGCAATCCTTTTTACTCCTCAACCCCCTAGTCCCAATTATTGGAAGTATCCGCCAGATTTCCCTTACAGGGGATTTTCCAGATCTTCATTTAATTGGACATTCATTGTTCAATGGGTTTATTCTCTTGGGGTTAGGTTGGATTTGTTTCCGGGCCTGGGAAAAGAATTTTATGGATTTGCTTTAATAGGTTAAATGATAGAAGTAATTAGACTGGATCAAGTTTCTCTGTGGCGTAGAACCCAAGAAGAGTTTTCTTACGATTTGAAGAAAACTGTCTTATCCATGCTGGAGGGAAAGTACCGCCAACCATCCAAAAAATTAATTCTTGACAAGATTGATTTAACGGTCAACTGCGGTGAAAAAATCGGGATTATTGGTTCCAATGGTTCGGGAAAATCCACCCTGCTTAAAGTCATTACGGGAATTTTACAGCCCTCATCGGGACAAATTCGCGTCAAAGGGGAAATTGCCCCACTGATTGAGTTAGGGGCAGGATTTGACGGAGAATTATCGGTCATAGATAATATTATTCTCTATGGGGTGATGTTAGGTTTTTCTCGTCAAGAAATGAAAGGCCGTGTCGGTTCAATTTTGGACTTTGCGGATTTGACTGACTATGAATTATCCCCCGTCAAAGCTCTCTCATCAGGGATGACAGCCCGTTTAGGGTTTGCGATCGCCACGGATGTGGAACCAGATATTTTAATTCTCGATGAAGTCTTATCTGTCGGGGATGAAAGCTTTAAAAATAAATGCCAAAAACGGATGGATAAACTTTGGGGCAACAATACAACTATTTTGGTGGTTTCCCACGGATTAGAGTTTATTCAACAATCTTGCGATCGCGCAATTTGGCTAGATCGCGGTAAAATTCGTTTTGCTGGCAATACGGATGAAACCATTCATCATTATCTCACAGCAGTTCAACAAGGTTCAGACATAGGATTACAGACTCATCTTTGACATCCACCCGCGCCGTTCTAAGGCGCGGATTCCCAAACCTCACAATTTGGGTTTCTGCTTCAATGCACCTGCCTTCACAGATTTACTCTGTTTGGGTCTTATGGTCGCTCCACAGACTGACACCGCAAGCCCTGCGGCCAAAATATTGCGACTTGCATTGAGATCGCGGTCATGGTTTGCCCCACATTCGGGGCATTCCCATTCACGGATCTTTAACGGCAGTTTTTCGACTATGTAACCACATTTTTCACAGCGTTTGCTACTAGGAAAATAGCGATCAATCTTAATTAATTCTTTCCCGTACCATTGACACTTGTATTCTAGTTGTCGGTTAAATTCTCCCCAACTAGCGTCACTAATCGCTCTAGCTAACTTATGGTTTTTAACCATATTTTGGATAGCTAAATCCTCAATGGCAATTAGGTCATTCTCCTGCACAAGTTTCGTTGTTAACTTGTGCAGGAAGTCGGTACGAGAATCTTTAATTTGAGCGTGAACTTTAGCGACTTCAAGACAAGCTTTATATCGGTTATTTGAGCCTTTGGTTTTCCGACTCAATGCCTTTTGCTTTCTTATAAGCTTTTTGTACAAACTCTTAAAGTGCTTAGGATTAGACACTTTTTTCCCGTCGCTAGTAGCAATTAAGCTAGTGATCCCTACATCTATGCCTATTTTTTTGTCTGTTTTGGGTAATAGCTTAATTGTTGGGTCAATAACTAATATTGAGACAAACCAACGACCTGATGGGTCGAGCTTAACTGTTACTGTTGAGGGTTTACAATCATTGGGGATGTAACGACTCCAAACAATATTAAGTGGTTCTTTGCACTTAGCCAGCCAAAGCTGCTCATCCTTCCACTTAAAAGCGGAACGAGTAAACTCAGCATTGCCACCATTTCTTTTTTTCTTGAAGTTGGGATATTTGGTTTTTTTCGCCCAAAAATTAGTAAAAGCAGTATTAAGATGTCTCAAGGTCTGCTGTAATGGGACACAGCTAACCTCATTGAGAAAATCTAAGTCTTCTTGCTTTTTCCACTCAGTTAACAAGCTCGAAGTTTGAGCGTAGCCTATTCGTTCTTGCTTTTCATACCAACCTGCGGTGCGTGTCGCTAAAGCCTTGTTGTAGACTAATCGGACACACCCCATTGTCCGTCGCAAAAGGTGTTCTTGCTCGGTGGTTGGGTAAAAGCGAAACTTGTAAGCACGTTCAGTCATACCTCACATACTAGCATGGTTTGTGTGAATATGTTAGGTTAAAAATATAAAGCCGTCCTAAAATCGGCTCAACGCGGTCTTGGGGTCTCCCTAAGTAGAGCGATTGAGGCAAGAAGGACGGGGTTTCTACCTAAATTTCCGATGAAAATTTTAATCACAGGCGGGGCCGGCTATATTGGCTCAATTTTAACCCCAACCTTATTAGCTAAGGGCTACGAAGTAACGGTTTTAGACAGTTTTATGTTTGGTCAAAATAGTTTGGCTGATTGCTGTCATTACGATACCTTTAATGTGGTACGGGGCGACTGTCGTAAGGAGTCTTTGATCAAAGAATTACTCAAAGACGCTGATATTATTATCCCCTTGGCCGCGTTAGTCGGTGCGCCTCTTTGTAGTCGGGATGAAATTGGCACCAAAACTATTAATTATGAAGCGGTTAAAATGATTTGTGATTTGGCAAGTCCAGAGCAACGAATTTTAATGCCTGTTACCAATAGTGGTTATGGTATTGGGGAAGCAGGGAAATTCTGTACAGAGGAGTCTCCGTTACGTCCTATTTCTCTCTATGGTACGACAAAAGTTGACGCAGAAAAGGCGGTTTTAGAGCGGGAAAATAGTATCACTTTCCGACTCGCTACAGTCTTCGGGATGTCCCCTCGGATGAGGGTTGATTTATTGGTTAATGATTTTGTTTACCGTGCTTTTTATGATCGGGCAGTAGTCATTTTTGAAGGGCATTTTAAGCGCAATTATATCCATATTCGGGATGTGGCAAAAGCCTTTGTTCATGGGATAGAAAATTTTGAAACCATGAAGGGTAAACCCTATAATGTGGGGTTAGAGGATGCCAATTTATCTAAGTTGGAATTGTGCGCTGAAATTAAAAAGTATTTACCCAAATTTGTGTATTTAGAAGCTCCCATTGGGGAAGATCCTGATAAACGGGATTATATTGTTTCTAATGCTCGTATTCTCAAAACCGGATTTGAACCTGAATGGCCTTTAGGTCGGGGTATTCGAGAATTAATCAAAGGTTACACTATTTTACGCAATACCGTCTATTCCAATGTTTAACAACTTTGGTTTAACGACTTAAATTGATTTTTAGGTAAGGAGGGGTTAACAGTTGTTGACCCCTACATCAAAGGATTGAGTCATGAAAGGGGCCCTATAAATTCATTTTTCTAACGTTTCTCTATAATTAATGCTTCTAAAACTCCTGCTTGAATCATATTGAGGTTGAGAATATAATCAATTTTATTGAACGCATCCCGCAAAGGTTTTTTAGCCGTTAACCAACCGACTCCATCTGTTACCCAAATGAATTGATGACCATCATTTTGCCATTGAATAAAGATGTCACTATATTCTCCTGCTGTTGCTTTTAGTTTTGATCCCCCTCCTCCATAAAAATTAGTTTCAATTAAGAATAGTTTATTAGGTGTATTGATAGCAAAATCAATCTTTTTAGCTGAATTTTTAACCGTTAGATGCTTATTAAATTTTTTCTTTATCTTGTCAGATGTTGCTTGAGAAATATATTCAAAGTCATGATGCTGACAAATTGAATCAATAAAATATTCTATAATTTCCTCCATTGCTTTTCCACTACGATTTTTTCTTCCATTAGTATCAAGTCCAACTTCTACGCCTAAAAAATAATCAGGAAGTGATTTTATTTGTTGAGATTCTATTTGATTTAAAAATCCTGTTTGTCTCAAAAAAATAATTGCTTTCTCAATGACTTCATCAGTTATTTTTGTCTTATTGTTAAAATCAAATCCTTGATACTGAAATTGGCCAGATTTATACTCAGTTAAAATTTTGACAGATTTATCTCGATAGGCAATTAAAGCGGGAACAATATACACTAATTTAGGGTGTTCTTGAAATAGACGTTTAGCTTCTTGTTCTATATTTTCTTTGCCAATTAAATAGTTTAAAAGATTGAGACTGATTTCTACATCACGGAAATTACAATTAACTTTTTCCCAGTTAACAAAATAATCCCATTTTAAGATAGACTCCTTTAAGTTATTGATAAGATAATCAAATACTTGCTCCGAAGTCTGACAATTAAGTATTTCAGAAAAGATATAACTATATTTCATATATTCCTAGTAGTTGGTTACAAGAATTTCTCTGATTTTGCCTCGACTATTTCCTTTAGAATTAATCATTCTTGAAGCAGCAATGCGATTAATATTAAACTCCTGATATAATTCATCAAAGAAAGGATCATCTACATAATTTGTCGGATCTGAATTACTGAGTATTTGTAACGCTCCTTTATTTGAAGCTGTGATAAATACATCTCTTAACCGCCGTTGTTCATCATCATTAAAATCTAAGGAACTATAAGCATTAAAACTCGCTGTTTGACTAATGGGACGATAGGGCGGATCATAATAAATAAAAGTAGATTTATTAGCATAGTTAAGCACTTCAGAGAAATCTTTGTGTTGAATTTCAGCAATTTTAAACGCTTGATTGACTGCTTTTAGATTATTCTCATGGAGTATTTTGGGATTTTTATAACGACCTATGGGAACATTAAAATGACCTTTACTATTGACTCTATATAAACCATTAAAACAAGTTTTATTGAGAAAAATAGTATAAGCAGCCCTTTCTATCCAATCTCGATTATAATAATTTGCATCAGTATTTTTATCAAAAATATTATAGGATTTTCTAGCTTGATAATAAAAATCACTTCTTTTTTCAGGCGTTAAACTTAGATAATCTTTTTCTAGTATCGATAATTTATCAATTAAATGCTCAACATCATTTTGAATAACTTTATAAAGAATAATCAATTCTGGATTTTTATCAAATAGATAAGCTTTCTCAATTTTAAACTGAGAATAAACATCAAAAAATACGGCCCCACCACCGAAAAAAGGTTCTAAATAAGTCGTGATTTTTCCCTGTTGAAGTTTAACAGGATATTTCTGTTGAATTTCTGGTAATAATTGGGTTTTTCCGCCCGCCCATTTTAGGACAGGAGAAGGTTTAATGACTTTTCGATGATTGATACCAGGAAAAAGTGACAATTGTTTTGTATTTTGAGACTTGACTTCATTGATCATTGAAAAATTATGATTTTTATGACTTAATTCTAGCAAGAATCTCCAGTCCTCCTATAAAAACAAAAAAAAAAGAGGGAATAAAGAACTCCCTCATGATTTTGAACTTAATAGGTACTTAAAAGTGTGTTAATGATGACCAGCTTAATTCCAAGTTTGTTAGTAAGCCAGTCCCATACTGCGGGTGGTTTCCGCTCCAAGATAAACACGGATGCTTAAGAAATCGGTAGGACAGGCTGTTTCGCAGCGTTTGCAACCCACACAGTCTTCTGTGCGAGGGGAAGCGGCAATTTGGGCAGCTTTACAACCATCCCAAGGAACCATTTCTAAGACATCCAGGGGACAAGCGCGGACACATTGAGTACAACCAATGCAGGTATCGTAGATGTTAACTTTGTGTGACATTGAGTTTTCGGCTCCTTAAACCGAGTGTTCTCCTACTTAAAACAGTCGGGATTAAGGGTTAGTTTACCGCACAGGTAGGAGATACTTATGAAAATAGTCACAGAACTTTAAATTATGTAACAGTTGGACGGAAGATCAGGGCGATCCCCGATCTTCTATTTGCTTAACCGAGACATCGATCGCCTCGACATCAATGGTGCCTGGCGGGGTAATACGCTGAAAATGGCGGTCTTGAATTTGTAGGGCTTCCCCACAATTCGGACAACGGCATTCTGTGTTATTAAACCCCGTAAACTCATAACTACAGACAGGACATTGATCTTCCACTAAGTTCCTTTGTACCCACCAGCGCAATACCCAAAAGGCGATCGCCGGGGTAACAATAATAATCCCTAACAGAATTAAAAACCCGTTGACCACCCAACCTAAACCCACTGCCCCGAATAATAGTCCTAAGACAATTAAATTTAATAAACAGCCTAAACCAGAGTTATTTAGCCATAATAGTTTTGGGGGATAATTATTCACGATGCTCTCCCAGGTTGCTGATTTCTAGCACTCACATTTTTCTATGCTATAGCAATCTTCCACAATAAGGGTGAATCCTTGTGATAAGGTGAGATAATTCACTCATGGGTTGAGAGGCAGCATGAGTCAGGGAAAAAATACCATCGCATCAGATTCATCACAAACAACGGTTGTCGCCATTATCAATGGGAAAGGTGGAGTAGGAAAAACGACGACTGCTGTTAATATTGCGGCTATTTTAGCGGAGAAACATAACGTTCTTTTTGTAGATGCTGATCCCCAAGCTTCAGCGACTTGGTGGACACAACGGCATAAAGATGGGGTTAATTTTGATTTAACGGAAGAAACTAACCCAAAACTATTAGAAAAACTCCGTCAAATACAAGATTATGATTTAATTGTGGTTGATACGCCTCCAGCATTGCGTTCAGAAGCTCTACAGGCGGTTATTTCTTCTGCTGATTACTTGGTTTTGCCCACACCTCCCGCAGCGATGGATTTAACGGCACTCATTGAGACGGTGAGAACAGCAGTAATGCCTTTTAAGATTGCCCATCGGGTATTATTAACTAAGGTGGACTCCCGCAGTTTAAAGGAAACCCTAGAGGCTCAAAATACCCTCTTAGAGTTAGGTATTCCCGCTTGTCATGCTTTTGTACGTCAATATAAAGCTCATGAACGGGCTGTTTTAGACGGGGTTCCTATTACAGAATGGCACGGCAAAAATGCTAAGGAAGCTCAAGCAGACTATCGCCGTGTCGTGGAAGAATTACAACGAGATTGGAATAAATTATGACAAAACAACGATTATCTGATTTAATTCGCAATGAAGCGACACAAAATCCTAAACTTGAAACTTTGGCTTCTGAAACGGTTGAGGAAACCTTAGAAACTATTGATATTTCTACAAGTTCTGCCAGCAGTCGCAGTCGTATGACGAAAGCACAACTTGATGAGCTTGTGACTGAATTAACAACTACTTTAGATGCTGAGAAAGAGCGGGTTAATACTTTACAAACTCAGATAAATGCTTTAGAAACTGATGTTAAACAAAAAGATGAATTAGTCAGTCATCTTCAAGAGCAATTAACCCAAGCTGAGCAACATAAAACTGAAGTTAATGAACAAAAACAGTTAGTCGAGAAATTATACGCTCAACTGCAACAAAAAGATGAAATAACGGCTCAATTAGCAGAAAAGGAACAAATCATTGAATCTTTGCAAGCTGAACTAAATCAAGCAAAAACAACGATACAACCTGCTCCTAAATCTCAGCAAATTGTTGCCTCGAAAAAAGCAGCCCAAGAATCTGTTTTAGCGAGACAAGCAAGAGAGTTAGAAGCATATACTTCTCCACCTTCTGCCAGTCAACAAAAAGAATTAACTAATCAAGAGATTGGTTGGTTTGATTAATTGTAGGGTGGGCATTGCCCACCTTACTTATTTTTAAATATAGGATAATATGATTACTGGATTAGAACCTTTTTTAATCGATATTGCCGAAAAAAGTATTGCAGGAATTGTTGTTAAAACAGCATGGGATGGTGGCGGTAAATTTTTATCTTTTTTCGGACAAGGGGTAAATGAAAATACCCAAAAATTAATTTATAACGCATCAAAACAATATGTTGAAAATTATAGTAAACGTAGAAGAACAATATTTAATGGTAATAGGGGAACCAGGAGCAGGAAAATCAACCTTTTTACGGAAGACGGGGTTAGAAGTATTAAAAGGAAGAAAAGGCAGTTATAAACATTCTTGTATTCCTGTTTCTATTATACGTTATTTGAATGCTTAACAGCTTATCCGAAAAAATTCATTAATAAGCTTTCCCAAACCTGGAATAATGCCTTTCATCTGACCCCAGAATTAGTTAATTTAAGAATAGAAGAATTAGAAGAAATTGATAATAATTATTTTTATATAAATTTGTTAATGGTTAATTGTCAAAAAGCGGCTGTTAATGTTTCCCCTAAAACTTGGGAAGGGATAGAAGATAGAATGTTAAGAGCAAATAGATATTAAGTAGGGACATAATACCATTATGTCCTCTGGGGTTCCATAATTTCCAGGGTTTAACAGTATCAGAGTTTAACAGTATCAGGGTTTAACAGTATCAGGGTTTAACAGTGTTAAACCCCTACATAAGTTAAACTTTAGTTTCAACGTTACTACTAAAGCGAATTTTTAAGTAATCTTCCTCCATTTTTGCCCCTGAAGGTTTCAACGCTGCTAAAGCTTGAGGTAACACTAAATTACGGCGATGATTACCAATTCTGATGTTTAATTCGTCTCCAGTTTTATTGAGTTGAACTTGCTCTTTTGGAATTCCTGGTAAATACAACTCTAAGCTATATTCCTGATCTTTTTGAACAATTCTAATTGTGTTTTCTTCATAATAAACCTTCGCAGGATCTTCATCTTTGTAGAGAGTTTCTTTCAGTCTTTCTAAAGCTGCCATGCCACATAATTCTTCTGAAAATAATGGCACTTCTTTAACAGGTAAAGGATGAAAATCATCATAAATTTCCTGCTTATAAATCTGTTGATTTTCCTTCCATTTTTTAAAGAAAGGATCAGTCACAGTATCAGGAATAATACGATTAGCTATTACTAAATCTGTAGAAACATTGTACAAACTTAAGTAAGCATGGGCCCGTAAAGATTCTTTAATCACCATTTTTTCAGGATTAGTGACTAAACGGACAGAAGTTTGCTTGTTATCCGTCAAAACCTTTTCTAATGCCTCAATTTGCTCGTAAAATTCATAGGGTGCGTCCATTACCTCCTTATCCGGTAAAGAAAATCCGGCGATCGGTCGGAAAAATGGTTCTACCAAGGGACGCAACGCAACGGACATCCCTTGTAACGGTTTATAAAATCTTCTCATATACCAGCCCCCCACTTCAGGGAGACTCAGCAAGCGTAAAGCTGTTCCCGTGGGGGCAGAATCTATAATTAAAACGTCGTATTCTCCCTCATCATAATGGCGTTTCATGCGAACTAAGCCAAAAATTTCATCCATCCCTGGCAAAATGGCTAATTCTTCCGCTTGCACCCCGTCTAAGCCTCTAGCTTGTAATACCTGGGTTATATAGCGTTTAACTGCCCCCCAATTACCCTCTAATTCCATCAATGCGTCTAATTCGGCCCCCCAAAGGTTGGGACGCAGTAAACGGGGATCATGACCTAATTCTAGATCAAAGCTATCGGCAAGGGAATGGGCCGGGTCGGTACTTAAGACTAAGGTTTTATATCCTAATTCCGCACATCTCAGGCCAGTGGCCGCAGCGACGGAGGTTTTACCAACCCCTCCTTTACCAGTCATGAGGATTACGCGCATGATTTTTTCAGAAAAATTTACATTACTTATTTTTATTATGAAGGATTTGGGAAAAAATGTTGCTTCACCACGTCCCACTTAGAACAATTCCAGTAGTCAATATGGGAGATAATGAGGTTTTGGTCATTAATGGTTAATTCGCTGCTTCCTGGGATAGAAATAGAGGGTTTCCAGGGTAAAGGGGTTGTCCAATGGAGTGTCCATTCTGTATGAATGATGTTATCATATTGATAAATATTGTGTAATTCTAAATCAATATTTTGGAACCAAGTAGACATAAATTGAATCATGGTTTGATAACGTTTAATTCCCGTAAATTCAGTCATGGGATCTTTAAAGTAAACATTTTCTGCATAAATTGAGTAGCTTTGGTTTAAAGGGAATGTTTGATAGTCTTTTTTGATGATTTCTAGAAGATTCATGATTAAAATTGAGAAAAAAAACAATTGTTATCGATTATAAGCATCTAAAAATTCCTGACGACTGATCCCAGATTGAGTACAAATACGTCTTAAAGTTGAGCCTTTAATCTGACGATGATTCGGTAATGTTAGGGGGGTGATTGTTCCATCACTATTCTCTCTTACCATTGCAATGTGTTCAGCTTCTCTTACTAACTTAAAACCCAAGTATCCAAGGGTTCGTAAAACTTTAGCTTTAGGTAAATCCACGGGAAATTTAGTCATTTAGATACTCATTTCAACAACTGATGCTTCTAACACAGGTGAATCATTTTCTAATACCTCTACTCCAAAAGTTTCGATATGAAAGCGAAGGGCAGATTTAGCATCTGCTAACGCTTCCTCATAACTATTTCCTTCTCCAACGACAATTCCTTGGACTCCCAAAGGATAAGCAATATAGCCATCAATGTGTTTTTCTACAATTATTTTGATGTTTTTCATAGATTTTTAGATGAATGAAGACTCAATATACAGGATATCGTATCTTGTTGTACATTTTACCCTCAGATTTCAGGAGAGCAGATTTTTTCAATCTGTGAATCAATAATAAATTTATTTTTAATGTAATTCTCAGATAATTCTCAGATACTTGTGGGTCAATGAATATCATTGTTAACCGCTTTTACTAAGAGAATCAGAAGATGAATAAAATTATCATTGGTGGTTTAGTTGCACTCAGTTCCTTGTTTTCTCTGACTTTACCCTCCAAAGCAGCGAGGATTCAAGTAACTGTCACTAATCTCACTAATAACAATGAAGACTTTAGTCCTGTCAGTAGCATTTTTCATGATGGTAGCTTTGACAATTTTAATTTAGATGAAGCTGCTTCTCTGGGTATTGAAAGAACTGCTGAAGATGGAGATGGATCATTCTTAAATGCTGATGCAATTAGTAGTGGTTTTGTAGCAGGAAGTGTCGGAACAGGGCCTATTCTTACAGGAATGACTGTTTCGAGGATTTTTGAAGTTAATCCAAGTCTTGGACGTTATTTTAATTTTGCGGCAATGTTTGTCCCCAGTAATGACGCATTTATCGGCAATGATGACCCGACAGAATATCAAATTTTTGATATTAATGGGAAATTTATCTCTCAAATAATTGATGTTCCTGCCTCAGAAATTTGGGACGCAGGAACAGAATTTAATGACGAAACCAGTCCTAATGCAGCTATTCCTGGTCAACCATTTACTGCTGGTGCAGGAATTACTGAAAATGGGGTCGTTACGGTTCATCCTGGATACATTCCGGGTGGTAATTTGGAACAATTAGGGTTTCCCAGTCCTACTAATCTTCCTTCTCCTGTTTTCAGAATTACTATCACCTCTGTTCCTGAACCTAGCACCTTACTTGGACTTTTGACAGTTGGTGGTCTGTCTTTGCTCATCAAAAGACAGAAGCAAAATTAAGTAATTAATTTTGCCTAGGTACTTATAATATTGAGTAGAAGCCTGATACTGTCTAACTTTTAGGTTTTTTAAAAAAACCTAAAAGTTAAAAATTAATTGGGAAAAATTTCAAGAATCTCATGTTAGTCTTTTGTAGACATAAACAAGCAAAGAAACAAAACTCACACACCGTCGGAGAATAATCTTATGGAAACCATTGCTCAGTGCCGCACCTTACTTGAAAGAATGAATAATGTTTGGGAAAAGCGTTCTCAAGTGAAGAAGCAAGAATTAGACCCTACAACCTTGTTAGATCGCACTAGACCTGATTTTCGTGTTGATTTATTACCCTTTAAAAACCATCCTGCTTTCTTAGAAGCTTCTCAAGAAACAAAGGACAAAATTCTATCTTGTGGTTGGTTAATATACAATTGGAAAACTGTTGCCATTGAACTAAAAGTAGTGAACCCTGTTTGTCAAGATATCATTTATCAGATGTTTCCTGGGGTAAGTGATGCCATTGTCCAAGAAGTAGCAACTGATACCTTAGTAGACGAATCTTATCACGTTCAATTAGTCAATAAAGCTTGCAGCATTACTCGTCAACAACGGGGTTTACAATCTTTGAGATCTCCCGAATTTAATCTAGTTCTCAATATGCAACGGGAACAAGAATTGTATCAAGAAGACTGGCAAAAACTGTTAATTAAACTGGCTACATCTGTTGTTTCTGAAGTCTTTGTCAGTGATTATTTAAAACTGCTTTCCTCCGACCAAACCATTCAACCCTTCAACCGTGTGGTTGTGGATACTCACCGTAGAGATGAAGATGCTCATAGCTGCATTTTCAAGAATTTAGTCAAGTGTATTTACTCCGAATTAACCATCGAACAAAAAGAATTCTTTATCAGTGTTCTTCCCAAACCTGTCTACTGGTTTGCTGATCTTGAACTAGAAGTTTGGAAGTCCATGTTAGAGCAAATTGATTTCGCCGGGGCCCAAGCTATTTATAATGATTGTAGTGCCACCAATACCAGTAACTTGCAAAACATTGATTACAGCGAAGTCATTGAATTGGTACAAGAATTAGACTATCAAGGTGGTGCAGAAAGTCTAGCTAAAATGGGACTTCTTAATTAATCTTTGTCTATTCTGATCTCATTGATGATTACATTAAGTTACAGGAAATAAGAACATGAAACAAGCATTGGTTATTAGACATTTAATGTTTGAGGATCTCGGTTCTTTAGCTCCCGTATTACGAGCAAAAGGTTATGAGATCACCTACTTAGAAGCAGGATCTAATGATTTAAGTCACATTAACCCACTTGAACCCGAATTAGTGATTATTCTTGGCGGCCCCATTGGTGCTTATGATGACCAAGATTATCCTTTTATTCAAGATGAATTGCACCTCTTGGAACAACGTTTAAAGGTTGATGCACCTACCTTGGGGATCTGTTTGGGAGCGCAACTGATGGCCAGAGCTTTAGGGGCGAAAGTTTATCCAGGGAATGAAAAAGAAATTGGTTGGTTTCCGATTCAACTAACGGCAGCTGGGGCCGCATCTTCTCTGAGATATTTAGCCCAACCGGGAGAAACGGTATTACATTGGCATGGCGATACCTTTGATCTACCTCAAGGCGCAACCCATTTAGCCTCTAGTGAGAAATATCCTAATCAAGCATTTGCTTGGGGTAACTGTGGACTGGCTTTACAATTTCATCCAGAAGTGACGAAAAATGGCTTAGAAAGATGGTTTATTGGTCATGCTTGTGAGATTAATCATGCTCCTGGGGTAACGGTAGCTGAGTTACGTCAAGAGACAGAAAAATATTCTCAATCATTGGAAGTGCAAGGAGAAAAATGTTGGCAGGGGTGGTTAGAACAAATTGAGGCAGCCCTATTAGTGTGAACTACCCCACCCTATAGAGGGATGGGGCTTCCAACTTCAACCGCCGATGCCTCTACTAAGCCGTCTTAGCTTTGGTCTTACTCAGCGTCCATTGGCAGAACCCTATAATCTTTAGTGATGATATTCTTTTTTCAAGGTGCTATACTCTGACTATACACATAATCAGAGATGATTTAAAAATTTCTGAAAGAGGATGATCATGAGGAATTGCTGTCAGCGATCATCCTCTTGGTGTAACAATTTGAGAATATTGGCCACAGGATAATTATCTATGCTAACCTTATAAACAAATATAAGTTGTCCTAGGAAAGAGTAGGAATGAAGGATTTATTTTCCATTGAGCGAATTAAAGAAATTAATCAAGTGATGAATGAAGAATTAAAACTCGATTATTTTTTATCGCCCAAAGTAGATAAACTGGAATTAGAAGAAAATTTTAAAATGCCTCCTTTACCTATCTTAATTCCTTATCAATCTCAACTTATTTTAAATCAGCAGCTTCTCCAAAAAGTAATTGAACGTATTGTTAGAGCTTATATTGAACTTCAGCCAAACATTGAACCAGAGAAGCTTTTAAATAGAGATTATTTGAGAGGAGTAATTCGATTATCTTATTCAGAATTAGAGTCATCAGAAATTAATCTTGCTTTAGGGATGAAAGAAATTGGCCGAATGATTAGAGACTTAGGGGAATTGGACAATCAAGAATATCAGGAAATGGCTGATGGTAATATTGTTTTTGCTATTCATAATTATTCTCGATTTATTCACAATATCAGAGAAAACAGAGTTAGCGATAAACTTCAAAAACAAATAGAAGATAAATGCTTTTATATTGATCAATACTTAACCAAGTTTCCGATGTTTTCTAAAGTTAATCATTGACAATATAATCAGCTTATGATAAGGATATGTAGATTACATTTAGGAAATTGATATTACAAGTATGAGAACGGCTATAATTTAACCAAGATATTTAGAGAGTCAAAATATTTAATTTTTATGATCAGATTCTACTAATTGAAATATATAAGCTAAAGCTCCATAAAGTCTGGGCAATTTATCAATAGTAAAATTTTCTCTATCTTGGGTAAATGTGTTTTCTAATAATTTTCCAAATTGCCATAAATTACCATCGGTTACAATTCCATATACAGGTTTGTTAGAATTTTTATTTAACTTTTGAGAAGCGACTAATTCTGCTAAACATTGACCCCAACCTTGTTCAAAATCATTTTTCTTGGCTTCAACAATAATGATAATTGGGTTTTCTAGAACTGTTTTTCCGAGTTCAGATTTTTTAGATAGAATATAATCTGGCGTTCCCGATAAAATATTATCATAATTTATACTTTTTTGAATCCAAAATGAGTATTTTTGATAATGTTGTTTATAAATTTCTCTCAATAGTGGTGAAATAATAATCTCACTACGGGATGCTTCTGATGTAAAAATATCAATGTTTTCTTTATAAAAATTAAAATCTTGCAAAAATACTTCAGGAGGAGTAATATCTTCAGCTACAATAAAATCATCTTCTTGATATTTAATGTTGTATTTTTGTTGGACATCAGCAATATTTTTAAAGTTACTAAATGCCATAAATATTTAAGTCTCCTAAACTAAAATTATCAGGTTTCTCAAATTATAAGGAACAATCTTAAAACTCCATAAGTCCTAAAATTTAACCTCTTTAAACAAACTAAAAGATCAAACCTTGCCATTTACTATTATTGCCACCAAACCAGGGCCAACCACAAGCGATCGCATTCTAGAACTCATTTTAACTCACCCTCAAGGCATAACTGTTAAAGGGTTGAGCGATCGCTTAAATCGTCCCGTTTCGATGATACAACATTGTCTAAAAGATCTCACCAGCTTAAAAATTGTGCAAGCAGAACTTAACTCAGAAGACAGACAATGGGTTTATTCTCCTACTGGTAAACTAACAGAAAATTAAACTTGGCTTTGGGTGGCAATTGAAATCACTTCCCAAAGTTGTTGAATTTGATGTTTATTCTCAGGAATTAAACAAGGAAAGACCGATAAATTCTCAATTTGGTTTGCTGCTTCTGTGGTAGTAACATCTAAAATCACTAAAGGTAAAGCCGCTAATTCCGTTTGTTGAGAGAGGGACTGCAAATAACTGGTGGGATTTTCGAGAAATTGTCCATCCAACACCACCACATCAATATCCCAGACATTGATCAACATCTCTGCTTGTTCGAGATCATCCGCTTCCAAAATGCGGTGATTAAACTGGGATAATTGAGCAATTAATGTCCACTCTAACCGCGCTCCCAAAGTCATTGTCTGTTCTTGACCTTGAGGAAAATTAGGATTGAGACGCAAAATCGTTAGGGCGCGAGTCTGAGGTATAGTTGTGGGCTGTACACGCTCTAAAATGTTCTCTAAGGTCAGTAAATCAGCAGGAATGGGTAAGAACCCATCAGCGTAGTTATGTTCCCTTAAAGACTGATTTCCTTGGGTAGCCGTCACAAAAATGCGAATATCTTGGGTTTGGGGATCGGATTTGAGCAAGCTTAACACATCCCATCCCGATAATAAGGGCAATAAAGGATTGAGAAAAACCGCATAAGGCCGCAACTGTCGGGCTTTTTCCACCGCTTCCGTTCCCGTGCGAGCAATTACCACACGATAGCCTAATTGGGTCAACTTACCTAGTAAATCTTCGATCGCCTGGGGAATAGCTTCAACAATTAATACTAAGGGATTACAAGATTGTGTATTCGGTTTGGTTTCTTGTTGTCCAGGAGACGGCGGTAATAGTAAGGTAAACTCACTACCTTGGCCAGCTTTCGAGACAAAAGAAACTTCCCCACCGTGGGCCCGGGCCAATCTTTGGGTTAAGACTAAACCGAGTCCTGTTCCTTCAAATTGTCGGGTCAGGGGATTTTCTAATTGTTGAAATTTCTGAAAAATCAAATGTTGACATTCTTCAGGAATACCAATTCCCGTATCCCAAATCGTAAAGGCGATCCAATCTTCCCAACGATTAACTTTTAGTCCAAATTTTCCGCCTGTTTGGGTAAATTTCCTGGCATTATCCAACAGATGAACCAACATTTGATGGATTCGTAATTCATCCGCTATCAGTATATTTAAACCAGGTTCTATGTCTAAACTGAAAGACAAAGGAGTATCCGTTTTGGCTTGATATTTTTCTTGAATTGAATAATAAGCCCGTTCACAAAGATTTTTAATGGTCAACGGCACCAATGATAATTGAAGTTGTCCCGTTTCTAAGCGAGTTAAATCCAGTAAATCATTGACTAAGGTCATCAATTGACGACCACTGCGATAAATTAATTCTGCATAATGAACTTGACGAGTATTGAGTTCGCCAACTTTTTGCTCTTGGAGTAGACTGGATAACCCCACAACAGCCGTTAAGGGGGATTTGAGTTCATGACTGATACAAGCGAGGAATTCATCTTTCATGCGATTCAGCTGCACTAAATCAGCATTTTTGGCCACCAATTCCTGACATAATTGTTGTTGTGATGTAACATCTGTAGCAACCACAATCGAAATAGTAGAAGAAAATTTGTCTGTGGTCAGAGGACACTTAATAAATTGCCAAACCCGCTCTTTATGAGAAACGGGTTGGGATGGAATAGTCTGGTAGTCTGGGGAAAATGGGGGATAGATTTCTTCTCGATAGGGAGATGACTCAAATTCTGTGAGTCCCTGGGGAATTGACTTAAACCAGTGAGAACAGGAGGCATGAGTCACCGTTACAGACTTTTGAGCCACAAATTCCGAGTAAAATTCTTGATGGCCCCCAGACATATTAACCGTTGAAGTCTGAGTCTGTAACGATAACATTTTTTCAGAGGGGAGAGGACAGGCACTGGCATCATCTGGGGGGATCAATGCCCCAATTTCTTGTCGCCAAGTCCGGTTTTGTTGAATAATCTCTCCCTGTTCCGTCTGTAACATGACCGGAAGGGGTAATTCTTCCAATAATCCTTTGAGGAGTTGTTTGGCCGAGTGAACCGAGGATGACTCTGATCCTACACTGTTCTTTTGAGCTAAGAGGGTTTTTAAAATTTGCCAACTGTCCAATAACCCTAAAAATTTACCCCGCTCATCGATCAAACCATAAACGGGTTGACTGGTTTCTGTTGTTCCCTGGTCTTGTATATAGGGAAAAAACTCAGCTAGACTTAGACGGGAAGGAATCAGCACCAGGGGACTTAAACAATTCTCCCAATCCCAAGACGGGAAGGAAGTCTGAGACTGACTCAAGTTCCAGGATGTGCCATCTTGTTGATCAGGTTTGATTTGGGGGTTTTCCAGGAGTTTCAGCATTAACTGACGACTGGAAATCAGGCCTAAGGGAATATCATACTCATTAACCAAAACAACGGTATCATGCTGACCCGATTGAAATTGGCTAATCAGGTAAGGGAAAGTCACGGGTAGGTGACAGACGGGGACTGAGTGAAGAAAGTGTTGGAGGGTAAGCATTGAGCTAAGAGGAGAGAATAGGTTACGAGAGAAGGGGAAGACGATCTTATATTTTAATATCCCTTGATTCTCAACACTGAGGGACTGATAACTTACAATTAATTACAATTATCAGGATAGGTTCATATATTTTAATTTTTTAATCACATTTTTTTAACATTTTCTACTGATTCTTTACTAGGGCTGTCTTATACGGATCATAGCATTTTGAATGCGTTTTTTCAGGGTTTCGTCTTTTTGTGCGTTTTCCGTAATATTATTAAATTGATTTGAAGTGAGTCCGCTCTCTTGGGCAATCTTTTTTGATTGATTACAAAATTCAACCGCAACTTTTTGGGCATCTGTTGGTAACGGTTTTAGGGTCTTTGGTTGATCGCAAGCAATTTCCGGCGGGGGATCACCGATAATTTCCTCAATTTGCTGATAAGCGGCTTGACGCTGAGATTCTATCTTCAGGACAGTTTGGGCATAATTGGTGATATCTTTATCACTAAAGTTTGTCTCTGGCGGCGAAGTTCTTGGGGAAAATATGGGAACAAAATTACAGCCATGAAGAATACCGAGAATTGCTAGTAAACTAGACATTAGAGAACGAGTCAAAGTTCTGTTCAAATTCAAGAGGGAACAGTGAATAAACACCATGCGTTGAGCCGCCAAGTATATGATAATAACTAAATCCCCGCCTGGGTTTCTTTTTTTTTGAATTATTTTAAGCATTATAAGTTCCTTATGATCCCCAAAAAAAATTTAGATCGATGACGGGTGTTAGGGGGTAGGGGTTAGGGACAATTTTGGAAAACAACTTCAAAAAGTTAGGGTTAACAGCCAGTTTTGTCGCTACGATCCCTAAAAATTGTTCGGTTCAACTTAGTCGGGTTTTTTCCCCTCAAAATTCTGTGATTACAAGCTCTCCATTCCTCCATCTTCCTGTCTTGTCTCAAGAACTGATTTCTGGCTTACAAATTTGTCCAACTGGTCATTATTTAGATGCTACCCTTGGCCGTGGCGGCCATACAGGTTTAATCTTAGAAGGGTTTCCCGATGTCAGAGTAACCGCAATTGATCGAGATCAAGAGGCGATCGCCACTACCCAAGGGACTCTCTGCCATTTCGGGGAAGATAGATTAAGATTTTGGCAGGGTAATTTTGCGGACTATCCAGGACAAGAAGCGGAATTTTCAGGAATTATTGCTGATTTGGGCGTGAGTTCCCCTCAATTTGATGTACCAGAGAGGGGCTTTAGTTTTCGCCATGAAGCTCCCCTAGATATGCGAATGGATCGTCAACAGTCCCTTACGGCGCAAGATATTATTAATTATTGGTCAGAAAAAGACCTGGCTGATCTCTTTTATCGCTATGGGGAAGAAAGGCGATCGCGTCCTCTAGCTCGTCATTTGGTACAAAAACGCCCCTTTAACAGTACCACAGCACTCGCTGAGGCGATCGCTCAAACTGTTCCCCCTAAGTATCGTTATGGACGAATTCACCCCGCTACTCGCGTTTTTCAAGCGTTACGCATTGCCGTCAATGATGAATTATCGTCATTAGAGAAATTTCTGGAAAAAGCCCCCCATTGGTTGCAACCAGGAGGACACATAGCTATTATTAGTTTCCATAGTCTGGAAGATCGCATTGTTAAATATGCTTTTCGGGACTCTCCTGAGTTAATTATTATTACTAAAAAGCCTCTAATTCCCCAACCAGAAGAACAAGCAAAAAATCCCCGTTCTCGTTCTGCTAAGTTAAGAATAGCCCAAAGGAAAGCTAATTAACCTGAGTTGGATATAAGCTAACAATAACCTAAAAAGGCCAAGATTTTGAGAAATTTATTCATAACTTAAATCAATTGTAAAAACAATTAAGGATTAGTAGGAAAATTTGGGAAAAATAACTTAACTAATCCTGCCATTAGTGCGGCAACAATAGCAACAAAAATGGTGCGATTAGTAAAATCTAAGTTATCTAGTCTTTTATTAACCCCTGTTTATGATTCTCAGTTTTGAGCATTTCTAGTTGAATTTGTCGTAAAGCTTCGCTGCGTTTTTCTCCTTTTTGTAATCGTTTATAATAGTTAATCATTAAGTCTTTGGTTCCCTCATCAGACACTTTCCAAAGACTAATTAATTGACTTTCACTACCTGCTAAAACCAAAGCCCGTTTTAACCCATAAACTCCATCCCCTATACTAATATCTCCCCTTCCTGTATCACAAGCAGAAAGCACAACTAATTTAGTGCCTAATAAGCTTAAGCTAGTGGCTTCTAATGCTGTCAAAACGCCGTCATTTCCCGCACTTTGACTAACTTTAACCCCCGCAAAAACTAAACCAGAACGTAACAAAGGATTATCATTTAATTGTAGGGGCGCAACGCTTGCGCCCTCATTTATATTATTATTTATTTTGGGTGATTCTAAGAAAAATCCATGAGTTGCAATGTGGAGAATCTGAGGTTTTTTAACTTGTTTAAGGGCGTTTTCTGTCGCTTGAGACTGAGTTAAAATAGTGGCTTGAGGTAATATATTTTTAAGTTCTTTTGCTTCTTCTTCAGTCCCTGGTAAACGGGAAAAACTGTAATCAGATATGTTAATAGAACGGGTAGAATTAGGGTTAAGAGCAACTTTTTTACCTTCTTGATTATAGAGTGGGTTAGCCATAATAAGCGGGGGTTGTTGACTCGCAAATTTATTGTTAATTCTTAATAAATCTCGTCCAGATGTTAGGTAAGTAATATGATAATTTTCGACTAAGTATTGATTATTTTCATCTACTAAAGCTTCAAAGGGAATCAAGTTAAGGGCAGCATCAGGAGACAGTAAAATAGTGTGAGTATTGCCTAATAATTGACGGATAGGCTGCATTAATTTTTCATCGAGTTGACGGGCTGATTCTTTGAGTTGTTTAATGGGGGTTTCTTTGTCGGCAAGATTATCACGAAAGTAAATTAATTTGTCGTCAATGGGTTTAGCTTCTCCTAAATCTTTGGCTTTTATTTCACCATTTGGATAGAGAATATAAACAGCATAACGAGGAATACCAAATTTTTCATTATCTTTTGTTGCTTTAGGATTAAAAGGTTGATAACTGACTATTTCAACTAAAGCGGAATTAGCAGGAATTAACTTTTGAATACCTTCGAGGGTAATGGGTTGGGATAAATTACGAAATTCTGCACTACGGCGACTTAATTGGTTTGCGAGTTCTTTGGTTTCTTCTTGAAGTTTTGCCACTTCTTGACGATAACCTTCAACAGATTTAATAGTTTCGGTTTTCTGAAAAGTTAGGTTAGCGAGTTGGGTTTGTTTTTGAATAAATTGGTCTAGTAATGCTTGACTTTGGGGGTCATTAACTTGTTGGCGCAGAATTTGTGCGCTATTGGTGAGGACATCGAGAATGCGTCCTTTTCGTTCTAAAATAGTTTTGAATGCAAGACGGGTTACTTCTGGGTTATTGGGTGCAGCTTGAAGATTGAGGGAAATACTATAATTAGTTGCCTTTGAAACCGTCCCCATATAATCCCTTTTTTGCTTTTCATCCCCAATATTCAGGTTTTCTGAGAGATTAACTTCTTCTACTTCAATTCCCTTAGTCAAATATTCCATGGCGCGAGGGATATCATCTTGAGAATAGTAAAGTAATGCCAAATTGTTGAGAATGGTGGCGGTATCGGGATGGTTATCTCCTAATTGTTTTTTATAGATAGCTAAGGCTTCTTTGTAGAGGGGTTCTGCTTCACTATATCTTCCTTGAGAACGGTAAAGTGAAGCCAAATTGTTGAGACTGGTGGCAGTAAGGGGATGAGGATGGTTGTCTCCTAATTGTTTTTTCCTGATAGCTAAGGCTTCTTTCAAGAGGGGTTCGGCCTCGGCGTATCTTCCTTGAGATTTGTAAAGTCCTGCCAAGTTGTTGAGACTTTGTGCAGTATCAGGATGGTTGTCACCTAATTGGGCTTTTCTGATAGCTAAAGCTTGTTTGTAGAGTGGTTCTGCTTCACTATATCTTCCTTGAGAATAGTAAAGTACAGCCAAATTGTTGAGACTTCCTGCGGTATCGGGATGGTTGTCTCCCAGTACCTTTTTACGAATGGCTAAGGCTTTTTCTGCTAAAGGTATCGCTTCGTTATATTTCCCCTGTTGATACAATTCAATAGCTTGCTGAATTAGCCTTTCTGCTTCCGCTAAAGCTTCTTTATCTTGACTTGAAACCTGAGAGATAATTTGTCCCACCGTTGGGGGTGGCATTTCCATTCCTAACCCTAATATTCCCGCAACTGCAACAACTGTTATCCCCGACTTCAGCAACCTTTTCATAACCCATCCAAAAGCATTATCTTTACTTATTTATAGCACTACAAATTCAATCATCACGATTCCGCATCAAAATCTTATTATTGCGCTATGGAAGTTAAACCAATGATAAGGGCATAACGGTATTATGTCCCTACACTGTTAAACCCTTAACCTATGGGAAGGTCATAATGGTTTTAAACCCTCAACCAATGAGAAGGGCATAACGGTGTTATGCCCCTACGCCGATAATATTTTCGTAGGGGTTTAACACTGTTAAACCCTCAATCTTCATTATGCCCCTACACTCCCAAAATAGCCTTAATTTCTTTATCTAATTCCTGTACTTTTATCTCATCTCCCAAATTAATATAACCAGCCTTTGCCTTCTTCAACAACTGTACCGCCTCACTATCATTCCCCAACAGACGATAAGCTTTTCCTAACCCTGCTTGTATCTCTGTTTGTGTTGACAAATTATCCGTATTAGTAGCTAAGTTTAATCCCTTCTCATAAGGTTTTTTTGCCAATTGAGGCAACCCGATATCAAGGTAAATATCCCCCAACAATTGATAAACTGTCACCTCCTGACTTCCTTGTTTAACCAATGCTTCCAACACATCAATAGCATCCCCATATAACTTATAACCTCGATAAAGATGGGCTAAAATTAACCCCTTTTCCTCTGAGGATAAGGGTTGCTGTTGAATAGTTTTAACCGCATCTAAAACAGTTTTTTTAGTCTGTTCATTTAACACATTAAACCCGACAACTGCATCACTTTTAGAAGATGTCCCATTATCAGCTTCTATTGTTACCCGATATCGTTCTTCTGCTTTGAGGGGAGGTTCACCAGGATAATTTATCTCAGTATTATTAGTTTTCATCTCCCAATTAACCCCATCTATTTTAACAGTATAACTGCTTGCACCTGAAACATTATTCCACCTAATTTGAGGCGTATTAGTAATAATAGAGGTTTCACGGGGAGTAATTAAATAAGGTAATTTTGATAACGCTTCTTCTTTCATTCCTGGTGGACGAAGGGTATCATTATTACTATTTAGTATTCGTATAACAGCGTTTCCAGAAGGACAACCGCTAGAAACATTATAAATTCCTGGTGTAACAGTCCATATCTGTTGATTACTACAATAAACCTTAACAGAAGCATTCGCCGCAACATTTAATTTATCATCAGAAGTAAGAGTCAGTCCCACTGTAGCAATTTGAGGCTTTTTCCAGCTTTTTTTCTCAACCATAACGTTACCTTTTACATCATAAATAACACTAATTCCAACATTTCCAGAGAAAAGCTTAACGGGAAATCCTACAGTAATTAAGATTAAGACAAGAAAAGCAATATTGTTTAAGGATTTATTCATAGTTTAAATAATAGTAAAAATCATGAATTGTTGATTTTTTTTGATAATTATAACTTAATAACTGTTAGAAATTATAGGCTTAAACCCTAAAGGGTTAAGCTATAAAGACAAAACCCACCTACGCGGGTTTAATTTAGCCTCTGAAGGGATGCTTAGTTTTTATAGTATCAGACTTTAGTCTGTCTGTCTGTAGGCGTTGATTTAACATAATAATTATCTTAAGAACCGCATCAGCTTATAATAACAGTTAAAATCATTATTATTCTTATACAATGAAGGTACGAGATGTTATCAAGCAAATTGAGCAAGATGGCATTTCTCAAGAGTTTAAAACCTAATTATGACTAGCTTAAATGATCGTTCAACTTCCGATAGTAATGAGTTATCAATGGAAGAACTCAATGCTAAATGGGATGCTCTTGAAAATGACCCAGAATTTCAAAAAAAACCCTTTTGGGAGCGAATTGCGGCGATTGGTAATGTTGTTCCTCAATCAGAATGGCGGAAACATCTTCCTACAGACTTTGCGCGTAATGCGGAACATTATATGTATGGCGCACCGAGAGAAGATGAGGAAGAATAAAACCAATTTTTCTAGATAGATTTCATCTATAAAGAGAATTTTTGTTATAATTAATTTGTGGTATTAATTACAAAACTAAAACCTAATTATGACTAGCTTAAATGATCGTTATAATACCGATACTAATGAGTTATCAATGGAAGAACTCAATGCTAAATGGGATGCTCTTGAAAATGACCCAGAATTTCAAAAAAAACCCTTTTGGGAGCGAATTGCGGCGATTGGTAATGTTGTTCCTCAATCAGAATGGCGGAAACATCTTCCTACAGACTTTGCGCGTAATGCGGAACATTATATGTATGGCGCACCGAGAGAAGATGAGGAAGAATGAGACAAATTTTCCTAGATACATTTTATCTACAAGCTCTGGCAGATCCGCGAGATAATGCTCATGAGTTTATTACACTGATGACAACAAGATTAGGCAATTTTAGAGGTGTTACTAGCGAAATGGTTCTCACAGAATTACTCAATGCTTTATGCAGTCGAGGACAATTTTTGCGTCAATCAGCGATTCGCTTAACCAGCAAATTACGTAATCATAACAATACCCTAATTATTCCTCAAACCAGTGAACAATTTGAGCAAGCTTTTGATTTTTATCAAAGACGTTTAGATAAAGGTTACAGTTTAACAGATTGTGCCTCAATGCAAATCATGAGACAACTAGAAATCAATGAAATATTAACCTTTGATAAGCATTTTCAGCAAGAAGGATTTAGTGCTTTACTAAGAGAATAACCAAGAGAATGATTCATCATCAGAACTTTCAATCAAACAGGATTAATCACAAATGAATACAAAATTAGTGGTATCTCTCATACAAATTATTCAATTTCTTTCAGAAGAAGAAAGAACACTATTAGAACAAAAATTAGCTGAGGAAATTTCCTATCCATCAGCTAAAGAAATAGAAAATTTAGTTCAAATAGGGGGAGCATTTGATTTCCTTTACGATGAACCAGATATTTATACTATTGAAGATGGAGAACCTATTCAGTGGCACTAAAAAAAGGCGATATTGTTTTAGTACAATTTTTCTAAAAATGTAAAAAATATCAAATTATCAGATAAGATTATATGTTTTTTTATGATTTTTTATTTTCTTTTAGCTTCATATAACCATTGATCTTCTTCAGCATTAATTGATTCACCAGCAGCTAACCGAGACTCAATTAATTGACGACATTGTAACCAATTTTCTTTAGCTTCAGATGATTGTTTATCTTGTTTTTGTAAAAGTTGAGCATAAATACAATAAGCTGCCCCAGGATTACGAATATATGGTTGATAATCTTTATTGTCAGCAATATTTTTAGCAATTAAAAGATTAGGAATTGCATCTTTATAACGATTTTGTTTAAATCTTGCCCAACCCAAATTTTTATAAATACTATATTTTTGTACTTCTAAATTACGTTTTTTATCTGTAGTAAGTTGGTCTGATTGTTTATCTTGTTCTGCTAATAAATTAGTTGCTGTTGTTAATAATTCCACTGCTTCTGCATTTTTATTTTCTCTAATATACCAATAAGCCAAATTATTATAAGCATCTAAATAACCCGCTTTAGCAGCAATTAAATATTGTTTTTTTGCATTATTAATATCCTGTAACTCCTCATAAAGTGTCCCTAACTTATAATGAGCATCTACATTATCTCCATCTAATTCAATCGCTTTTAAATAGTTTTTTTCTGCTAACACTAAATTATGAGAATCTTGAAATCTTTTTCCTTCTTTATTATAAACATCAGAAAAAAACGAAAAATTTAACAAAATTGATAATAGTAAACCAAAAATAATGAAAGTCACAGAAAATTGTATTTCTTCATACCAATGTTCAGGAATTTTAAAAAAGTTCATTATCTTAACAAAACCATGACTTCTCGCCTTTGTCAGAGCATTTTCAACTTGTAATAACGAGATAAAAGTCGAAAAAATAAACCCTCCTATTTCTACTAAACCAGAACCCCCACTAAAAAAACGAGTTGCAATAGTTCCAATCAAAGTGAAATTAACTCCCAAAAAAACAAGTTTACCAACCCTAAATAGCCAATCAAAACGATTGCAAGGGTGTAAAGATTCCCTACTGTCCAAATACCACCACCAAGCTTCTTCAGAAATAGGTAAAGACTCTCGATATTCAGCCAAATCAATAACTTGAGTAATCTTGTAAGTTTTTTGTTTTAACCTGGTATCTTGTTCAATTAACTTTGACCACATATTAATGGAAATTTTTGCCTCAGCTTCCAGTTGTTTTTGAAGCGCATCTCTAGCAGCCAGAATTTCTAAAATTTGTTCTTTATTAAGAGAGATATTAGAAGTTTCTAAAGGGTTAAGAGCCGTTTTGTAACGCTTTAGAGCAACTTGTAAGGGTGCAGGTGTAGGAGGAGTCATAAAAATCGTTCTAATTTTATCCTTTGAGAAGCACATTGCATTAACAAGCAGAAAACAAGTTAAAATGAAAAGGGTTAAATTTCTTGGGGTTTCACCCTGGCCACAGCCTTGTGAGTCTTCCAAGATTATGATCCTGTGGTAGCGAAAACACAGTAAAAACAGCTATGGCATAGTACGCTTGATATAAGCCAACCCTGACTCCTAACATCAGATGTCTTAATCTGGAGGAGTCAGACTCCATCAAATCATCCATCCGTTCATTCGATAGCGAATTATAGCTTCAATGTTCACTAAACAAGTCACAGATTCCAAAGTCTATCAGTGGTTTAATGATCGTCTGGAAATCGAAGCGATTTCCGATGACATTGCCAGTAAATACGTTCCCCCCCATGTCAACATCTTCTACTGTCTGGGTGGCATTACTCTAGTTTGTTTTGTCATTCAGTTTGCCACTGGATTTGCGATGACATTCTACTATAAACCAACGGTAACAGAAGCTTTTACCTCCGTTCAATACATCATGAACGAGGTTAACTTCGGTTGGTTGATCCGTTCTATCCATCGCTGGTCTGCCAGTATGATGGTATTAATGATGATCCTCCACGTTTTCCGCGTCTACTTGACTGGTGGCTTCAAAAAGCCCCGTGAGTTAACCTGGATTACAGGAGTCATCTTAGCGGTGATTACCGTCTCTTTCGGTGTAACTGGATACTCCTTACCTTGGGATCAAGTGGGTTATTGGGCTGTTAAAATCGTGTCCGGTGTACCTGCTGCCATTCCCGTCGTTGGTGATCAAATGGTAGAACTGCTCAGAGGGGGTCAAAGTGTAGGACAAGCAACCTTGACTCGTTTCTACAGTTTACATACCTTTGTCTTCCCCTGGCTGATTGCAGTGTTCATGTTGGCACACTTTTTAATGATTCGCAAACAAGGGATTTCTGGACCCTTGTAAAGCTTGTCAAGGGTGATCAGTGAACAGTTAATTATCGGTAAATCTTAGATAATTAAACACTGATCACCGAATATTCAGATAAAAATCCTGCTGATTCGCTGTTTCGATAAGGAGAAATCTATCATCATGGCTACTGAAAAAAAGCCAGATCTAAGCGATCCTAAACTGCGGGCCAAGTTGGCCGAGGGCATGGGTCATAATTATTATGGGGAACCTGCTTGGCCTAATGACCTGCTCTATGTTTTCCCCATCGTTATTTTAGGTACCATTGGGTTAGTTACTGGTTTAGCGGTTCTTGACCCTGCCTTAATTGGTGAACCTGCTGATCCTTTTGCCACTCCCTTAGAAATTCTACCGGAATGGTATTTATATCCCGTTTTCCAAATTTTACGGGTTCTTCCCAACAAATTGTTAGGAATTGCTTGTCAAGCAGCAGTTCCCCTCGGTTTAATGTTGATTCCTTTCATTGAAAATGTCAACAAGTTTCAAAATCCCTTCCGTCGTCCTATTGCGACTGCTGTTTTCCTTTTTGGAACAGTTGTTACCTTATGGTTAGGTGCGGGTGCGACTTTCCCCATTGACAAGTCTTTGACTTTGGGACTGTTCTAAAAAAACGAAGCTTGAGCTTTTATTTTATGCCTGTGATTGTTTCTTATCCTGTTGTTTAGGAAAAGAGCGATCGCAGGCATGAATTTTTATGTGTCACTGGAACCATAACTTTGCCATTATAAGAACCATAACTTTGCCACAATAAGGTCTAGAATAGCGGTTTTACGTTAAACATCTTAAACTACTCTTGGTTAAAAAGAAGTATAAATTTGCCATGAGTTTTTAATGGAAGCATAAATTTGCCCTAAGTACAGGACAAAAAATCGGTGTTGTTGAATAAGTATTTGCTCTTAGCCTTCAAAGCCTGATCATTTCGTAGCAGATCAATTTCACAATCAGCAACGTCAAATCAGAAGCGATTAAAGTATAGTCTAGGCAATTTCTTTAGGAGAATAATCAGCCTTTTGATTAAATACTTTCACTAAAGTGACAATTTCGTCAGCTTGATCATCGTTAAAAACTCCATCTAGCCCTTCGTGGTGAATATCGGTAAAAGGTGACTCGTAAAGTAAACCTGGATTCATTACGCCATTCTGGGTCAAGTAATCGATAATGTTCTCTACAAAGCGGATTTGATTGGCACTGAAGTTACTATCCTCCCAATAGCGAGCAAAGGCATCCTTAGCAGCATTGCGATCCAATCCGACTATTTTACGAATAAACAGTTTTAGGCTCAAATCCTTACCATAAACCTGCTCGAAGCGATCGCGACTTTCTACCTCCTCAGCCGAAAATAACATCTTTTCTAGTTCTGATAAATCCCCGTCGGTCAGGGGAACATTGCGCTTTAGCTTGTAAATAGCGATGTGATCTTCATGTTCTCGGATATAGGCTTCTACTTTCTTGCGGTACTGGTAGGGGCTAAAGCCCGTTTGCTGTAAGGGAACATCAACTAATTCTATATCCCCCAACTCATCTTTAAAATCGGTGTAGACAATGGTTTGTTGGCTGCGGTCGATAAACTTCACCAGATCGCGTATTTTGAGCCTGATCGACTCAACCATCATAGGGGTTACATCCGACCACCAGGTTTCATTCTGCACTGCTTCGATCAGGGGAAGCTGTTCTTTGACCATTGGAATGGTTTGTTTTTCCTCCAGGCGGTCGAGTAAATCCCTCAGTTTATCCCGTAAACTGATAAAGTCTTTTGTGTTTTTGAGAATTGATAGCTGAAGTTTGAGACAAAGTAAATCAAAGCGTTTCGCTAGTTCATCCTCTTTGGGTAGTCCATTGGGTAAATTGGCTAGATATTCGGCTATTTCTTCGGTATCACTTTCACTTAACTGATTCCAGCGATCGCGTTTTGAGAATTTTTCTACTTGTTGCAGATGTCTGCGGACTAGAAAATTATTTGTCTCCATTGTCGCAACGTGCTGATGTAGATTGTCTAATAAGGCGTTTCGGAGTTCTTTATTGTCAGTTTCAGAGGTTTCGGAATCTGTGATGAGAGTCTTATCTAGAAGAATTTGACTCACCGCTAAACGGGCTTTTACCAGTTTGGCACTAATACTTTCAGCTTGCTTGGGGTCTTTTTCTTCAATTTCTTGGTTAAAGAAGTCAAAATTACTACAGAGGTCAAAAATCAAGAATTTTTCTTTATTCTGACTGATCCCAAATAAGTCAGGACAGAGCCTTGTTCCTCTGCCAATCATCTGATTAAATTTTACTCTAGAATAAACGGGTTTGAAAAATACCAAATTGACCACTTCAGGAATATCAACCCCTGTATCTAGCATATCAACGGAAACGGCAATGGTCGGTTCTTTATGGGGTTCGGAGAATTCATCGAGTAAACTTTGAGCATAGTTATTGTGACTGTCTATGACTTGAGCAAATTTACCCTGATAATGAGGATAATTAACATCGAAGCGTTTGACAATAAATTCAGCATGGTCATGATTTCGGGCAAAAATGATGGTTTTTCCCAGTCTGTCCCCTGCTTCTACTTTTAGCCCCTTTTCCATCAGTAACCGCAATGCTTGGTCAACGGTATCTTTGTTAAATAACCATTTATTGATAGCGGCTGCGTTGACTTCATTGGGAAGTTCTCCTGTTTCTTCGTCCCTGAATTTTTCTTCATATTCTTCTTGTTCTTCTTCTGATAGCTGACTGTATTTAACCCCCTGACGTAAGAACTTAAAGGGGACGGTAATACCTTGAGAGGGGACTAAATAACCATCTTTTATCGCGTCTTGTAATTCGTAGGCAAAAGTGGGGACACCTGCTTCTAAATCAAATATTTTATAGGTGTCGCGGTGAACTTCTGATCTCGGTGTGGCTGTTAATCCTACCAATAAACTATCAAAATACTGAAATAATGCCTGATATTTTTGATAAATGCCTCGGTGTGCTTCATCAACAATGACTAAATCAAAATACCCAGGACTCATATAAAACTCTGCATCTTCTTGGTTACTAATGCGGTTAAACATCGTCGGATAGGTCGATAGGATGACGTTAGCACTCCCTGCATTCTTGTTTTTGACTGATTTAACCTTTTTATCTTCGATTAAGTTAACAGGGGTAACGGTGGGTAAATGGGTTTTGAAGTTACGGAAAGCTTGCGTTAGTAAGGCGTTACGATCTGCCAGAAACAAGACTCTTTTGACCCAATTAGCTCGCATTAAAAGATCAACTAAGGCGATCGCGGTTCTCGTTTTTCCTGTCCCCGTTGCCATCACTAGCAAGGATTTACGGGCATTTTGCTGGTTAAAGGTTTCTGAGATTCGCTTTAAAGCTTCTAATTGGTAGGTTCGTCCGGCAATGTCTTTGTTAGGCATAACGAGATCAAGGCTTTTGCGGTGGCTACGACGGAAGATAATCCGTTCTAGTTCATCTTTCTGGAGGAAACTATCAATCTCTCTAGGTGGATAGGTACAATCATCCCAAATCCAGTGATTATAACCGTTGGAGTAGAAAATAACGGGTCTTTGGCTGAATTTCTTTTCTAAACAGTCAGCATAAAGCTTGGCTTGCTGTTTGCCCTTGGTGGGGCTGCTGCTGGTACGTTTGGCTTCAAGGAGTGCTAACGGTTTACCATCATCTCCCCAGAGGACATAATCTACATAACCCTTACCGGAATTATTGGGCATTCCTTGGACTTCAAATTCTGTTGCGTCGGGATGGTTAATATTCCAACCTGCTTCTTTGAGGAGAATATCGAGTAAGTAACGGCGGGTATCGGCTTCATGGTAATCATGGGTATCCGCTACTGCCTCATTTTGCTGCTTGAGGGTCTTTATTTCTTGTCTGAGGGCATTTAGTTCGGCTTCTGTTTGCTGCTGCCTTTTCTCAGCAATTTGCTTCATCTCCGAAGCTTGAGATAATTGGGTTTCTAATTCGGTAAGCTGTTCTCTGGATAGATCCTTTGAGGTTTCGGGGTGGGGGATATATTGGCGGTTAAAGGTGATATCCCGATCCCCCCTAGCTCCCCTTGATAAGGGGGGAACTGAATAGTAGCGACAAAGCCAATAAAGGAAGTGAAATAAATCTTCAACAATGCGAAGTGAGTCTATAGTGGTAATCTGACTAGAACTGTGGGCTGCTAAATTCCCGATTTTGTGAATTGTCCTAATCTTGGGGAATAGTCCTGGTTTTAGATTATCTTTGAAAGTTGGTTCATGAATGAGTGCGGCAAGATTGTTATCGTAGGGCGGTTGTAAGTAAGCATCGTTATCATAGAGCCAAAAAACCGCTTGTTCTAAGGTAAAGCGAGCATAGAAGCAACTGGCACGGGGAGCAGAATAGGCCATGCTTTCGGTATGGGTAGCATGGGTAAATAGTTGGGGGAACTGCTCTTTGAGAAAATCAAAATTAGATGTCATGTAAATGCTCCTGTTGCTCTTACATTAGAGTTCCCCACAAAATGCTTTTTGCAGCAATGAGTTGAAAAGGTTATCAGACTGATGAAGATGATGATTTAATTTATTCATGTTTTTTTGAGTTTCGCCATATATTAAATTGAAGTTTCTCAAAGTAGAGATATTGGACTTTGGAATAGGTAAATCAGTTAACTCCTTGTAGGAAATGTTAATGAACGTACTACCAACTCCACGTTGTTGAAAGTAATTGTAATATCTCTCTAAGATTGCATACAGAAAGCTTGCATTATAAGTGCTTTCTACTTTTGGACGAATCGCGGCAATACCTCGACCAATACAATATTTTTTGTCTGCAACATTTAAACGTCCAGCCGTTGCACCTCTCACACAAAATAAAACATCATCAGCAAAGCATAACTTTTTTGGCTTCGTTGTCCATTGTTGTTCGATAGGATGAACGTTACCAAATTCAGTTGGACCATTTAACAGAGGCGTTCCATAACCCTCACGATTATACGAAGTACCTGGTGGAGATTGACCCATAATTACATCAGCACATTTTCCGAGCGAAATTGAATCTGAATGACAAGAAAGAGGATCGCCGAACATATCGAGGAAGGTCGATCGCAAAAGTTCTTCAGTGAGTGCGATCGCCTCTTTTCGCTTGCGTCGGATAGCATCAGCTTTATCCAGAATTGCAGCAATTCGCTTTTGTTCGTCGAGGGGTGGTAGGGGGATTTTAACCCTTTTCAAGTCTTTGAGTATTATTCTACGAATTGCTGAACCAGTTTTTCGCCGAACTGCTTGGTCTAGTGTAATAGGAGAGCGAAGCACATAACCAAAATAGTTACTATCTAAGACATCCTTCTTAGGTCTTAGAATAGCGATAGAAGATAGGATTGCAAACTCATTATTCTCCGAAACTACGTGAACTTTTCCCACAGTCCCATCTTTAGAGAATAGGACATCACCAATTTTTGGTGACGACTTCCCCGTATCAGCTTTGGCATATTCACTAGGCGATATGTGTGAACAGTGAACAAAATCCAAACCCTTCACACTCATGTCTTTTACTGTTAGAAAAGGAAACCCTTCACCAATATCGGGAGGAGTGTAGTGAGTTCCGTCTGTGATTAGTTCACAAGCATCCTCAATAAAAGTTGCTTTCATCCCAGCATTCCCTCCAAAGTATCAAAATCGGCTCTAATCTCATCCTCAAGGGATCTGAGATCCCCCCCTACCCCCCTTGGAAAGGGGGGAGTGGTTGGCCAGTGGGTGTTTTGGTTGGTTGATATTGAATAGAAATACAAATACATCATTTATTCTTGCCTAATAATCATTGTCAGAA
>NZ_JAYGHQ010000016.1:53938-135002 GCF_034931425.1 Crocosphaera sp. XPORK-15E
TTGAATAGAAATACAAATACATCATTTATTCTTGCCTAATAATCATTGTCAGAAAGTCCCCCTTTCCAAGGGGGATTTAGGGGGATCAAAACTCATTTCTAAGGGGGATTTAGGGGGATAAAAGACTCAATGCGATCGCAAACCGCTTCAAAATAATGTAACACCTCATCATTAGTAAACCGAATGACCTTTAAACCATAACCTTCTAGAATTTCAGTGCGTTTAGCATCATAAACCTTACCATGTTCCGTAAAATGAGACTCTCCATCTACCTCAATCACCAATTTCAAAGCAGCACAATAAAAATCAACAATAAAATAGGCGATCGGTCTTTGTCGTAATACTCTAAACTGAAAACTTTTTAAATAATCATACCAAAGTTTTTTTTCGGCTGGGGTCATATTTTTCCGTAATTCCCTAGCTTTCGCCACCAGTTTAGGATTATAAGGCAAATGAAAATTACTTTCTCTCATATTAATTCCCTCCCCTTTTAACAGGGATTTAGGGGGATTGAACTAAGCATAAAGCAACCTCCCTTTAGGAGTAGGAATATCGCGCCCTAATTCTTGAGCAGTTTCAATCCATTCAGAGATTACCACCTCAGCATTAGTCACCGCTTCGACATAAGTTTGACCATCTGCCATACATCCAGGTAATTCTGGCACTTCGACGATAAAAGTTTGGTCTGACTCACTCCAGTAAATAATCAATTCATATTTAACCGACATCGCTACCTCCTAAACCGTATTTCACAATCAAATTTGCCCATTTCCTACCCCAACATCTTTTCTAGTTCATCCAAATCAGAACTAATTTCAGCTTCAAGCGATCGCAGTTTTCCTAAAATAATCTTAGGCGGTTCATATTCAACCTCCTCATATTCAATCTCCTTATAGCGGTTAATTGAAAGATCATAACCATTATCCTTAATCTCTTTCTTAGGGACAAAAAACGCCTTTTCTTTACGATCTGATTCTCCTTTAGGATCGCGGTTGTGCCATTTTTCTAATAGATCGGGAATATCATTTTCTGCTACTGGTTGCCGTTTATCATCGAGAGACAAACCATCAGCTTTCATGTCATAAAACCAAACATAATCCGTCCCGTCTTTTTCTACTCCCACCTTAGTAAAAATAATCACCGCCGTCGAAACCCCTGCATAGGGTTTAAACACCCCCGACGGCATAGAAATCACCCCATCAAGCTTATGATTCTCAATTAAGGTTTTACGAATGGTTTTATGTGCATTGGAAGAGCCAAATAACACCCCATCAGGAACGATTACGGCTGCTCTTCCGCCAATTTTCAGCAGTCGTAGAAACAGAGGTAAAAATAACAATTCGGTTTTAGTCGTAGAAATAACTTTAGTTAAATCTTTGGCGATCGTCGAATTCTCTACCGAGCCCTTAAAGGGTGGGTTAGCCAAAATCATAGTAAAAGCTTCAGAGATTCCTGAATAATCTTCTGAGAGTGAATCTCTTGCCTCAATCTTGGGGTCTTCAATCCCGTGCAGCATCAAGTTCATGCTACCAATACGCAACATTGTGCCATCAAAATCAAACCCGTGAAACATTTCCTGATTGAAGTGTTCGCGGTTGCCTGGGGCATTTAAAACCAGTCCACCCTCAGCATTTTTTAAATGGCGTAAATACTCCGCAGCAGCAACCAAAAAGCCTCCCGTCCCACAAGCAGGGTCACAGATGATGTCCCTTGCGCCTGGGTTCATTAAATCCACCATCATTTTAATAATATGGCGAGGGGTTCTAAATTGTCCGTTAGTTCCTGCGGTGGTTAGCTTCGAGAGCATATACTCATAGAGATCCCCCTTGGTGTCCCGATCTTCCATGGGAATTTGCTCAATCTGTGTTACCACATTCGTTAACAAGGCAGGATTAGCAATCAAAAACACCGCATCTTTCATGTGACGAGCATAGGCATTTTCGACTTGCGTTCCCCCCAGATTTTTAATGAAGGGAAAAGCTTCATCTCGCACAATCTTGAGCATTTCCTCGGCATCGGTGAGGTTCTTGAAATGGGACCAGCGCGATCTTTGTTGTTCTGCTGAAAAAACAGGATTTTCAACTGATTGTTTGAATTTTTGCGCTTTCCGCTCTTTGGTCAATTCCAAATCATCAAGTCTTTTGATAAAAAGTAAATAGGATATTTGTTCGATCACAGAGAGGGGGTTACTGATGCCATTATTCCAAAACGTCGTCCAAAGTTTATCCACCTTGGATTTAATCTCACCTGTGATCATTCAATAAACTCCTGTTAAGTAAGTGTGAAAGGAATATACACTCCTTTGTTATTTTATCCTGCGATTACTCATACTCACTTTTAAATTTCTCTAATTGCTCTAAAAAACCCGAATTTTCAAATCTTTTCTTTAAATTGGTACTGGAGCCTATATAAGCAAATTGAACGAAATTAGTCACCATAAACGCTCCCATTGTTTCGGGTACAGGAAGTTTAATTTTGTGGGATGGAAAAGGACGAAAAATTCTTCATGTGGGGGAAACAGAAATTATTCTGGTTGATGAAAACAAACAAAAAACAAAACTTTTGAAGTGACCAAAAAACTCTACAGGTTCCTTGTACATATACATGATATGTAGATAGTTTAAAAATATGGACGTAACTGGACTCGAACCAGTGACCCCATCGATGTCAACGATGTACTCTAACCAACTGAGCTATACGTCCGCACAAGTTTCTAATATAACACACAAGTTTAAAAAATCACAACCCACGCCACCAAGTTACATAGATTTCCTTAAGAGATGGGGGAGTTGACCCCATTGGGGGGTGTAATGAAAAGATGACCTTTGATTATTGATCATTCTATGTACGAAAAACTGACACCCCCCACCACTGGTTCTACAATCACCTTTAAAGACGGTAAACCCATTGTTCCTAATGATCCCATTATTCCCTTCATTCGTGGCGATGGAACAGGGGTTGATATTTGGCCCGCTACCGAAAAAGTCATTGATGCTGCGATCGCTGCTGCTTACGGAGACAGCAAAAAAATCAATTGGTTTAAGGTCTATGCAGGGGATGAAGCTTGTGAGCTTTATGGAACCTATCAATATTTACCTGAAGATACCTTAACCGCTATTAAAGAGTATGGTATCGCCATCAAAGGCCCCCTGACAACGCCCATTGGTGGGGGTATTCGCTCCCTAAACGTCGCATTACGGCAAATTTTTAATTTATATGCTTGTGTGCGTCCCTGTCGCTATTATCCTGGGACTCCTTCTCCCCATAAGTTCCCTGAGAAATTAGATGTCATTGTCTATCGGGAAAACACCGAAGATATTTATTTAGGAATTGAATGGCGACAAGGATCAGAAATTGGGGAAAAACTGATCAATTATTTGAATAATGAACTGATTCCCGCAACTCCAGAACATGGGAAGAAACAAATTCGTTTAGACTCAGGAATTGGGATTAAACCCATTAGTAAAACTGGCTCACAATTGTTAGTGCGTCGTGCGATGGAACACGCATTAACCCTTCCCAAAGCGAAGCAAATGGTCACTTTAGTGCATAAAGGTAATATTATGAAATACACTGAAGGGGCCTTTCGTGACTGGGGATATGAACTAGCAACCTCAGAATTTCGAGATGTCTGTGTGACGGAACGAGAATCTTGGATTTTGAGTAATAAAGAGAAAAAAGCCGACCTGAGTATTGAAGATAATGCTCGTCAAGTTGAACCTGGTTATGATGCCCTAACCCCAGATAAAAAACAGGAAGCTTGTGCAGAAGTTAAGACTGTTCTTGATGCTATTTGGGACAGTCATGGTAATGGAAAATGGAAAGAAAAGATCATGGTGAATGATCGCATTGCTGATAGTATTTTCCAACAAATTCAAACCCGCCCTGATGAATATTCTATCCTCGCAACCATGAATTTAAACGGGGACTATCTCTCTGATGCTGCGGCCGCCGTTGTCGGTGGTTTAGGCATGGGGCCCGGTGCTAATATTGGGGATACTTGCGCTATTTTTGAAGCCACCCATGGAACTGCCCCAAAACACGCAGGTTTAGACCGCATTAACCCTGGTTCAGTGATTTTATCAGGGGTGATGATGTTGGAATATATGGGATGGCAAGAAGCCGCAGATTTGATTAAAAAAGGCTTAGGTAATGCGATCGCCAACCGTCAAGTTACTTATGATTTGGCCCGGTTAATGGAACCTCCCGTTGATCCACCTTTGAAATGTTCGGAGTTTGCTCAAGCAATTATTGATCATTTTAATGATTAATTTTTGACAACTGTAGGGACAATTCATAAATTGTCCCTAGGATAAAAAGGATTAAGCAGAGAATCGAAATTATGACCTTTATTTTAACAAATGATGATGGTATTGATGCCCCTGGAATTCGTGCCTTATCAAAGGCTTTAGGGGGTCAAGGAATTATTGTGGCCCCGAAAGAACCCCATTCTGGTTGTGGTCATCAAGTTACGACTCATAAACCCATTCATTTAGATAAACGTTCCCCGACAGAATACGCAGTAGATGGTACACCAGCAGACTGTACTCGCATTGCTTTAAAACATCTTGAAACAGAAACAAAATGGGTTTTATCTGGCATTAATGCGGGGGGAAATTTAGGGGTTGATGTCTATATTTCGGGAACGGTTGCAGCAGTTAGGGAAGCAGCAATGCACGGGGTTCCAGGAATTGCCATTTCCCATTGGATTAAACGACCTTTAATAATTGATTGGGAATTAGCTACAAAATGGACAGAAAGGGTGTTAGAAACTCTTTGGAATATTCCCCTGAACCCTGGTAGTTTTTGGAATGTTAATTTACCTCATTTAGAAATTGGTTCCCCTGAGCCAGAAATTGTCTTTTGTGAAGGTAGTATTCATCCTTTACCTGTTGATTATCGTGTTGAAAGAGATTATTTTTATTATTATGGAGAATATGCCAAAAGACAACGAGCAGAAGGCACAGATGTCGATGTTTGTTTTTCGGGAAATATTGCAGTAACTTTGATTAAGTTGTAAATCAATCAAAAATCAAGAGAGTCACTAACATTAATAAGCTTAGATTACCGGGCCAATAAAGTAGTTTAGGGATTAAGTTATTATTTATAATGAATCCAATTAAGTTTGGCATTAGAAGCAAAGAGAATTGCATTAATTGCTACTAGCAGGATAACTAAGGTATCAAATAAATTAATGATTTTCCGCTAATTCTTGGTGAACAACTGCCCTCAATTTTCCATAAAATTCTGAAGAATCACCATCGGGAACAAATTGATGAATTGGCCCCTTAACATAACCATTAAAATTATCTGATAAAGTTTTTTCAATAACTATATTTGAATCATTTTCTGGAATATTTAAAGCAATTTTATCCTGATTATTATCTAAATCATCTTGGGAAGCTTCAGACAATAAAAAAGAATTTTCTTGAGACATTGATAAAGAAGATTCTGAGGGTATTTTGTGAGCAGTTGCTAAATTTTTCAGTAATTCTTGAACAGGGGTTAAGGTGAGAGAGTTAGCCGGAATTTCTTCAGTAACCGTCTCTATTTCCTGCTGATTAATTGGGACATCATCAGACTCCATAGAATCAGTTGTTAAGTCATCCAGGAAAAGATTACCGGTGATCAAACGTTCAAAATCTTGGGTAAAGTTATAAGTTGGTTGTCCTAGTCGCTTCCAAAGGCTTAAAATATATTCAACCGAAATCGCTTTATAACGGCCTTGATAAAGAGCTTCCACAATAGCCAAACGAATCCAGTAAACTGAATAGGAAGCTAACCAGCCCTCAAGTAATTCAGGAATGGTGATTTTTTTCAATTCAAACCCATAACGAGACAGTAATACTGCCACTTGGGTAATGGTTTTATCTTTAACCTGAAGCATGGAAATTCCCCAGTCCATTGCGCCACTTTTATAGCACGGTTTTTGTGTCAATGATAAATTCATAAACGAATTTCTACCAATTTTACTATGAGGACTGGCCTTAACTTACTGTTAACCTAATTTTTGGTCAGGACAAGGCGATAGTAAGAAAATGGTTTAACCCGAAAATTTGCTAATGCCTTATCCCTACAGTTTCTGTATTACTGAAGCTTGAAAACCCGATTTTTTACTCTTGTAACCCAATAAACCAAGTTAATACCCCACCTGCGATCGCCATTACCGCCAACCCTAAGAATACAGGTGGCAACCCGACCAAAGTTTCGGCAATACCAGCTAAGGCCAAGGGTAAGGATAAAGCAATATTAACCGCATTATTTTGTAACCCAAACACTTTACCCCGCATATCAACGGGAGTTTCTGATTGAATGATGGTTTGCATGGGAACCCCCACAAACGCCGCGAATAGCCCTAAAAAAGTGGTCATCAGCAAGGTTATCCAGAGACTCGAAGTACCCAAAGATAAACCTACCAAAGACACAGCCATACCGATCGATCCCCATAACCCTAATTGATTATTACGAAAGCGTTGCCCCCAATTGCCTAAAATTGCTGCCCCAAAGGCCATTCCTAAGCCACCAGTTGCCAGTAAAAAGCCAAATTGTTCCGCTTTCATGCCGGGAATAGTTTCAGCCATACGCACTGCCAAAACTGACAATGCAGCAAAAATTGAAAACAGAATTACCAACTGAATTAAGGCATTGCGTACCCGATGATTATTGCTTAAATAACTAATCCCATCTTTAATATCATCAAAAGCATGGGGACGTTCCTTTTCATAATGTTCCCGCTTTTCCCCTGTTCTCAAGAAAGATAAAATTAACCCCGCGATTAAATAGGAAAATCCCACCACAGAAGCTTTGCCTTCTTCCCAAGAAAGATTAATCGTGTTAGCCATATTTGCTGCTAATTCTAACAAAGGTTCTCCAATTGCAAAACCAATAATGGTCATGGCCATCATGGTAGTGGTAAATAGAGAATTAGCTGATAGTAAATGACGACGTTTAACAATGAGGGAAATGGTAGCCTGTTCAGCAGGGGCAAAAAATTGAGTAATAGTTGAATCAATAAAAGTCATTACTAATAAAACTAAGAAACCAAGAGGCAAGAAAAACACATCTTGGGTTTGATGCTGCCAACGTCTTAACCAGTCAGGCAACCAAGCCACCGTAATTGCTACCTTATCATCTTGGCATAACCATAATAACGGGGGAATAATAAACACAAAGGCGGCCCGAATTAGGTTAGAAATAACTAAAACCCCTTTTTTTGACCAACGATCTACATAAACCCCGGCCAAAGAACCAAATAAAACAGCAGGAATGGTAAAAGCAATCATAATGGCTGATACCCAACCACTGATAGGTTGATTTTCCCCTTGAAAGTTACCCGCAATTAAGGCAATCATCAACACCAAATATATTTTATCCGCGAGTTGGGAAAAGACTTGACCCACCCAGAGAATTAAAAATCGAGGATTATCTAAGACAGCGGCAAATCCTTGACGGGGAGATTTTTTGGGGATGGGAGGGCGATCCATAGGGCTTTCTGTGGTGGAAGTGGTTTCAGAATTAGAAACTGGCATGGTTAGGGGTTAATTAAATAGCAAATCACACAATTTTTATTAAACCTTAAAACTCCATCGAAGATACGCTATCCACTAAAGTTGCTGACCGAAATGATCGCCCTAACTGATATTGGGCATAGTCTCTGAGGAGATGTTCTACTTCTACCCAGGGAACAATAAAAAGACTGTCTAGGATTTCTGCGGGAAAGAGTTTTCCTGGATGGGGCAACGAAGAATAATTTAACTGTTGTAAGAGGCTTAATTCTGTTGCTCTGAGTTGATTATTAAGGGTTGGTAACACAGAAGGACTATTTTGGTTTACAGGCATCTTTAAGGTGGCTTTTAGGCTGTCTCGAAGGGCTAAATCGATCACTCCTCCTGCCTCAAAACTAAACCCGACTCGCCAATTAGGATCGCTAAAATTGGGATTAAGGGTGTTTTGGGTGAGACAACAGCGATAGACTTGAGGCGCAATACCTGCGATCGCCAATAAATGAAAGACTGCTTGGGCTAAATAACCATGTAAACTTTCCGAGGTAGACATCTTTTCTAAGCGACGGAGATGTTCATTTAACAGTCCATATAATTCTCCTTGGGGTTGATCAATTAAGGCTAAACTTAACACTAATTCCGCTAAATATTGACTTCCTGCTAACTTCCCTAAATCTTTACTTAACCCTGGATAGGATTCAATAGTGTCTGCTTGGGTTATTTTATCCAGCGATCGCCCTTTGGCAATTAATAACTGATTGACCATAAATAATTCACAGCGTCCCCTTAAACTGGATTTTGGCTTTCTCGCCCCAGGTACTACAGCCCGAATTAATCCCCATTCAGGAGATAAAATCGTCACCAGGCGATCGGCTTCTCCGAGAGGCATTCCTTTTAATATAATTCCTGTCGCTTGATAGGTTCGACTCATTGATTGATTATTTCTGTAGGGCCATGGCATCAGTAAGACTTTCCATTGTATCCGAAATCTTAGTATTGCTATGCCCCTACATTAAAGAATAGTAGAAAGACGGGGTTTTCAACCCAATTCTCTGATAAATTGCCGCTTCGGAAATAATAATAAATAAATTCAGTTTAGGGGAGTAGATCCTCTAAGGTATAAGGGCATTGGCTAGGTAAGCTGATTTCATATTCGGACTCGACAATTTCAACGGCATCTTGATAAATTTCTGAAAACTCTTTTTGAAGCTTGGGTTTCATACTGGGTGCTATTTTACGCTTCATATTCTTTTTAAAAGCGACAACCTCAGACTTCCACTTATTACGGCATTCAGGCAAAGGAACATAGTCAATCTTTAAACGGTGTTCAATTTGTCTGATGAGCAAGCTGACCACTGCATTATATTCACTACGTCCCAAAGCTTCGATCTCCTCAATAATATTGTCCCAGTCTACGTTCTCTAAATGTTTCAATTCCTGATGGGTATTCACAAGCTCTCGTAACGCCTTGGCTTGTTCTATTGACCATTGATGGTAATCTCTCTCGTAAGTCAATTTCGATATTGTCTGGCTCATGGGTTAAACTCCGGTGGAGAATCATTTTTTCGAGATGTCCCCTTGGTAATAATATTAAGCCCAAGAAACATCAAAGTATCGGGTTGAATGATAGTGACATCCTCCCACGCACGCCACTACGTTTTGTGCGGGGAACCTCCCTAACTCACGATAGGGCATTCCTGGTTATTCTCGCTCATGCGAGGTTTCGCCACTTATCTAAAACTCGTTGGTACAAATGATGATAAACATCTCCCACCGTTGGTTCCCCGACAGAACGACTAATCAGGCGTTTTCGTTTTCCAGAGTCCCTGGATACTTGTCGATTTGTTCAATTTTTTGTCGTATTTCCCAAGCTCGGTCGGTTCCGTCAATTGACTACCTTTCACTCTCATCTTGGATGGGTACACCCCAACTTGGGCTGCGATTTAGGTTTTTTACCTGGCGGCCACATCTATTATGTCACAAAACTGTTGCTTTGGCTATCATCCCTCGATTTTCGTTCCTCAATCGGGGATTTCTCGCCAAAAAGAGGTTAAACCCCGACAGACACTGATCGCCCTTTAGCTTTCCTAATTCCCTGTTTCAATTGTCAGGATTTTCTTTTTCCGGCAGGGGTCTGCAAGCGCACGGATTTCCCATTATCTATAGAATATCATGTCAAGTCAAGGTTGTCAAGAACAATTGCAACAGCAAAGCATAGGGTTTAATAGTATTAAACCCCGACAAATAGCGATGGCTTTCACCCTCCAAGTCTTGCCTAAACCGTTGATAATCCCAACATTGCCTTTAAGGTAAAATAAAGCAGAGAAAAGACCCCGACTACAATGCCACTCATAGCGATCGCAGTAACCGGATTTTTAAATAAGGGTCTAATCCATTCAAAAAATGACCAAAAGACCCCCAAAGAAAAGCTAATCAGATAACGGGGGTAGCGTGAAACGTTGTCAAAAAATTCTCCCATAGTTCAACCTTCCAACTTAACAATCGTCTTTCATCATATCAGTCAAGCGATCGGACAACATTCTACGCTATCCTCTAACATAGAAAACCTGAATACTTAATGATTAATCATGGCACAAAATCTTTTTGATCGGGGTGCTGATGCCCTCGTTATTTTCAGTCGTCTCTGGGGTCGTCAAACTTGGTTTATTTTTCTGATTCTCTTTGGCTTATATTTAACCTTAATTCCCTTTACCTGGCCCAATATTGCTCAAGCTCGCAATCAACCCACAGAAATTCGTGGGGTCTGGCTAACCAATATTGATAGTGATGTTCTGTTTGATAAAAATAAATTAACCGAAGGCATCAATACTCTCTCTCAGCTAAATTTTAATACCCTTTATCCCACCGTTTGGAATTGGGGTTACACACTTTATCCTTCTACTGTTGCTGAATCTGTCATTGGACAAAAATTAGATCCCACAGAAGGATTACAAGGACGAGATATTCTCCAAGAAACGATAGAACAAGGCCATAAAAAAGGTATGGCTGTAATCCCTTGGTTTGAATTTGGTTTTATGGCCCCGGCTGATTCGGAATTAGCTAAACGCCATGATCAATGGTTAACCAAACGTCAAGATGGTAGCAAAATTTGGTTAGAAGGAAATGTCCATCAACGAGTGTGGTTAAACCCATTTCATCCCGAAGTTCAAGGGTTTATTACTCAATTAATCACTGAACTTGTCAGTAATTATGATCTCGATGGTATCCAAGTTGATGATCATTTTGGTATCCCTTTTGATTTTGGTTATGATGATTTCACCGTAAAACTATATCAACAAGAACATAATGGTCAGTTGCCTCCTAAACCGCCAGCAAATTTAAAAATGGGCAGTAATAATTGTATGGTCAATGATGCTGCTTGGACAGAATGGACACAATGGAGAGCTAATAAAATTACAACTTATATGGGAGAATTATTTACAGCGATTAAAGCAGCTAATCCTAAAGTGATTGTTTCGGTTTCTCCTAACCCTCAGACTTTCTCCGCTAATTGTTTTCTTTTAGACTGGCAAACTTGGCAGCAAAAAGGACTGATTGAAGAATTAGTATTACAAGTATATCGGGAAAATTTGAGTGATTTTCAACGAGAAATTAATAGTCCTGAAGTGCAGCAAGCAAAAGCCCATATTCCCTTTGGTGTTGGGGTTCTTTCTGGGTTAAAAGGTCGTCCTGTTTCCATGAATAAAATTTCTGAGCAAGTCGCTGCAAGCCGTAAACAAAAGTTGGCCGGGGTTTCTTTTTTCTTCTATGAAAGTTTATGGAACTTTGGACCGAAATCTCCCAAAGAACGGCAATTTATGTTTAAACAGATCTTTCCCACTCTTGTTAGTCGTCCCTCCGTTAATCCTTAGTTTTCGGTAAGGGCAAGGCATCATTAACAAGTAATAAGTAATAAGTTTTACCTCTGTCTTAAGCCTTATTACTTATTACTTCTTATTTAAGCACGAAGGGCCTTAGTAAATTATATTGATTCGCACAAAATCTCTCTATTTGGCCTTACCCATACTTAAGTTAAAATATTATTTTAAAGCCATTTTTGTCTAGGAAAACTGCTGTCAGAAGATATCCTCGCCATTAATTAACCTTAACTCATCTAAAGCAATGTAACATATTTGTATTTTTTATGTTTATATTTTTGACAAAAACTGTAACATTCAATACAAAAACTCCCCCAAAACTGTTAAAAAATGTTCACTACGAGCAAAATCAATCAAAATCATTCTGATTAAGCAACGAAAGAATGGGGTTGACCCTTCGGCTTCTCTCAGGGTCAATGCTGAGCGGCTTGCCCTGAGCCAAGTCGAAGGGAGTCGAAGCATTGACAACCCATACTACTTTTTGCTATGCTAATGGATGATAGTAACGGTAGGATAGGCAAAAGGTGTATACCTACATACTCCTTATTTCTGGTTAGTTTTACGTAACATCTTAAGTGTCGCAATAACCGCTAAGATTGAAACCAGATAGGATTAAGGAGAGATATTTGTGAACCGTCAATCACCCCCTAGCTTACAACCGTTAATCGGTGGTATTATTGCCGCCTTATTGGTTGTCATAAGTTTTAACTCATTTATTGTTGTTAACCCTGGCCAAGCAGGAGTATTAAGCATTTTAGGCAAAGCGCAAGATGGAGTATTATTAGAAGGAATACACTTTAAACCGCCGGTTATTTCTACGGTAGACGTGTATGATCTTACTGTACAGAAATTTGAAGTTCCAGCCGAAAGTTCCACCAAAGATTTACAAAATCTTAGTGCAAGTTTTGCCATTAATTTTCGTCTTGATCCCTTGCAAGTTGTTGATATTCGTCGAACCCAAGGAACCTTACAAAATATTGTCTCTAAAATTGTCGCTCCCCAAACCCAGGAATCTTTTAAAATTGCCGCAGCCAGACGTACTGTAGAACAGGCAATTACCCAGAGGAGTGAACTTAAAGAAGACTTTGATAATGCCCTAAATTCTCGTTTAGAGAAGTATGGAATTATTGTGCTGGATACTAGCGTTATTGACCTAAACTTTTCCCCTGAATTTTCTCGTGCAGTAGAAGAAAAACAAATTGCTGAACAGAGAGCGCAACGTGCAGTTTATATTGCTCAAGAAGCAGAACAGGAAGCACAAGCTGATATTAACCGTGCTAAAGGTAGAGCAGAAGCGCAGCGTTTGTTAGCCGAAACCTTGAAAGCGCAAGGAGGGGAATTAGTGCTACAAAAAGAAGCCATTGAAGCGTGGAAAGAAGGAGGAGCGCAAATGCCTAAAGTGTTAGTTATGGACGGGGATAATAAGAGTAGTATTCCTTTCCTATTTAATTTAGGAGATATACAAACTCAGTAAAGAGTTAATCCCTAATTATTGATGGTGATCGGTTAATAGCTGATCACTTTTTTTATTCTTCTGTGACTGAAAAATCTACTTTGTCATAGAGATCTGCCAGTTCAAATTTAAAGTTAATTGATGATAGATAAATGATGTCTTGAGGATTATCATACTCAGTAAATAACCATTGACGGGGTTCAGTTTTAAGATAATGTTCCAGATGAATTTTGTATTGATCAATCAACAAATATTCTTGAAAACTGCTAATCGTTCGATAGGCAGCAAATTTTTCATCCTTATCATAACTTTGAGTAGATTTTGATAATACTTCAGCAATTAACAAGGGATTAATTAAAGTATCTTTTCTATTTTCAACATATTCAATTGGTTGAGCAATTACCATAACATCAGGATAAGTATAGATACGTTTTGCCGGAATCCAGATTCTTTGATCTGTCATAAAAATGTCTAATGGTTGACGTTTCAAACCCAAATTAAGCGCACTGGCAAAATTTAGAGCCACTTTATTATGATTGGGGGTTCCGCCTGTCATGGGGATAATTTCTCCATTAATGTATTCATACCGTTCTTCAGAATGTATTTCCAATTCAAGGTATTCTTGAGGGGTATAAAGTTTGGTTTCTTGTGTTTGTATCATCATAAATATTTACCTCTTTATCGATAATTATATCCTTATTATCCATTCCCTAAAACCAATAATTCTCGACCTCATCCCAAGGAAAACAGCTATCACAGCGAAGATCGATTTTGAGATGTTGCACAAGATTTGCTAGACTGAAGGACTAAGGCACATTAACAAAGTAAAAAGGAAGTGGGTCAGAACCCGCTTTTTTTATTGTCTGAGCAATGACCCATCCTCTGATTCCGCAAATTATCGATTTAGCAAGCCCCATTGTCCAAGAAATGGGGTTAGAAGTAGTGGACGCGGTTTTTCAAACCAACAAACGCCCCCCCATTTTACGGATTGATATTCGCAACCTAACCAGTGATACTAGCTTAGACGACTGCGAAAAAGTCAGTCGGGTCTTAGAAACCATACTAGATGAAGCTGAAGTCATTCCAGGGGCTTATTTACTAGAGATTTCAAGTCCAGGAATTTCTCGACAACTGAACAGCGAGCGGGACTTCATTACCTTTAAAGGATTTGCCGTAAGCGTCAAAACCAAGGCCCCTTATTTAGAGCAAACAGAATGGCGAGGTCAACTCAGGGGGCGAGACTCAGAAGCCATTCAGATCAGCCAAAAAGGACGAGTAATCACCATTCCCTGTTCCTTAATCGCCCATGTCCAACTAGATGACTAACCCTAGTCATGCCCATTTAATAGCCAAGGAGGTGTCTATTTATGTCTCTCGTCAGTTTACCAGGCTTAACTCGTATGATTGAAGAAATTAGCCAGGGTCACAATTTACCAAAACCCGCGGTTCAAGAAGCCCTAAGAGAAGCTCTTTTAAAAGGATATGAACGATTTCGCCGTTCCCAAAGCCTAGATCGTCAACAATTCCATGACGACTACTTTGATAACTTTGAAGTCGAACTAGATACCGAAGAAGAAGGGTTTCGCATTCTGTCCACCAAAAGAATTGTCGAAACCGTTGATAACACCGATCATCATATTTCCCTAGAAGAAGTCCAAGAAGTCGCTGCTGAAGCAGAATTAGGGGATGAAGTCGTCTTAGATGTCACTCCCGAACAACGGGACTTTGGGCGCATGGCCGCCATTCAAACCAAACAAGTCCTGCTACAAAAACTCAGGGATCAACAGCGCAAACTGATTCAAGAGGAATTCAATGAACTAGAAGGCACTGTTGTCAATGCCAGAGTTATGCGATTTGAAAGACAAGACGTGATCGTCGCCGTTCAAAGTGCCTTTGGTCAACCCGAAGTAGAAGCCGCCTTACCCAAACGGGAACAGTTACCCAACGACAATTATCGGGCCAATGCCGCCTTTAAAGTCCTCATCAAAAAAGTTCGAGAAGGATCTCATCGGGGGCCACAATTAATTGTTTCCCGTGCTGCTGCCGGGTTAGTGGTAGATATGTTCACCGTAGAAGTCCCCGAAATAGAAGAAGAAATCGTGCGGATCGTCGCCGTTTCCCGTGAAGCCAACCCCCCCTCCCGCAATGTCGGCCCCAGAACCAAAATTGCTGTTGATACCTTAGAGAGAGATGTCGATCCTGTTGGGGCTTGTATTGGGGCGAGGGGATCACGTATTCAAGCGGTGGTCAATGAACTCAGGGGAGAAAAAATCGATGTCATTCGTTGGTCACCAGATCCAGCAACCTACATCGCCAATGCCCTCAGTCCAGCTAGAGTTGATGAAGTAGTGTTAATTAATCCTGATGAGCGTCATGCCATAGTATTAGTAGCCGAAGATCAATTAAGCTTAGCTATTGGCAAAGAAGGACAAAACGTCAGATTAGCCGCCCGTTTAACCGGATGGAAAATTGATATCAAAGATGTCGTTGCCTATCAAGCTCAACTCGAACAACAAAAACAGCGCGTCCTAGAAGAAGAGGAGGAATTAACTGATGAATGGGAACAACCCGAAGAAAAGTCAGAAATCTTAACCTCAACTCTCAGTGAAGCCGAATAGTCCCCCATGAAGCCCAATTATCGACGTTGTATCAGTTGCCGTAAAGTTGCTCCCAAAGAAGCATTTTGGCGAATTGTGCGAGTCTATCCATCTCGGCAGGTACAATTAGATCAGGGAATGGGAAGATCAGCCTATTTATGTCCTCAAGAAAGTTGTTTGCGGCTTGCCCACAAAAAAAATCGCTTAGGACGGGCCCTCAAAGCCTCACCCCCCGATAGTATTTATCAACAATTGTGGGGGCGTTTAAAATAGAATCCTCAGATAACTTTCTCAAAAAAAGTAGATCATATAGGACTTTTAATCGTTAGCATAGGAGAGAACCTTGTTTTCCAAATCATCATCATGATCAAAGTAAAATGGAACGGCTCAAACCCAGAGCTTACCCGTGCCTTTAATCGGGAGTCTCAGCAATCAATGTAGCAACAACCTAGTCAGGGGGATAGTGGATGAACAACGCACAAAAAGTTAGAATTTACGATTTATCGAAAGAATTGAATTTAGAGAACAAAGACATCTTGGAAATTTGCGGACAGCTTAACATTGCGGTTAAGAGCCACAGTAGCACCATTACTGAATCTCAAGCAGAACGAATTAAGGCAATGGCGGAAAAATATGTCGCCAGTCAAGGAACTCATCAACCAGAGGAAGCGTCCTCATTAGGAGAACGGAAACAACAGATATTGGCCATTCATCATAAGCAACCCAACTCTCGTCCCACCCCGAATGCCCAAGATTCGCAGACAGAATCTTCCTCTGCCTTAGTGACTCCGCCTAGACCTCCTGTTAAGCCTCGGCCATCTGCTACCATTACTCCCCCCCAAAAGCCAATTCCCCCTGCCCTAGTGAAGCCCCAGGTTGGTGCTGCGGCCGAAAAACCTCAGCCTACCCCTCAGCCAGTGCGGACAACTCCTCAAAAAGAAGTCCCCCCAGAACCAGAGGTAAGTTTATCAGAACCACCGCAAATGCTTAAGCCTCCGGTGAAGTCTTCTGAAGCAGCCACCCCAAAAGCTAAAGAAATTGAACCGAAACCATCTTCTGAGGGGCCGAGTAGGGTTCAACTGCCGCAAAAACCGGTCAAGGTGAATCTGCCCAAACCCAAAGATCGAGGGGAAAAAGTTGATAATGCTGAGAAAGTTGCTGTCCTTGACGGGAAAAAACCCCTCACCAAATCAATTTCAATTACTCCCAAAGCAAAACCAGAACTACAGCGACCAAAATCTCTGAAGTCAGGGGAAGAAGAAACCCTCAAATTAGTAGCACCTTCCATTAAACCCGTTTCAGAAGCTCCAGAAGAAGCGGATGTGGATGATGATACCATTGACACTGAACTCAAGCCAAAACCTCAATTAAAACGTCCGGCCCCCCCAAGGATCTCAAAACGGAAAACTTGGGACGAGGAGGAAGAAGAACAGGAAACCAAGGCCAAAGCTGCTAAAGGGGTCGGCAAAGCGAAACGCCGTTCTCAACGCCTCGATCAAGAGGACGAAGATTTTGAGTCCGAATTAGACACCAGTCCCGTGTCTCTGAATGTCAGTTTATCGATGGCCCGTCCACCGAAACCGAAATCTCAGAATCAACCCGTTGCTGCAGCCTATAAACCCAAAAAACCCACCCTAAAAACTGCTGAGACAGGGGGAGAACGAACAAAAGCTGACCGTCGGGAACGTCAAGAGGTTAGCCAACGACCTGAGCAAATTATTCTTGATAGCAACTTAACCCTGAGAGAACTGGCTGAAAGGTTGCAAATTGCCGAAACAGAAATCATTAAGAGTCTATTTTCTAAAGGTATTGCGGTCAATATTACCCAAACCCTTGATCAAGAAACCGCTACCATGGTGGCAGAGGAATTAGGAGTTTTGGTGGAAGTTCCCCAAGTAGAATCCGCCGCAACCAAGAATACGGAAATGATCGAGGCGAAAGACTTGGAATATCTCCAACGTCGTCCCCCTGTGGTGACAATTATGGGTCACGTTGATCATGGAAAAACAACCCTACTTGATTCTATCCGTAAAACGAAAGTGGCTCAAGGGGAAGCGGGAGGCATTACTCAACATATCGGTGCCTATCATGTGGATATCGTGCATAATGGTGTCCCAGAGCAAATTGTCTTTTTAGATACCCCTGGTCACGAAGCCTTCACCGCTATGCGGGCCAGAGGGGCAAGAGTCACTGATATGGCCATTCTGGTAGTAGCTGCTGATGATGGGGTACAACCTCAAACCAGAGAGGCTATCAGTCATGCCAAAGCTGCTGGAGTGCCAATTGTGGTGGCCATTAATAAAGTTGATAAGCCAGAAGCAAACCCCGATCGCATTAAACAAGAACTTTCAGACTTGTCCTTAGTCCCTGAAGAATGGGGCGGAGATACCATCATGGTTCCCGTGAGCGCACTTAAAGGGGAAAATCTGGATACTTTGTTGGAAATGCTACTGCTCGTCTCAGAAGTAGAAGAATTAGTGGCTAACCCGGATCGTCTCGCTAAAGGAACGGTGATCGAGGCCAATTTAGATCGGACTCGCGGCCCTGTGGCCACCCTCCTGGTGCAAAATGGGACCTTAAGGGTAGGAGATGCGATCGTCGCTGGCCCAGTGTTTGGTAAAATCCGCGCCATGATTGATGATCGTGGTAACAAAGTTGAGGCTGCAACTCCATCCTTTGCGGTGGAGATTTTAGGACTGAACAGCGTACCTGCTGCTGGGGACGAATTTGATGTCTATCCTAACGAAAAAGAAGCCCGTCTCATCGCTGAGCAAAATGCAGCAAACCAGCGTCAGACAAGATTACAACAGTCCATGTCCTCTCGTCGTATCACCCTTAGTACCCTATCGGCCCAAGCCCAAGAAGGAGAACTCAAAGAACTCAATTTAATCCTTAAAGGCGATGTTCAGGGGTCTGTTGAGGCGATCTTAGGGTCCTTAGAACAATTACCACAAAATGAGGTACAAATCCGTATTCTGTTGGCTTCGGCCGGTGAAATTACGGAAACGGATGTAGATCTGGCCGCTGCTAGTGGCGCGGTGATTGTGGGCTTTAATACGACCTTGGCCAGTGGTTCAAGGGCAGTAGCAGACCAAGAAGGGGTGGATATTCGGGAGTATGATATTATTTACAAGCTCCTAGATGACATCCAAGGCGCGATGGAAGGGTTACTCGAACCCGAAGAAGTCGAGTCTGCCCTAGGAGAAGCCCAAGTCCGTGCCGTCTTCCCTGTGGGACGAGGGGCTGTCGCTGGTTGTTATGTACAATCGGGTAAAGTGGTGCGTAACCGTTTCATCAGAGTGCGTCGCGGTAGTAATGTGATTTATCAAGGCATCCTTGATTCCCTAAAACGGATGAAGGAAGATGCACGAGAAGTTAATGCCGGATACGAATGCGGTATCGGCATTGATAAGTTTAGTAACTGGCAAGAAGGCGATCAGATCGAAGCCTATGAAATGGTGACGAAACGTCGTATTTTAGCTGGAAAAACCAGTTAGTATTAAAATATCCCCTATGGTTTCATAGGGGATCACTCCTTTTTCCGAGGGAAAAAGCTAAAAATAAAATTGAGTCTTAATCAATAACCCAGAAGCCATTCTTGCGCCAATATTGCTCTTTTAGGGCAATTTCTAGCTGATCTTTGACAATTAAACCTTTTTGGATCAGCAATTCTCCTAATTGGGCTTGGTGAGCAGTTTGCAGATTGATGGTTTCTTCGAGTTGATGGGAAGAAATCCAGTTTTTCTTAAGTAAGATTTGACCTAATTGCATAAGAATCTAGGGGTTTTCCCTGAAGAACGCTTAACTGGGTCGAACTTATATATCAGAATATATGATCAAGCCATTACCGACATTTTACAGTAATTTTACCCAAACTTGACAAAAAAGGATCATTAAGTAATGTTATCTTAATATGTCAGAATTACATATTATCTAAACTAATAGTTATCAAAGAGAGGGCGTAGGGCATATTGTAGGGGCGCAATGCTTGCGCCCTCTGGCTTGCACTAACATTAGGGATCACTAAACCTGTGATTGAGATCACTGAGTTTATAGGAATTCACTCACAGAAAGATAAATTAATTAAAAGCATAATATAAAGACAGGAATAAAAGTCTAAAAAGCAGGAAGAATATCCGTAATAATACGATTTTTTTTCCTTCACAACAAATAATATAATAGAAAAAATCAGGACATTAATTGTCTGATGATTTGCCGAGAAAGTTTTAAGTTTAAAAATATCTATTTGATTGGATGAAACAAACAAAATTTATCCTCATCAAAATTTTTGATTTTTTGTCATTAATCAAGCAAAACTATGACTTTAGAAATTGTGAAGAAGATTCCTCTAAATCAGATAGAAGAAACTCCGAGTTTCTCTCCCATCAAATTTTTAGGAAGAATTGCCCAAGCGCAAGCCAGCGGATGTTTAATTTTGTCCTATAATTCAGTAACCTGGCGTATTTATGTGCAAGCAGGGGAACTGATTTATGCTAACCATTCTCTAGACTCTTTTGATCGCTTAGAGCGTCATTTACGTCGTTTAAGTTATCAAGTTTCTTCTCTGACGGCAGTAGTGCGTAATCAAGCCAGATTAAACTTTGATAATGAAGGGCAAAATCTTGAAGATTGTCCCTCTGAATATCAAGCAATTAATTGGTTAGTTACCGAAAAATATCTTAATACGAATCAAGCTGCTAGTATTGTTAAAGCTTTGAATATAGAGATATTTGATTCATTTTTATTATTAAAAAATGGTCAATATAAATTCATCAAAAGGACTGAAATTATTCCGCCGTTTGTGAAGCTAAATTTAAAGGTTTTTATTGCAGAATGTAAGCAAAGATTAAGGGGTTGGGCGGCCTTATATCCAGTTATTACTTCCCCAGATCAAAGACCTTATTTTTTCAGTCAAAATCAAGGAAAACAACAAATTTCTCCTGAAAAAATTCAAAAGCTCAGCAAATTTTTAAGGGGTTTTAGTTTTAGACAACTAGCTGTTTTAACTAATCAAGATGATCTGAAAGTTGCTCAATATCTCCATCAATTAATTCTTGATAAAATTGTTGTTTTAAGAGAGCCTCAAGCTCCCTTTGATAAACTGCCTCAACTTTCTGAAACTAAATTTTTACTCCCTAATAAATCTGGAGAAACAGAAAAACCTAGTCCCGTAACGGAGCAAATAACCTTTAATAATCTGCCATCTTCCTCCAATTCCCAAAAAAACAATAAATTACTTTGTGTTGATGATAGTCCAACAATTCTGAGAGAAATTAGTCGATTTCTTGAAAATCAAAATTTATCAATTCAAGCAATTAATGATTCTCAAAAAGCCTTATTAGAGATTATTCGTTTTAAACCAGATATTATTTTATTAGATGTAGGAATGCCTGGAATAGATGGATATAAGCTTTGTCAATTAATTAGAAATCATCCCTTATTTAAAAATACACCAATTGTTATGGTCACGGGAAATCGTGGTTTAATTGATAGGGCAAAAGCGAGAGTTGCTGGAGCATCAGACTACTTGACAAAGCCCTTTAGTCAAGCTGATTTATTAAAAATGGTCTTTCGTTATTTGACTTAGATAACCCAAGAGAAAAAAGAAAATTAGTCAACCTGTTAATTTTTCGGTAAATCTGGGGAACATTAAGAGTAGGCAACTGATTTAGTCTACCCTTTTCAACGGTTCTATTTTGAGGATATATAGCGATGTCTAAAGTTTTAGTCGTGGAAGATACCATCTCGGAAATGGAGTTAATTAGTGATTACTTGCGGGATAGTGGTTATACTGTTATCAGTACCAACGATGCGAAAGATGCCCTCGGAAAAGTTGAACAACATAAACCTGATATTGTGGTAACTGATTTAGTAATGCCAGGGATGAGTGGTTTAGAATTGTGTCGTAGTTTAAAGAAAAATCCCGATACAAAGGATTTATCTATTGTGGTTTGTACTTCAAAAAATCAAGATTTAGATCGAATGTGGGCTATGAAACAAGGGGCAGATGTTTATATTACAAAACCCTTTACCAAAGAACAATTAGTTAGGGCTGTAAAATCTGTTGAATAAATAATCTAGCAATCCTATTTAAGTTATTTTGTAGGACAAAACTTCTTTCAGTTTTCCCTAAAAATAGAGAGTAGAAAGAAAGGGAAATATCCTAACTTTACTATCTCTTTTCTGGTTTAATTGGCTAATAATATTTAAGTCAATAATACCCATTAAGATTATCGTAAACCTCCCAAAAGTTTATATGAATCTTCCAATTTCGGAAACTCAAACCTTGCGCTCAAAAAAAGCAGTTGGTGATCCCTATCTTCAACTGCAAATCAACAGTCAAACTCAAGTAGCCCTACCCATGAACATGACGCAAGAGGTATTAATTACTTCAGCCTATCGTTTAACAATAATGCCAAATATGCCCTCTTGTTTGTTGGGATTATTGAATCAAAGAAGTCGTATTTTTTGGGTAATTGACTTAGCTTTGTTACTCGGTTTACAGCCATTAGGTTTGGAACTTCAACAGTATTCTATTGCCATTATTCGCTCCAGAAATAATGCCCTAGGATTAGCAGTAGAAGCAGTTAAAGGGGTCATTCGTTTCCCCAAAGAAGTAATACAGTCTCCCATTGGAACTGTTGAACCAGAGTTAACACCTTATTTACAGGGATGTATTGCCCAAGAAAGACAAATTTTACTAATTTTATCTCCTGAAGCCATTCTTAATGCGCCCATTTTACAGCACAATTTATCTTAAATTAAAGGAATTAACCCATGACTGCCACGAATAATAATAACGGAAACCTAACCCCTGTCGATGATAATAACCAACCGATTATTATCGAAAAAGAAGTTACCTTCAATAGTGTAGAAAACCCCAACATTTTGCCGAGGATAGCTGAATCAAATGCCAAGATGAACCACAAAAAATGGGGCATTAGAGCCAAAGCAACCCTATTAGCGATCGCCATAGGAACCTTACCCGTTATGGCAGTTGGTGGAATTGCTTATACTTTAGCCAACCAGTCAATTAATCGACAAATTGATACCTTTGAAAAAACAAATGTGACTCAATTACAGGATAAGATTCACGTTTATATGAAGGATCGTTTTTCCGATATTCAAGCCATGGCTAGTTTGGATATTTTTACAAACCCGAAATGGAGAGAAACTGCAACCAGAGAAGAAAAAGATGCAGCCCTGACTAATGTTTTAAAAGCTTACGGCCTTTATGATAGTATTGCCGTGTTTGATATCAAAGGAAATGTCATTGCTCAAACAGCAGGAACTCCCTTAAAAAATCATATTGACCGAACCTATGTTAAAGCTGCCCTAAAAATTAATGGCCCCGTCTTAAGTCAGCCTTCTATTTCAACAACAGAAGGAACCTTTAATGTTTATGCGGCCTCTACTATTAAAGATCCAGCTACAGGTAAACCCATTGGCTTTATTCGGGCCCGTATGCCTGTAAAATCCTTAGAAAAAATCATTAATAACTATAGAACTGAAGGACAAACCTTTTATTTAATTAATGGTGATGGACAAATCTTTTTAGGGCCAGAAGGGGAATATGTGGTTCAAACTCTGTCCAGTGGAAAAGCAATGACTAACCGCACCGATGAATATAAAGCCATTGACGCTGCCCAAATTTTCCCAATTATTGAACAACTTGAACAACAAAACAAGGCTAATGTTATCCCTGGTCAAAATCTGAAAGCCCAGACAGAACAACTGTTGGCCTATGCTCCACCCATTAAATTTGAAGGCTTACCGGATCTTAATTGGCGTGCTATTATTGCCACCGATGCGGATATTGTGTTTGCCTCCCAAAAACAGCTACGGTGGTTATTATTGTTAGGAACAGCAGCTACATCGTTAATTGTGGGCATAATTGCGGTAATTGTTGCCAATCGTGCCACCCGTCCCATTTTACAATCAAGTCAGGTGGTTAAACGATTAGGAGAAGGGGACTTTGCACAACGGGTTCAAGTTGTTGGGGATGATGAAATTGCTCAACTGGGGTCTGATATTAATACTATGGCGCAACAGATCCAAGAATTATTAATCGAACAACAAGCAGCAGCCCAACGGGAAAAAGAAGATCAAGCCGCATTTGCCCGTCAACAAAGTGAATTAGCAGAACAAGAAAGAGAAAGGAGTGAAAAACTACAACGGGAACTGATTAAACTCCTCACAGAAGTAGAAGGTGCTTCAGAAGGTGATTTAACAGTACGGGCCGAAATTAGTGCCGGGGAAATTGGCATTGTTGCGGATTTCTTTAACTCCATTGTGGAAAGTTTACGGGATGTTGTGAGTCAGGTAAAACAGACAGCAACCCAGGTAAATAGTTCTATTACCACCAATGAGGGGTCAATTCGTCAATTAGCCTCTGAAGCGATCGCCCAAGCGTCTCAAATCACCCAAACCTTGAATTCTGTGGAAGAAATGACCCAATCAATTCAAGTGGTGGCAGATAACGCTAAAGCCGCCGCCGCAGTAGCAAAAACCGCCTCAACTACCGCAGAAATGGGCGGGGCCGACATGGAACAAACCGTAGCCAATATCTTCCAATTACGGGATACAGTGGCTGAAACTACGAAGAAAGTGAAGCGGTTAGGGGAATCTTCCCAACAGATTTCTAAAGTTGTTTCTTTAATTAACCAAATTGCCCTACAAACCAACTTACTCGCTATTAATGCCAGTATTGAGGCAGCCCGCGCCGGAGAAGAAGGCCGAGGCTTTGCAGTAGTTGCGGAAGAAGTGGGACAATTAGCGGCCCAGTCAGCAGCAGCCACCAAAGAAATTGAGAAAATTGTGGAAACCATTCGACAAGAAACCTCAGCCGTGGTAGAAGCGATGGAATTAGGGACAACCCAGGTGGTTGAAGGAACCCGTTTGGCAGAGAAAACGAAAGCTAGTTTAGGGCAAATTGTGGAAGTTTCCCGCCAAATCGATCAATTATTAGAGTCCATCTCCCAAGCTACCGTATCCCAGGCCCACACCTCCCAGTCTGTGACGCAATTAATGGAAGAAGTGGCTAAAGTTTCGCAAAAAACCTCTGATTCTTCCCGTCAAGTTTCCGGTTCCCTACAAGAAACTGTTGCGATCGCAAATCAATTACAAGCCTCTGTGGGGACATTTAAGGTGAATTAGGAGGCAACACTTCGACAACGCTCAGTGCAAGCAGGCAAAAGGGAGGAAATCATGGCTAAGGATAAGGAACAAGGAATTAGGTGGCAATTTCTGGGGGAAGCTCAGGAATACTTAAATGCTTTAGAATCGGGTTTATTAGGGTTAGCTACCGATGGGGTTGATCGTCAAAAAATGGACGGAGCATTAAGGGCCGCCCATTCGATCAAAGGTGGGGCGGCCATGATGGGATTTCACACCCTATCAGACTTAGCTCACCGTTTAGAAGACTTTTTGAAAGTCCTTAAGGTGGGGGGTTCTCATCGGGTTGATCGAAGCTTAGAAAGCCTATTTTTAACCAGTATTGACCATCTGCGTCAGGTAGCTCAATGGAATCGTCAGGGGATAGATATTGACCGATCTTGGTTAGAAACCCAGGTTAACCCGGTGATGGCTGCTCTTTATGAGCGTTTGGGTGATCCTCAACCGGAAGATGCCACAAGCTTGTTATCAGAAGAAGCAGGGGAAGATATGGTCTTGCTGATGTTTCAAACGGAAGTAGAAGGCTGTTTGCAACGCTTAGAATCAGTGTTAGAGAACCCCCAACAGCCATGTTTACTGGAGGAATTTTTGATTGCGGCCCAAGAATTAGAAGGGTTGGGGCAAATGCTACAACTAGACGCATTTTCTGCTCTCTGTCAATCCATTATCCAGGGGTTAGAAACCCATCAGGAGCAAATTAAAACTATTGCCCCTTTAGGGTTACAAGCTTGGCGGCGATCGCAGGCCATGGTGATCATTGGACAGAGGGAAATGATGCCGACAGAACTCGATTTGTCCCATCTTTCCTCTATGCCAGCTATTGAAGATAATCTGTCACTCTCTCTCGCTGATGCAGAATCAGAAATCTGGGATAATAGCTTTGTAGATTTAGAAGATACGCCCTTATCCTTTGGGTTTCCCTCCTCTGGTTTTTTCTCCTCTGGTACTCCCCAACCTGTGTTTAGGGATGAGTCGCCACAACTTCCAGGAGAGACTACTTTACCTCTACCTTGGGAATTGGAACAGGAAACGGAAGAATTAAACATTCTCATGACCTCAGATGCCTTAAAATCCTATGTCACCACTGCCGAATTTACGGAGGAGGCCCAGGAATTTTTGGCCCAGTTAAACGCCGATGAAACCGAAACGGCCAACGACTTTATTATTCCCCCTTCTGTTGCGACTACAGAAGACATGGACAGAGAGGAAGAACAAGGGACAATTCGTGTCCCTATCAAGCAATTAGAAGCCCTCAGTGATTTGTTTGGGGAACTTACCATTGAACGCAATGGCTCAAATTTACAACTAAAACGCTTACGAAATCTCATTGAATTGTTAAGCGACAGAGTACAAACTTTAGAACAATCTAACGCCCATCTCAGAAACACTTATGAGCAAGTGGGAGAGCGATCGCCTGACAAAGATTCAACCCTTAAATCAGGGCAATTAAGCCTTCAAGACTTCGATCTGTTGGAAATGGATCGTTATAGTGATCTTCATGTCGCGTCCCAAGAAATGATGGATACAATGGTACAACTTCAGGAAGTAACTAGGGATCTTCAGACCAACTTAGACGAAACAGAAGGATCTTCACGGGCTTTTTCCCGCACCTTTAAATTAATGCAAACCACCATCACCCAATTGCGAATGCGTCCCATTGCTGATTTGGTGGGGCGTTTTCCCATGGGGTTACGACAAATGGCACTCCAATACGGTAAACAGGTGGATTTGAAAATTAAAGGGGGATCTACTTTGGTGGATCGAACCATTTTAGATGCTTTAAATGACCCCTTATTACATCTTTTACGCAATGCCTTTGATCATGGCATCGAAACCCCTAAAGTGCGTCAAGCAGCAGGAAAACCCGAAACCGGAACTATTGAAATTAGTGCCACTTATCGGGGAAATAAAACTATTATTACGGTTCAAGATGATGGGGCGGGGATTAATTTAGATAAAATCAGAGTTAAGGCCTTACAAATGGGGTTAGATCAGTCTGATCTCGCAGAAGCAACCAATAAAGAGTTATTAGATCTTATTTTTGAGCCAGGGTTTACTACTGCTGAGGCCGTGACAGACTTATCAGGCCGGGGTGTGGGTATGGATGTGGTACGCACTAACCTGCGTCAAATTCGGGGAGAAATTGCCGTGGCCACCAAACCAGGCCAAGGAACAAGCTTTGTCCTGACGGTTCCCTTTACTTTGTCAGTGATACGGGTATTATTGGTGGAAAGTGGCGGAATGCTGTTAGCTTTTCCTAATAGTGTGATTGAAGAAATGATTAGTCTTGACCCTGAAATGATGATGATGGGAACAGGACAAAATGTACTTAATTGGGATGGTCAGTTAGTTCCCCTGATTGCTTTAGGGCAACAATTGGATTTTGCTCGTTCTCATCCGATCGCCTTCACAGAAGGAATGCCTGTCATTGATCAACCTACCGTTTTAATGGTAGCTCAAGGTCATGATTTTGTGGGGATTCAGGTTGATCGCTATTGGGGTGAACAAGAAGTTACTATTCGTCAGGTGGAAGGGAATTTAGGAATGCCCCCTGGGTTTTCTGGTTGTACTATTTTAGGAGATGGTCGCGTCGTTCCTTTGGTAGATGCAACCGCTTTGTTACGTTGGATCAATGAGGAAAATCGTTCATCCTTGCGATCGCAACCTCAAAACCTGACGGACTTAGATCTGAGGTTGACTGATGCGATCGCTCCTATCATTATGATTGTGGATGATTCGATTAATGTGCGTCGTTTCTTGGCTTTAACCCTGGAAAAAGCGGGTTATCAGGTGGAACAAGCGAAAGATGGTCAAGATGCCTTAGAAAAGCTGCAAGGGGGTTTATCATCCAGGGTTCAATTGATTATTAGTGATCTTGAAATGCCCCGTCTTGATGGTTATGGCTTATTATCTCATCTAAAATCTGACTCCATGCTTAAATATGTTCCTGTGGTGATGTTAACTTCTCGTAGTGGGGATAAACATCGTCAACTAGCCATGAATTTAGGCGCGTCTGCTTATTTTTCTAAACCGTTTAAGGAAACTGAATTATTAGCCACTCTTGAACAGTTAATCAAAGCATCTTTAGTTAAGTAAGAAGTAAAAAGTAAAAAGTAAAAAATTTCTTACTTGTCACTTATTTTTATTCACATTAAGGTAAAAAATATGACAATTTACACTCCTCGTCGTTCTCGCCGTTTGGCTGAGCAAAAACTAGAAAAAACTCAACAAATGATTGCTTTTATCTTGGGTAAAGAATGGTTTGCTTTACCTATTGATGCAGTTCAAAAAGTCGTAACAATGGGCAAAGTTTATGGTGATCCTCAAGAGACAGGTATTAGTTTAACCCATTATCAAGACCAAGAATTATTAGTAATTGATGTTGCTCGTTGTATCTTTGGTATAACATCAATGTCCCCAGAGCAAACTATTAATGAACAACGTTTTTTATTAGTTATCCAAAATCAAGCCCATAAAATTGTCGGATTACCAATAGATTCGCCCCCATCTCTGCGTCGTATTCCTGCATCTGCATTTATGGCATTACCCGAAATTTATTTGACCCAAGGTAATATTAATTGTATTAGTTCTACCATGATTCAAGTTCCTAATCAAGAGCCTTTATTTTTGTTAGATGTTGATCAATTATCCATTATCAATTGACAATTGACAATTGACAATTGATAATTGGTTAATTTGGTTTAAAACCTCCTCTTTTAAGGGGAGAAATTAAAAAAATTTTCCTTATTTTCAATCCTCTACCTAAAAGGTAGAGGTAATTGTCAATTGTCCATTGTTCATTGTCAATTGTTGAACCATTATCTTAAAATCCATCATTTGATCCAGGTTTAGACATATATACAATATGTTTTTTATTCAATTGACGCAACCAAATTCCTCCAACAACGGCGATAGTTAATGATATAAATCCGGTCATAGATTGCAAGAGTAAAAAGCCACCTATCGCAAACATACTACCAAACATTAATAAAGTAGCTGCCACAACTTTTAGGAGATCAATTCTTAAATCTTGGGTTGATTTTAACCCTGTTTTATATTGTTGATGTCGCCAACCAATTCCCCCTGGACGAACCAGAGTATAGAAATTTAAGAGGGTTTCTTCATCTTCAGGCGGAGTTAAAAACATAACAGTTATCCATACCACCGCAGTCATAACAGAAATGCCTAATAACCGCCAACCAAAGTCAGGAAAAATATTATTAATTTCAGGATTAATTGTTGTAACCAAACCAATAACAAACCCTGCAATCATTGCTGATAACTCGGCTGCAGCATTAATGCGCCACCAAAACCAGCGTAAAATCAATACTAAGCCTGGCCCTGTTCCAATGGCAATTACTAAACGAAAAACTGTCGTAATATCCGTAGCATAAAAGGCAGCAATTGAGCCGAAAACTGTCACTAAAACTGATGATATTCTCACAGCATTGGTTAACTCAAAATCAGAAGCTTGAGGACGGAGAAAACGACGATAGAGATCATTAGTTAAATAAGAAGCCCCCCAGTTAATTGAGGTAGAAATCGTACTCATAAAAGCAGCAATTAATGAAGCCACAACTAAACCCAATAAAGCAGAGGGTAAATACTTTAACATCAGGGTTGGATAAGCCAATTCTGGGTCTTCTAACTTAGGTAATAAAACCATTGCAGCTAATGCCGTAATAATCCAGGGCCAAGTTCTAACAATGTAATGCAAAATATTAAAAAACCAAGTCGCTTTTTCCGCTTCTTTTTTAGCTGCTGCCTCCGTATCTCCTTTAACAGCTAACAGTCTTTGCACAAATTCACCACCCCCATCACTACGACGAAATGACCACCATTGCACAAACAAATAGGCCGAAAATGTCGTCGCTGTAATCCCTGCTGCATCATTCCAAGTAAACCCAAAACCCCCATTATTAGTAAGAGGAATAAAGGATAAAACATCAAAATCTGTTACCGCTTGAACCTTGGGAATTAATTGATGTATTCCTCCCACATCATGAAGGGCAATACCTGCTACAATCATCGCCCCCAATAAACCTAGAAAAAACTGAAAGAAATCTGTAATCACCACACCCCAAAGCCCCGAAAATCCGGTGTAAATGAGAACAAAGATACTCAAAAAAATCACCGTCCAAAGTTTCCCTGCTTCTCCAGGATTAAAACCTAAACTTTGCCATAATTGCAAGGCATCTACCACCTTAACCATCGCTAACATAGCGTATCCAATACCAATACAGTTGATGGGAACTGCAAATAAAAAGGCCTTTGTCGCCCGTAAAATGGCTGCCGTGTTGCCACCATAACGCAGTTCTGTTAATTCCGCATCAGTCACCACTTCAGAACGCCGCCAAAGCCCCGCAAAGATGTAAATTAAGACAATATGGGCAATACCAAAACTCCACCATTCCCAGTTCCCTGCAATGCCTCTAGTTGCCACCACACCACAAATATACAAGGGAGTATCAATAGAAAAAGTTGTGGCGGCCATACTGGTTCCCGCTAACCACCAAGGGAGGTTTCTTCCAGCCAAGAGGTTATCAACCAGACTTTTAGGTTCTTTTTCCTCCCCTGTAGTCGAGGGTTTGCTTTCTTTGTGAGACAAAAATAACCCCAACACCATTGTGGCGATGAGATAAATTACGATAATAATCCAATCAATCGGTTGCATAGTTTGAATTTTAAGTTATTTTAATTAAAGTTTGGTTGTGAGGATAGTCAGTGTTAAAAATTCAGTCGTCTAAACAGTGGGTGAGTCAGGTATCTCAAGTCAATGACTGGGTACTTCTGTGTTTATGGGTGTTTATTGGTAGCATTCTCCGGTTTACAAATTTAGCAGCTAAACCCCCTTGGACAGATGAATTTGCCACTATGGTGTTTAGCTTGGGGAATAATTTTACGTCAGTTCCTCTGAATCAGGTTATTTCATTGGATACCCTTTTGCAACCACTGCGTTTAAACGCTGACGCAAATATAGGGGATATTGTTTCTTTGTTATTACGAGAAGATAATCATCCGCCCCTTTATTTTGTCTTGGTTAATTTATGGGTGAAATTGTTTCCTTCTTCGGGGGAATATGTGGATGTTTGGGTAATGCGATCGCTACCTGCTTTATTAGGGGTTTTATCTATTCCTGCTGTTTATTTTTTGGCTAAAATTGCCTTTCGTTCCCGTCTTATTGCCCAAATTAGTGCGGCTTTAATGGCGGTTTCTTCCTATGGTATCTTTTTGGCACAAGAAGCGCGTCATTATACTTTAGCTATTTTGTTTGTGATTGCATCTTTAATCTGTTTAGTTGTTTCTTTGAGACATCTTTATCAGCAAACATTAATACCCTTATGGTTAGTTTTTTCTTGGATTTTGATCAATAGTTTGGGTTTATCAGTTCATTACTTTTTTTGCTTAACTTTGGTTGGAGAAGCCATCACATTAGGGATTTTAAGTTATTTCAAATTCCAACAAAATGTATCTGCTTCATTGCAACGTAATTTAATCCGTATTCTCTTAGTAATTGTGGGAACGACTACTACAGGTTTAATCTGGATGTTTGTGGTAATTCCCCAAGGATACGGTAATAATATGATTACTTGGATTCATCCTTTAAGTCATATTTTATATGCCATTAGTCCCCCATTCCAATTATTCGCGGTATGGGTTCCGATGATTTCTTTATTACCTGTAGAATCTGATTCTATTCCTGTTGTTATTCTGTCGGGTTTAATCTTACTGTTGTTTTTTATTTGGTTTATTCCTTATATCAACAGAGGAATTAAAACAGGAATGCAGTTAAATCAATTTCGTTTACCTTTGTTGATTTTGATGACATTCATTGCTGGAGTAATTAGTTTATTTCTCATCATTACTTATGTGATAGGACAAGATTTAACTCGTGCTGCTCGTTATAGTTTTACTTACTTCCCTGCTGTCATGGTTTTAGTTGGTGCAAGTTTAGGGATTTTGTGGAATGAAGTTAAACCAGAAAACATCATTTTACAACAGAAAAAAACATTAAATCCCCTAATTTTACTCCGCAAACTTTATGACAAATTAAACTCAAATGGTAAACTGGCTTTTACTGCTGTTTGGGTAATGGGATTTTTAGGAGCAATTACAGTTATGGTTAATTTGGGTTATCAAAAATATTATCGCCCAGAACAATTTATTTCTGTGATTAAAGAAACCGCATCTCAACCTGTTTTAATTGCTACGACTCATAAAAGTTTAGTCCAAACCGGAGAAATGATGGGTATAGGTTTAGAATTACACAATAAATCTGAATTAGAAAATATTTCATTTTTGCTGATTCATCAAGAGCAAGATAATTCCCCTGAAACAACAAAAATACTGCAACAAACAGTAGAAAATATATCTGATCCCCTAGAAGTTTGGACAGTTAATTTTAATGCACCCATTGACTTTAAAAATTGTACTGTTGATGTCAAAAACTATCCTTATATTGATGGTTATGGATATAAAAGATATATCTGTAATTGAGTAAATTTTATCAATTTTGTGTAGAGACGTTTCTTCAACAATTGACAATTACCTCTACCTTTTAGGTAGAGGATTGAAAATAAGGAAAAATTTTTTAATTTCTCCCCTTAAAAGAGGAGGTTTTAAACCAAATTAACCAATTGTCAATTGTCAATTGTCAATTGTCCATTGATAACATAATTTAGATTAGTAGGGTGGGCATTGCCCACTCTACTGACGACAATTAGGTTAAGGTTGGGGAAACTGTCGGTTATAAACCATGTCTTCTTTTTTCGTTTCAACTTTTAGGTTAGAACGAGGATAGGAGACACATAATAGGGCATAACCTTCTCCTTGCAACTCAGGAGATAACCCCATCCCTTCACTTTGATCAACCCTTCCCTCTAATAATTGTGCGGCGCAAGTGGTACAAACTCCCGCACTACAAGAAAAAGGCAAGTCAATGTTAGCCTCTTGGGCAGCAGCAAGCACTGTTTTATCGTAGGGAACTTCAATAGTGTAGGTTTCCCCTTCGTGATGAATTTCAACAGTATAAATATTTGACATAAGTCCCGTAACACTCGTTAACACTGATAAGCTTTCCTTGATCTAATGTATCCTGATTGGGCAACCCTTGGCTATTGTTAAGAAATATAGCTAAACTTAAAGCTTGATTGCAGTTTTCCTGATTTGCTGACAGAGAACCCCAAGAGAATGTTATTTTTGAGCAATGCTTAATTAATGCGTTTCAAAATTGCTATCGGAAAGGGTCTATGTACAAAAACAAGACGGATAAAGACTTAGTTGCTGCCGGGTTAACTGCTGCCTTGGGTGCAGGCATTGTCACATCTTTTGCAGTTGGACAGGGACAAGATCCCTTGATAGGATTAGGAATAACTGCGATCGCGGCTATTTGTGGGGTGATCTGTCATCAATTTGATATTATTTAATCACGGCAATACATTCAATTTCCACTAACACATCCTTGGGTAAGCGGGAAACCTCAACGCAGGCCCGGGCCGGGGCCGTTGCTTCGTCAAAATATTGGGCATAAACTTGATTCATTGGGACAAAATGCGCTAAATCCTGAAGAAAAACCGTTGTTTTGACTACATTTTCCCAAGTTGTGCCTGCTGCTTCTAAAATGGCTCCGATATTTTTCATAACTTGTTGGGTTTGTTGAGTAATGTCTTCTGATCCAACAATTTGTGATGTTTGGGGATCTAAGGGAATTTGGCCAGCAATGAATAAGAGTTGTCCCTGGGTGGCGATCGCTTGATTATAGGGGCCAACGGGGGCCGGTGCGTTTTCTGTACGGATAACTATTTTACTCATTAACAATATTTATGTTGCTTACCAGGCTTTATCTTATCATTCCTGCCTGTCTGATCGACCCTATAGGTAGGGGGAATTCATGAATTTACCCTACAAACAACAGCATATATTGATTATGATCGTATCTGGGCTGATTGCTCTTATTGTTTGATTTATAGATAAAAAAATGCGTTTGTTTAAAACTGTGGCAGGGTTACGGGCTTATTTATCCCCCCGACGAAACACCCAAAGCATCGGCCTAGTCCCCACTATGGGGGCTTTACATGAGGGCCATATTAGTTTAATTCGTCGGGCTATGGCAGAAATGGATCTGGTGGTGGTTAGTATTTTTGTTAATCCCCTGCAATTCGCTCCCCATGAAGATTTAGACAAGTATCCCCGTCAATTAGCCAAAGATTGTCAATATTGCGAAGAATTAGGCGTGACAGCTATCTTTGCCCCAACCCCTGAAGAAATGGGCATTGATGAGATGACAACGATAGTAAATCCTCCGCCTTCAATGCTTTCTCAATTGTGTGGCCCCTTACGGCCAGGACATTTTCAAGGGGTAGCAACCATTGTCACTAAACTTTTGAATATTGTCAGCCCCCAGGTGGCTTATTTTGGGGAAAAGGATGCTCAACAGTTGGCGATCATTCGTCAGTTAGTCACTGATTTAAAGTTACCAATTTTAATTAAAAGTTGTCCCATTATTCGGGAATCATCGGGCCTAGCTTATAGTTCTCGTAATCAATATCTTTCTGATGCAGAACGAGATCAAGCCTTAGTTTTATATTATAGTCTTCAGCAAGCAGAACAAGCCTTTAAACAAGGAGAAAGACAAGCTCAAGTCTTGATTAATTTGGTTCAGCAAAAATTAGCCTTCACCCCATTCGTTAAGGTGCAGTATGTGGCATTAGTTAACCCTGAAACCTTGAACCCGTTAGATACCATTGAAGAAGTAGGGTTATTGGCGATCGCCGCTTATGTGGGATCAACCCGTTTAATTGATAATGTTATGCTTAAGGTACGTCAACCGATTATCGCCATTGATGGGCCCGCCGGGGCAGGAAAATCAACCGTAACTCGTCGGGTAGCTCAAGCCCTTAATTTAACTTATTTGGATACAGGGGCCATGTATCGGGCGATCGCTTGGTTGGTGTTACAGTCTGGTATTGCCTTAGAAGATGAAAGTGCGATCGCTGAATTGGTGGCTCAGGCAACCTTAGAATTTCATAATCCTCCCCAAATTATAATTAATGGGGAGGATGTTACTCAAGCCATTCGTACCCCTGAAGTGACGGCCCTAGTCTCTCAAATTTCGGCTCAAGGGGCTGTGCGTAATCAGTTGGTTATGTATCAACAGGAAATGGGCAAACGAGGCGGTATTGTGGCTGAAGGGCGAGATATTGGCACTCATGTATTTCCTGATGCGGATGTAAAAATTTTCTTGACGGCCTCAGTACAAGAGCGAGCGAGACGACGCTTTTTAGATTTTCAGGCTCAAGGACAGGCTGAGATTAATTTAGCACAACTTGAACAAGAAATTGAACAAAGAGATTATCGAGATAGTCATCGTTTAATTGCCCCCCTTCGTCAAGCGATCGATGGCATTGAACTAAATACAGATGGGTTAACGATTCAAGAAGTTACTGATAAGATTATTGCTCTTTGTCAAGCTAAACTGCCTGAGTTAGAATTACTAAGATTTGCTGATTATAATGATTAGAAATGCTTAATTGTGTTTGAGCTTTAATCCTTTGAAAAGCTTCAGTGACGAGGGCTTACGGGAAACCCTGTATGGAAGATAGTAAATTCTCCCATGCTATTTTGAGAGCTTTAGGTTACAATCAAAAGGAATACCTATACTGAACTTTTAAATTGAGTTGACTTTTATGAAACCCGAAGACTTTCAAGTAATCTGGATTACATTGATTACTTCCCTTTTTTCCTTATTTCTTACCTTAAGCTTAGCTTAATTAAACCTTTCTTCTAAGTTAATTTAAGTTCATCCCCTGCACTGACGGCAGGGGATTTTTCTGAGATATTGCACCTAACTTGAAAACCCAGATTTTTACCAAATAGTAATTAATAATTATTAATTATTAATGCTTCATCAATCTGCTGATAAAGATGGGCTAAGGTAGAAGAATTATCTAAAATAAGATCAGCCATTTTAACTTTTTCTTCTAGGGGTAATTGACTATTAATGCGGGCGATCGCTTGCTTTTGAGTGAGATTATTTCGTTCTATCAACCGTCTTAGTTGCTGCTCAGATGAACAATAAACCACCCAAGTTTCTGTCACTAAATGAGTCAAATTTGATTCAAATAATAAGGGAATATCTAATAGGATAACGGGAGCATCAGATCCCTCAATTTCTTCTCGAAATCTTTGTCTAACATAAGGGTGAATTTGACTTTCTAACCATTGCTTTTCCCCTAAATCATTAAAAATAATTTCCCCTAACTTTTGACGATTTAATTCATGATTCTCTAAACAAATTATCTCTCCATATCGCTTGATAATTGCTTGAAAAATTGGAGAATTGACGTTAACCGCTTCTCTGGCATAAATATCCGCATCAAAAACGGGTAAATGATAAGTATCGACTAAATAGCGGGATACAGTTGTTTTTCCTGTGGCAATACCACCCGTTAACCCAATCAGACGTTTTGAGGTTTTTTCCATGTCAGGCAAATCAAAAAATCTGATGACAATTTCGAGAAAAATTGCAGAGATCTGAGCAAACTTAGCTACCCTAGAAGAAATTAGTTAGTGACAAAACAATCCGATGAAGATGTTAATGTGTCCCAAATGTGGGGGAGAACTTCAAACAATTATCTATGAAGATATAGAAGTTGATCGCTGTTGTCAATGTGCGGGAATTTGGTTTGACTCATCAGAAGCTGAAGAATTAAAGCGTCGTAAGGGTTCCGAAAATATTGATATTGGTAAACTTAACTGGGAAAATCATCAAGAAGCTTTAGATGCTCAAATTCCTTGTCCTCGTTGCGGAATTTCTATGATCAAAATGCTTGATCTCGATAAACATCCGATTTGGTATGAAACCTGCAGTCAATGTCAAGGAATATGGTTTGATGCTGGAGAATTTAAGAAATATAAAGACAATTTCCCCAAGCAAGGGTTACTGTCTAAAGCGATCAAAGCTTTTCGCTTGAAAAAATAAATCAAAGGCGATACTTAATAATAAATTTATCAAGCATCGCCCTAGTTTACCAATAATTAAGTTTTGCTCTTGTCACTAAATCCTCTAACTCCCTGACAACACAGACCTTACCACAAACCTTGGACGGGTTCAGGAGCGGGGGCAGGGGTGATGACAGCGGTGCTAGGTTTTAAAGGAGGTAAACTTACGTCAGGACGACCCCAATCGAGGGCTGTACGTTCAACTAAGGCAACTTCCCGTAGGTCTAAACGAGAAACCCACTGTGGCATAGCATAGGCTTGATAAACTTCTAGGTCTTGCTTCTTATCACTAACAATGACCCATTTACCATCTACTTCTTTCATGATGACATCAGCACCAGCCACTAAAGTTGGCCATTGACCAGGCATCCGAGTGCTTACCTTGTAAACATCCCGTTCACCTGTGGTGAAGCCAACATTATAAGTCATGGTGATGTGAGAGGGAGAAATGATTTGCACTTGAGCAATATCTCCCGTAACACCACGAATCCGACCAATGGCATAGTCTTCAAATTTGAATTTTAACCAATCTGCCCGATAAACTTCGATGGGATCTTCTAATACATGGCCACGTAACTGAGCAACGAGTACCTCGCCATTGGCGGGTTCTGCTTGAGCGGGGGCAATGCTAGATAAGGATAAGCCGAGGGCTAATCCAGCTAATATGTGTGAGTGCTTAATAAACACGATAACCTCACTCCAACCTTAATGGGTAAATTATCCTTTGACACTTTTCAGTGTAGTTTAGTTCCCAAGCAGACCCTCGGAAATTTAACTATAGCTTTATAAGTGTTAAGATGATTGAGAAAAGCAATGGAATTTACGGATTGACTATATTCCGCAGGGCAGTTAAAGGAAAAGAATGTCTAATTCTTCTTCGGGTTCATTCATTTCTTGCAAGGTTTGCCATCCAGGTTGCCATAAAGCACGATCTTTAAATTGTTGAGCATTGATCCAAAAACGCACTTCAGGATCACAAGATGCTACCATTTCAGCAAATACCCATTGTCCTTGATTTTTACGATTAATGACTTGAAAATGTCGCCATCCCCAAGTTTTCTGTCTAGCTGTCCATTTTGAGCCTAATAGGTGAGGAAATTTGAGTTTTTTAGCCATATTCTTGCAAATTAGTAACAATGAATTTTTGATAGTTTAGAAAACTACTTGGAACAGCAATAATCTTAAGAAATTTAGGAAGAATAACCTATTTATACAAAATTGATATATTATCAGACATTATATCAATAAATTGCAGATTGAGATAAGTTTTTCATGAGTGAATTAGAATTAGTTGATGAAGAACAAAGAGAACAATTAGGCAGTAAAACCCAATCTATTTTATCATGGTTAGGGGTTCTTGTTTTAGTTTATTTATTAATTACAGCCGTTAGTTTAATTAGTTTAGGATTTAAGTCAATAGCAGGGGAACAAGCGAAAGAATTATTTGCCTTTGCGACTAATCCTTTTGCGGCGTTAATTGTGGGAACCCTTGCTACGGCTTTAATTCAATCTTCGAGTACAGTTACGTCTATTATAGTGGGTTTAGTGGCTGGTGGTTTACCTATTACGGTTGCTGTCCCGATGATTATGGGATCAAATATTGGGACAACTATCACCAATACTTTAGTAAGTTTAGGTCATATTCATAGCAAAGAAGAATTTAAAAAAGCTTTTGCTGCTGCCACTATTCATGACTTTTTTAACCTAGTTAGTGTGATTATTTTCTTGCCTTTAGAAATTACAACTCACTTTTTAGAAAAAACAGCATTATTATTGTCTGATTTTTTTATTGGTGGCGAAGCAATTAACCTAGATAAATTTAATTTTGTTCAGATAATAACCCTTCCTCTGGTTAGTTTTATTGAAAGATTAACCAGAATATTTCCTAAACCTTTTGATGGAATAGGATTGATTGTTATTGGAATTATTTTGATATTTATTGCTATTTTTTATATAGGAAAGCTCCTTAAATTATTAATGGTTGGACAAGCAAAAGTAATGTTGAGAATGGCCATGGGGAGAGGGCCAATTACTGGAATTTTTGCCGGAACACTTGTCACAATTTTAGTACAATCTTCATCAACCACCACCAGTCTAATTGTTCCTTTAGCGGGGACAGGTTTACTCACTTTAGAACAAGTTTATCCCTTTACATTAGGGGCTAATATTGGAACTTGTATTACTGCCTTATTAGCAGCAACTGCAGTGACAACTAATCAAATTGCCGCCCTAGAAATTGCCCTAGTGCATTTACTTTATAATGTAATTGGTGTAATCATTATTTATGGTATTCCTTGGTTAAGAAATCTGCCCATTTTAGGGGCAACAACCTTAGCAAACCTATCGAGTGAAAGGAAATATTTGGCCTTTATTTATATTATTTTTGTTTTCTTTTTAATTCCTGGTTTATTACTAGGAATTACCTACAGATGATGCCTGTAGGGGATAGTGTAAGCTAATACGCATTTAAAATGCGTATTAGCAAGGCAAAAGGCAATGGTTCGACAAGCGGTTATCGAGCGGAGTCGAGACTTGTACTGAGCTTGGTCGAAGTATGCACCAACCAAGCAAAAAGCTTTCATGAAAGAGGGTTGTAGCTGTTTCCTTCAATTTAACAAATAAGCAGTTTAAAGGCACAACAGCTTAGCTATTATTAATGATGACAACTTTCAACCGATGACTTGATAACCATTGAAGATATCTACCAAATTTTTAAAGCTTCTCTGGCAGAATTACAACGTCAGGGGATACTGTCTACAGGTTACTTGTAGGGGTTTAACACTGTTAAACCCATCAAAATGTTAAACCCATCTCTAACCGCTGTTGTTTTACTGGGTTTATGTCTACAGAAATTGTCTATAAAGTTGTCTATCAGCAGCGATCGCAAATAAATTGGGACTAAAGCAAGGATATCACTAGCAACGACACTGCCACTTCATACAAGAAAACAGATCGGCTAATGCAAAGTCCTGGTAATTTTTTCATGATTCTTTATTAGTTGGGTCATAATGAAACTGGGAATGATCTCAAAGTTTCAAAAAAAGGAGAAGTCAATTATGATTCTTCATCACCACTCATTAAGATAACGACTTCTCCCCAAAAACAATGACCCCTCACACTCAACATACTGCATCTGAAAGATAACTTTTAGAAACAGGTGTTAATCGAAGGCCGTAAGGTTATCGTGCTTGTTAGACTGCGTTTTGCCTGTAATACCAATTTAGCCTTGAAAATTGAGAATGTCAGTCCCATACAAAAGGGAAACTTGGGCTTAATTTAGGGAAAGTTAGACGAAAAAAGTAGAAACAAAGGGAAGTAATGAGACAGTTCACTTCGGCGGTAAGCTAAAATTAGAAGGGTTCTTTTCTCAATCCAGATTTACCACCTACTGTATACCAATATTCCCATTGTCCACCCTTAACGGTAGACCAATCATTTAAGTCAAAATAACCACTGCCTTCTGGAGTTCCAGGAATGCGGTAAACTTTCACTGCTTTGCCTGAGTTATTCCAAATCAGTGGCCAACCTGGTTCCATTTGCTCAGGTAAGACTCCATTAGTCTGTAAAAAGTAAGCATCTTGTCCGATATTAGTTCCATTGCCAAAAACCTTAGCAATACCCCGCTCATCAATGGCCACAAAGGCCCCTTCTTCTAAGCCAATAGCATAATGATTTAGTTGATTATTGTCTTCATAAATGACCTTGGCTAGTAGGCCTAATAGCCTTCCATATCTAGTTTCAGGGTTCTTCCGATTGATACGATCTAAATGAGTGTCTGTAATTACCCGATTAAGGTAAGGTACTTGCAGAAAGTCGCTTCGATGAATATGTTCAGTGTTGTAGTGGAAAGGATCGTCAAGAATTTCTGAACTGAGGATTCCTTGATGATCGGGAGCATAATAATAATCTCCCAAAATAGCCATACCAGCACTGGTACCAGTTATGGGGATTTTCTTTTCATTAATTAAATAATTGAGAGCATCCTCTGTCTTGGTTCCTTCCCAATATTCTTGATAAGCATTTTGATCTCCTCCGGCGATAAATAGGGCATCAGCTTCCCGAATATATTCGACAACTTTGGGGTTATTGGCCGCTTCACGACCATCAATAGAAAGTTCCGCGGATGAATGAATCCAATCTCGATAATATCGGCAAATCCAGTCAGCTTGTTTTCCTATCCCACCAACCCGCAGCACTAAATATTTACCCCCTTTGGCCCGTTCCAGAAACCATTGAGTTGATTCATGTTCACCCGATTTGCTCCCTTCTGCTCCCCCAATCAGTAAACAGCCTGGTTGAGAACTGATTGAGACAGAATTGCTACTTCCACAAGCTAAATAATAATCAAAATCAGATGGACTTCCCATAATTAGCAACCCTCCTATCTTTATTTATTAAATATCTTATACCAAAATAGCTATCTCAAGATTTTTTAAGTTTCCCTAAAATCAACTAAAATATGCTATAGCAAATGGCTTATTTGAAAAATCTAGATTTCAAAAATCAATTCTTCTGGTTGCTGACAAATATTCAGATTATCCCCTACAATCGTACTAAAATTAGTTTTTCCCCTAGTCCTTCATCGACAACGGCCCCATGTTACTTTCCCTATCAAACGCTTTTATTAAAAGACCCGTTTTAAGTACCGTCTGCACCATTGTTATTGTGCTGTTGGGAACTATCTCTATGGCCCTGTTGCCCTTGGATAAGTTGCCCGAAATTGCGCCGAAAAAGGTAGCTGTAACGGCCAATTATATTGGGGCAGATGCTAAAACGACTGAAGATAACGTTACCACTGTGTTAGAACGGGAAATCAACGGAACCGAACAAGTTAGATGGATTGACTCTTTTACCGATAATACGGGGAATGTTTCCGTTAACGTCACCTTTCCGACAGAAATTGATCGGAATACGGCGCAGGTACTTGTCCAAAACCGAGTTTCCCAAGCCCAATCTACCTTACCCTCGGTAGTTAACCAAGCAGGGATCAGAACTAATACCCAATCCCCTAGTTTAACCCTAGTTTATGGGTTTTATGCAGAAAAGGGGCCCGATGGCCAACCCCTTTATGACACAACCTTCATCTATAACTACGTTGAACGCTATCTCTGGAATGAAATGCAAGGGTTGCCGGGGGTCGGTTCAGTCGCCCTATTTGGTGGGGCCAAATATGCCATGCGAATTTGGCTAGACCCTGATAAATTGGCAGCTAGAGGACTCACTGCGTTAGATGTGGTTGGGGTGATTAATGAACAAAATTTTGAGGTAGGAATCGGAAGAATTGGGCAACAACCGGCCCCCAAGGAACAGCAGTTTGAATTGCCATTGCGGGCAGTGGGACGGTTTACCAATGTTGACGAAGCAGAAAATATGGTGGTAAAAGTAGGAGAGAATGGCACATTAATCCGCATTCGGGATGTGGGTTATGCTGAACTGGGGATGGAGAACTATGACACCTTGGTGGATGTGGATGGTTATCCTGGGGTGGCTTTTTTAATCTATCAATTACCGGGTAGTAATGCTTTAGAAACCGCCGAAGCGGCCAAGACGAAAATGGCGGAATTACAGCCAAATTTTCCCCCTGGATTAAAAGTAATCGTGGGTTTAGATAACACCCTGTTTGTCAATGCCTCCCTCAATGATTTAACTATTACCTTAATTCAGGCGATCGCTTTAGTTGTGCTGGTGATCTTTGTCTTTCTTCAAGATTGGCGTACTACAGTTATTCCTGGTATTGCCATTCCCGTTGCGTTAGTAGGGGCAATGATTGGTTTAAATGCCTTTGGGTTTACACTCAACCAGTTAAGTCTGTTTGCCTGTGTGTTAGCGACAGGGTTAGTGGTGGATGATGGGATCGTAATTGTGGAAGCGGTTTCGAGTAAGTTAGCCCAAGGAATGCGCCCCATGCAAGCCGCGATGGACTCCATGGATGAATTATTTGGGGCAACAATTTCCACCTCGGTGGTGTTGATGGCGGTATTTATTCCCGTTACATTTTTTCCTGGAACAACAGGTATTGTCTATCGTCAGTTTGCCTTAACCATCATCTTTGCGGTTATCTTTTCTACTTTCAACGCCTTAACCTTCTCTCCTACTATGGCGGCCATTTTATTGGGGCCACCGGAAGAACAACATGGCCCCTTAGCCCTGTTTTTTCGCTGGTTTAACCGAGGGTTTGATCTGATTCGGGAAGGGTATCGTCGTTTTATTAATTTCCTCACCCACATCCGAATTATCGTCATGGCGGTGTTCATTGGCGGATTAATTGCGACTTGGTGGATTTATACCACAATGGCATCAGGATTTATCCCAGCAGAGGATCAAGGCTATTTCTTTGGCATTACAGACGCACCTCCTGGAGTTTCTCTGAACTACACCTACAAAATTGCGCAACAAACCACGAATATTATTCAAAATATGGAAAATGCCGATCAGGTGTTAGATCATGTAATCAACCTGACTGGATTTTCCTTTGAGGGCAGAAATGCCAATAAATCTCTCACCTTTGTTAAGTTAAGACCTTGGGAAGAACGCCCCGGCCCCCAAAAGTCAGCCTTTGGTATTATTCAAAATCTTAATCGCGCTTTTGCTCAACAAATATCAGGGGCGAGAGTTTTTGCCACCAATGCACCCCCTGTGGATGGTTTAAGTAATTTTGATGGCTCAGAAATCTTTATTCAAGACCGTCAATTAAAGGGCATGACGGCGTTAGTTGATAATACTCAACGGGTAATGGCAGCGGCCAATCAACGACCAGAAATTGGCTTAACCTTTACGACTTTTACCTTTAATAGTCCTTTGATCACCATGTCTATTGATCGAGAAAAAGCTAAAGCCCAAAATATTGCCATTGATGACATTTTAAGAACATTACAAACTTATCTCGGCTCAAATTTTGTTAACCAATTTGTGTTTGAAGGCCGTCTCTATCGGGTTCTTGCTCAAGCACAAGCTGCTGATCGGGCCAACCCTGATGATATTGGCCGGTTATATGTGCGATCACGGGATGGAGCAATCGTACAACTTAGTAGCATCGTCACCACTAAAACAACAACCTATCCACCTATTCTGACCCGTTTTAAAACCTATCCTGCTATTAAATTAATTGCTTCTCCTGCCCCTGGTTATAGTTCAGGACAGGTCATTCAAACAATGGAAGAGGTGGCAAATGAGGTGCTACAACCAGGGTTTGGTTATGAATGGACTAACACCGCAGCAGAGGAAAAAAGCTCTGGGGGTGCGGCTCCTATCGTGTTTGGTTTAGCATTTGTCATGGTGTTTTTGGTCTTAGCTGCCCAATATGAAAGCTATATTGACCCCACCATCATCTTATTGACGGTTCCTTTGGCTATTTTGGGCGCGTTGGGCATGATTTGGTTACGGGTGGCTTTTGTGCAAACGGCTCCTTTTAACCCTGGAAACGGCATCTGGCCCATTTTAAATAATAATATGTATGCTCAGGTGGCGTTGGTGATGTTGATTGGTTTAGCGGCTAAAAATGCCATTCTAATCGTGGAATTTGCTAACCAGGCTCGTGATTTAGGCATGACCATTACTCAAGCTGCAATTACCGCCTCTGAACAGCGTTTACGCCCCATTTTAATGACGGCGGTTTCCTCATTAGTGGGGTTTGCTCCCCTGTTAAGTGCTTCGAGTGTAGGAGCAGTCAGTCGTTGGTCTTTGGGAACAGCAATTTTTGGGGGTTTGGCCTTAGCAACGGTGTTAAGTTTGGTGTTAGTTCCCATTCTCTATATTGTGATTAAAAACTTTGAAAAATATATTCTTGAAGGAGGTCAAAAACCGCCAAAATCTCCTGGTGGTGGTGGCGGAGGAAAAGGTAAAAAATCCCCTCCTACTCAACCCCAAAAAGAAGAAGAACCCACCCCGATTTTTAGGACATCTTCTGAACATGATTGATCAATGGACAATTGACAATTGACAATTGACAATTGACAATTGGTTAATTTGGTTTAAAACCTCCTCTTTTAAGGGGAGAAATTAAAAAATTTTTCCTTATTTTCAATCCTCTACCTTTTAGGTAGAGGTAATTGTCAATTGTCCATTGTTCATTGTCAATTGTTGAAGTAAATAGATAATAAAACATCAATTTGAAAATGTTACAGCGAAGCTGTTCCCGTTCCTTGAAACATTAACCAAGACAAAAAGAAATTAACCACAAATACCGCCAATAAAGAAGTTACCACCGCCGTTGTGGTAGACTGGCCCACACCCTTTGCTCCCCCTGTAGTTGTGAGTCCCCAACTACACCCAATAACTGCAATTAAGCCACCAAAAGCAATCGATTTAATAATGGATGTTACCAAATCCCAAAGCTCAAGAAAATTCTGTGCTGACGTTAAGAAAACTTGAGGAGAAATATCATATAATCCGTCAGAAATTAAAAGTCCCCCACCCATTCCAGTGAGCAAAGAAAGAATATTTAAAACAGGTAACATAATACAACAAGCAAGAACACGAGGCACCACTAAATAATCAATAGGGTCAGTTTTTAGCATATAAAGCGCGTCAATTTGTTCTGTCACCCGCATTGTCCCAATTTCCGCCGCAAAAGCCGAACCCACCCTTCCGGCCACCACCACGGCTGTTAAAACAGGGGCTAATTCCCTAGTTAATGCCAAAGACAAAACTCCCCCAACGGTAGACGCTGCCCCAAAATGGATAAATTCTCTGGCCACTTGAATAGTAAACACCATGCCAACAAATCCCGATGTAACTAAAGCAATAGTTAAAGATTCTGGCCCCACAATACTCATTTGTTCCAGGGTATTACGTCGATGTATCCTAGTTTTTAGGAGATGAAAAAATACCTGGCCACCTAAAAGTATAGCCGCCAATAATCGCTCAAACCAGATACCAAGACCTCGTCGGGAATGGCTAGAATTTGTCATTGTGCCTCATCATCCATCAATACTCCTAGTTATCTGCCCCAAAATACTTCTTTCAATATAGACGGTTTCGCTCACGGGACTTTCTGAATTTCATCTGTCCCTCATTCTACAGCATTTGAGCTTTAATTTTGAGGGTTTGCGGAGGGGATTGGTGCGTTATATTTCATTAACGCACCCTACAAGATCAGCGTTGCCGAAGGCACTGCGGAGCAGACCGCACTATCTAAATGCCTCAATTTGATCTAGATAAAGGCAGGTTTTCATCCAATAAAAATCCATTCATGCGACTTTTCGGATTTCATAATGATTTGCCATTAATTTTGTAGCAAATTGGAGACAGGCATAAATATCTTCTCTTGAGAGGGAAGGATATTCTTCTAGGATTTCTTCAATGGAATCTCCTGCTGCCAAAAACTCCATAACGGTTTGTACGGAAATTCTTGTTCCAGCGATAATAGGTTTTCCGTTGCAAATATCTGGATCAATAGTGATAGAACTTTTCATATAGTTTTCCTCATTTTGATTGAATAATAATGGAAATAAAGAACTTATATTTATAATAGTAGGCGATCGCATTTTGTGGCTCTATTTGGTAAGTCTCCTTCAATGATTTCTAAGGTTTCTAGGTTAAATAGGGCGTTATACTCTCCATAAATCCCATGAAAATAGGGAGGTGGATGATCTGCAAAAAAGAGTTTAATAATAATTCCATAATTAGACTTTAATTTTATTTCTCTTTTTCCATTAAGATCATAAAATTCCTGTAAGAATAGCAACAATGCCGAGAATTGTATGGCTAAAGGTAATGCTATAAAGATTTTTAAAGCGATTATAATGATAACCCCAATACAGACCTATGATTAAACTTAATAATACTGTTAGTAGGTCTTGATAGATACTATGAGCAAAGCTATAAAGAATAGAAGTGATAATGATGGAATATTGATTAACTTGAATTTGAGTGAGTCGGTTAAAAAGATAGGAACGGTATAAAAATTCCTGTAATGGAGATGAGAGTGAAATATAAAATACATAGAAATACCAGGGAATACTGGTGTTATCAATTCGCATTCCATATTTAAGATAAAAGGCAATCATTAAAACGGAAGATGTTATGGTTACGGGTAAAATATTTTTAATCGCAGGTAATAGATTTTGATGATTAAAGCCTAAATCTACAAAAGGAATTTTATTGATCAGTGCTAAACCGATAATAGAAACTCCTGTAATGGTTAATACTAAAAAGCGATCGCCGAAGGGAATAACCTTTGTTAGAAGCAAAACAACAGGTAGGATATACAGAAAAATGATCACTACAAAAATTGTTATTTGTGATGAGGATAAGAGTTTCATTAGTGCAAAAATTTTATTAGTTTATTGAATTTCAAAAGGGAGTTTGAAAAAGATTTTCCGTCAATCAAAAATTTAATAATAGGATAAATGAGTATCATTAAAAAGCAAAACAATCCAGACCAAGTGATAAAGAGGCTTTTACTTAAAAAACCAAACCATTTATTGATGATTAATATATTTAATGGTTCTAATAAAAGTATTGCAATGAAAGGAGTAACAAACATAAAAAATACAATAATTTTATGTTTCAATATTTTGATTTTGGTGGTTTTATATATGAAATAGGTAATAATAGATAAGAAAAAAATAATAAATATGTGGACGAGACTTCTGAGGTTTCCTCCCTGATTTGTCTGGAATAATAAGTGTTTTACCTCTTGAGTATAGTAATTATCAAAAGGTATCCAGAGAAGTAATCCTATGTAACATGAGAAAATATATTTGATATACTTATCAAAATTAAATACAGAGTTATCATTACGAATATTTTCAACTAGAAAAGCTAAAAATTCAAAAGCACAGAAAAAAATCGCCCAATAATTTAACATATAAAAAATACGACTTATTGAGTAATAATTTGACCAAATTTTATGGCTATGAGCGATGTTAAAAAAATGATTTTTATTAGCTTGATTATCTCTGTTAAAAGATTGGATAACGCTCTTAACAGCATCTTCAATATTCTGTTTATCTAGAGTTATTTTTCCCTCTAAATTGATTTGATTTATCCATTGAGTAGGTATTTGTGATCTATCAATATCTTTGCTACTTAAAATAGTAGTCAACTTTTGATTGTCAAGTATGATGGTGCTATGAGGTTTAATTTCAAATAAAAATACTGGATCGGAATATACTTCAAACATGAGAGCAATGAAGCTTACAATAAATACACCAATAGTAACTCTCCAAATTATCTCTGTTTTTTGGCGTATTAAGCTAAACGCTCGATAGAGAGAGTAAAGTGATAGAGGTAAAAATAGTGAAGGATAGACAATTATATGGGGATAAAGCTGTGTATAAAACCGTAAGGTATTAAGACTTCCAAACTCTCCTAAAATACTTAATGGCAATCCAACTGCTATAATGATTAAAAAAACTAATAAAATTAATTCGACTTTGGGACTAAAGCGACGTTCTATAAACAAACTATCCCAAGTTAACTCAGGGGCTTCTGGATTAGCAACAATAACGGGTAGCCAACTTTTTCCTGATGGTTCAGTTCCCTTATCGTATTCAGATAAGAGTTGTTCACGGGCATAGCGCATGGAGGCAAATATAGATTTTTCCTTTTCAACAAAAGCCTTCAGCAAATGCTTAAGTAATGTACCCGCGAAAAAAGAATCAACTCTTTCCCGCATTACGATACAGTAAGGGAGATTGAGAGATGTCAGTTGATTGGCTAATCCTAAACCGTCACAGGAGTTAAAAATTGCCAGTTGCAGCTTATCATTAATCAGTTTTTGCATCCATTTAGTTAATTCATTAATCTCAATTTCTTGTTTTTGGGGTTTTCGATTATCATCTAGCCAACTAATTTGAAGCCAGCCAATTCTACCGTCTGGATTACTGTGACTATGACCTGCAAAAAAGAAGATATGCCAACCTGTTTGGTCTTCTAAAGTTTCAATTAATTCTGAGTAATTAGGTTGATAAAGTGTCTTGATAAAAGCACCATATTTTTCTAATTTATTAAGAGATTCTTCTTCCTGTCTATATTCATTATTTTCGTCTAATTCGTTATCTGCAAAAATAGCTAAAATCCGAACTCTTGCATCTACATAAATAGTTTGCTCTTGTTCGGGACGAACGAAATCAGTGGCACTAACAGATAATTCTGTATTTTTGTGCAGACGAAATAAAGGCTCTAGAAATTTCCATTCTTGCCAAGGAAAACTTCTTAATATTCGATCTTCAGTTTGTATGAAAAGTTGAATTTCTTCTTTTAAATTTGAGTATTTTTCTAAGGTATTATGGATTTTTGAATCTACTTCGCCTTTTTCGTTAATCCAACTCTGAGGAGCCGTTAACCATTGATTCATTTCTTTTTTTAAATTTTCAGCTAGTTTTTCCAAACTAATATTACCATCGGTGTTTAATGGTTGTTTAGAAAGAGATTTTGCTTCAGGTCGTCGAGGGGAGTCTGGAATAATATAATGTTTCCAGATATTAAATGTCTGACTAAGTTGCTCTGGCATAATTGAAAGATAAGAGCTTCTTTCTTCGAGGCGGCCTTTAGAGTCAGAGATAGTCAAAGTGACAGGTAGAACTTTCTTCTGGTTTTGCAACTGAAGACAGGAACCAATTTTGAAATAAATTTTTTTCGACATAGTAATCTCTTTTTTATTCTGGAAAACTCTCTATTACTGTAATTTTATTGAGAGTAAAACTAATTTTAAAATAATCATTATTTTTACAAATAAAGCTATGTCCTACTGTAAGATCAAGAATGTTAGTTTGATGATTAGTTTTTTGAGAGGGGAAAAATTCTCCTTCTTCATCAAAGACAGAAACAATGAGGTTTTCAGGCAAATAACCTTTACCATTTTGAGGTCTGATTTTTAAATATATCCGAATTTCTGTGTCGTTAATCTCGTCAATTGTAAAGATTAATTCAATCAGGTGTTGATTTAATTGAATCACTTTTTTTCGACTAGTTGAATTACCAAGTGCTGCTGTTTTAAATCCTTGATTTCCGAGACGATCTAACCAAAAATCAAATAGCGAATTTACCTCATTTTTTATGGTTTCAATAATAGGCGATATTGTGGCGATAGCAGACTCTTGATCTGTCATTGTATTCGGCGGAACTTTAGCTATATCTACAATTTTAACCTCTGGAACAATTTCTTCTTGTTCTGTTGTATTTTTTTTAAAACTAAAGGCTTCTAATTCTAAAATAGAAATACCGAGTGCCTTTTCTAATTCACCAGACTCATATAGTCCACATAACTGATCAAACATTTGATAATTACCCTTCAGTTTAATTGTAATATTTTGATTTTTTGTATTGACTTGATCAGACATGATTTACTCCTTAGTTTTATTGTTTTTTAATGTTTTTGAGTTTAACAATTTCAAGAAATTACTTGGTCTTTGAAAAATAATCGTAACAATCTTTAAGTCATAGATTATCGTTGTTAACCTATTACCTCTATATCTTCCTCCTTAATATCAATTCCAAGAAGTCTGAATACTTCAACTATTATTGAACGACTGATTTGATTTTGAGGTGTCTTATGAAGCTTAATATTAATACCAAGCTCTTCGTTGTTAACTGACGTGTTGGTATTTTTTCTATAACTCTGAGTGACATTACACTCAAGGTAGAGACGAACTTGCGCCCAATCACTTACTTTTTTACCAGCCAGAAAACTGACCCATTTATAAATGCCTTTAGATACATCTCCTCCAATCTTAGTTAAATGTAAATAGCTTTCTATCTCTTTGACATCATACCCTTGTAATAGTAAACATAACCAACATTTTTCTTTAGATTTTAGTTTTTTGCCTCGTCTTTGAGCAGACCTCCATGCTTCAGCAGGGACTTTATTAATAGATTCATACTCATCTTGGAGACAGAGTACACATTCTAGATCCGTAAATAATCTATCTAAATCCCAATCCCTTTGAGCTTGGGGACAAATAACACAAAGTAGTTTAGGAGCAACGTCGCATTGCTTAGTCTCTGTTTGGCTCATAAGCTAATTAATAATTTTTCGCAAAATCAAATATATCATAACCTCTCCCTCACAATCTCCAACCAAGGTTGGGAGCTATCTAGAGTAGCCAATATTAAACTGTTTTATAAATAACCCAAACAAGAAAGACTTTTTGTTTGTAAAAAATCACTCAATATACTTCTCAACTTTTTATGACCCTAATTTTGGGTTCAACACGATTAACTTCGGAGATGATTAAATGCGTAGTTCAACACAGACCTTACTCACAAGTGGCAGTATTGCTGCGGTTGCTGTCACTGCTCTCACCGTTTTTATCGTTTACAAGGTTAAAGAAGCCTCAGCCTTCCGCTATGAGTCTTTTAAACAGGGACAAATAGCTTATCAATCCGTTAATTGTCCAGAGGCAACATCTCATTTTACTCAGGTTGAGCAAACGGCATCGTTTCCATTTAATAATTTTGATGGTTTGACAGACCGCGCACAGCAAAAGATAGCAACTTGTTCTGCTTTTATGACTGCCAATCAGCAAGCAACTCAGGCCAAGCAACAAGGAAATTTATCAAAAGCGTTCGTCACTTTATCTAATTTTATTGAGCAACATCCCAGCGATGAGTTGACGAAGGCAACACTTTCTTCAATTACTGCCCTTTTCAGCAACTATAAATTGGTACAGTTAGCAGGGATTGAATCTTGCGATCGCGTTGATAACTTGGTAAATGCGAAGGTTATTCCCAATGCGAAAGCGAATACCCCTCTTTTCTACTATTCATGTGCTAAGTTTTACGCTAAAAGTGGTCAAAATGAACAAGAATTGGGTCAATATCAACGTTTTCTGAGTTTCTCGCCGAGGCATTCTCTATCCCGAAATGTCCAGATAGCGGTGGCCAAGAATGCGAACATTTGTTCTCAGGTTTCGACATTTCAGAGTATCCCAAATATTCGGAACTTGCCGTCTTTAATGCCTGTGGTTTATATGAATTGTTCACTTGCTTACTACAATACTATTGCTTATCCTCAATCTAAAGAATTTCTGAAGATTTTGCGGAAAAATTATCCTAAACATCCCCTTTCAAAAGTGGCGAATAACTGGGTTTTTTCAATTAATCAGGAGATCAAAACAGTTAAGTCCGAAATTTACCAATCTGGTGAAACAATCAAGAATAAAATAATTGGCTGTACAACTCCGGCGGTGTTGGGATTTGGTTGGGTTGTTGACGTTATGGAAAGCTTAACGGGAAGGAGTTGTGGTCTAGAAGAAAAACTTGAAGATTGGGAGCGTTACGGTGGCTTAATTCCTTGGTTTGGTGAAGCTAAGGGGCTTGGTAAGGCAAAAAGGGTTTATGATTTCATTCAGGTCGCCTCCCGTTGGCAGGGCATTGAGCAAATGCAATCTGCTGCACAGGATGATCAAGCTCTCTTTGAATTGTTGGAAGACAATCAAATGGTCGAATTATTTGCCCACCATAACCCTAAACTTCATAAATTGGTGGTGCCTCGTCTTAATCAGCCGATTGATACCAGCCAAAATACCCAGTTTTTATCTTACCTTAATTGAAGTGCGGAATGTGGGTTTAAAGATAAAACAATTGTAGAGTGGGCAATGCCCACCCTACAGTTTTTGTGAAATTAATTTTGTGTGCTTAGCTTACTTAATAAAGAAATTATTTTTCTGCTGGTTCAATGCGGAATCTTTCCACAGATGCCAATAAATCACGGGAAATTCCCACCAGATTTTGTAATGATCCCGCCACCCGTTGAGATTCTTGGGACGTTTCTTGGGCCGTTAATTCTACCGACTGCATAACCTGGCCCACCGCTTTAGAATTTTCCCGTTGTTGAATAGTATCCCCGGTAATCGAACGAACGAGAGTATTAATATGGTTAGATACTTCAATAATATCTTCAAGAGAGCGTTTAGCCTGTTCTGATTTATCCGTTACGTCAATTACCTGCTGAATACCTTCTTCCATAGCAGTCATTACCGAACCCGTCTCACTTTGAATTTGTAGTACAATTTGTTCAATTTCCTTCAAAGATTTCGCCGAACGATCAGCCAACTGACGCACCTCATCCGCAACGATCGCAAAGCCTCGTCCCGCTTCCCCTGCTCTTGCTGCTTGGATCGAAGCATTAAGAGCGAGTAAATTGGTGCGTGAGGCAATTTGAGAGATCAAAGCCACAATTTTAGAAATTTCCTGAGATGCTTCCGCTAAGCGTTTCACCTTACGGGTGGTTTCCGATACCGTTTCCCGAATTTGCAGAATACCCGCCACCGTGCGTTCTACCGCTTCACCCCCTTTAAGAGCCGTTACGGACGAGGTATGAGCCACTTCTTCCGCTTCACGGGCATTTTCTGACACCCGTTGAATCGATTCCGTCATCACCTGAACCGAATTAAGGGTAACGGCTAATTCTTCCGCCATGCGTAGGGCATCACTGGAATTATTGCGGGCAAATAATTCACTATCCGTCGAACTTTGGTTAACCTGTTTTGCTGTACGTTTGACCTGGGCCACAATTTCTCGGAGATTATGAATGGTGAGGTTAAAGGCATCAGCCACTGCTCCTAATACGTCTGCCGTCACCTCAGCTTCTACAGTTAAATCCCCTCTAGCAGCCCCTTCCACATCATCCAGGAGACGAATAACTTGCCGTTGTAGATCTTCTCTTGCTTGTTCCGTTTCCTCTGCCCGTTGTTGGGCCTCACTGGTGGTGGTTAAGATAACACGAGATAGTTGATTAAAACTGGTGGATAACTGTCCTAATTCATCTTGGGAAATCACCGTCGCCTTAACATTGTAATCCCCGGCATACATGGCATCAAACTGAGCTTGTAAATCATCCATAGTGCGCTTCAATTGATAGGCACTGATTAACCCAAAAAAGAGAGTAGTGCCAAAACCGGTCAAACCGCCGACTAAAGCCAGTAGAAACACAGGGCTACCCGATTTAGACTTTTTCGGCATTGAGAGCGGTTCCGGTTCTGGGGAAGCTTGAGCATTTTTTGGGGCAGTCTTGGGGGGGGTAGAAGGTTTTCCAGGTTTAGCCACTTGCTCAGGGGACTGAGTAGGAGAGACAACTTCTGCCGTTTTTGGTTTAGGGGTAGTCAGCCAAGCCAAACCACTGACCAGTAAAATGGCTAAAAACGAAACGGCACCCGTGGCACCGGCCGCGATCCAAGGTTTATATTTGAGGGAAGCATTGATGAACCAGCCCAAATATCCTGGGGAGCCTTCCACCATCAGTTTAACCCCCTTAGCTGAGTCATTGGAAAGGGAAGTCTGATTCATCTCATCAGGTTTCACCCAATTAACCGTACCAGTAGTTTGCTCCCCTAGGAGATCTCCCGTTTGCAACCCCAGATCGCTACTGAGATCCCCAGTGGCCTGAGTAAAGAGATCGGAGTCTGGTAGCTGAGAAGTTGCCTCAGTAAAATCAAAATTAGACAAATCTTCTAACTGATCTTCCTCAAAACCCCCAAAATCATCGAAGACGGGGTTTTGTTCTCGCAGTTTACTCGATGCCATCGTTGGTGTGGCTTGAATGGTGGGTTCATCTTGTGAGGGATAACTCGACCAATCTTGGCCAGCTTTTTGGCTATCACTGTTATAGGATGAGGAGGGTTTCCCATGGCTCAAAGGGGATTTGTTGCCCAAAACTGGTTGATCTAACCCAGACGATACCAGAAAGGTGTTGTCATCATTTGAGTTAGTCCTAGCTTCAGTTTTGAGATCTTCCTCATCGGAAAAGGAAAAATTTGGGAGATCATCTTCGTCAAGTGGGGGCCAAGCTTGATCCATTGACGAAGTAGGGTTAGGCTGATGGGGAAAAGGATTGATCTCGCTTAGGGTCGAAAATGGGTCTACCGCCATCTCAAAGGTCGTTTCTCCCCCATCATCAGCCGACTTACGCCCCTGAGATGCCTCTTGCCCGATGGTGGGTTCTCCTAAATCATCCTCATTAAAGACGGCACTATCCCAGTCCAGTCCATCGAGATCAAAATCATTGCCCCAGTCTGTTTGCTGTTCGTTGTTTGGCCATTCATGGCCATTAGAGTCCTCAAGGGCAAGCTCTGTTTCATCTGGGTTAAATCGGGGCCCTTCGTTTTCCGTGGCTGTCTGAGTTAAGTAAGGGCCGCCTGATTGGGCTAATAGTTGTTGGGCTTGTGTTAAGCCTTGATTAGCACAATCTAGTAAATCTTTGCGTTCTGTCCGTTGCAGAACAGATTGATATTGTTTACAGGCGGTGTCATATTTACCAAGACTAAAATAAATATGACCCCTGAGTAAAAGGACATCAGGATCTTCGGGAAAGGCTTCCCCCATTGGCTCCATTAAGGTTGCCGCTTCTTCGTAGTTTCCCTGTCCATAAGCCACATAAGCTTCATTATATAATTTTGCATAGTCTGTCCCTGATGCCATTGCCTCTCTCCTTTGTCGTTAATCTGGTCAGTTATGAGCTTTCAGTTATGAGTTATTTGTATTGGTATCAATAAACGGTGATTGTCTGTTTCTTTAAGCTGCCCATCGTGCCGAACGTAAAATCGCTACATGGTCTAACAGCCTTAAAATTTGTTTTCTATCCTCATTGAGTACCCATTCCCCTTGAACATAACCAGCAATATGATCGGCTACATTGGTTGGGGCCTGTAATTGTTCGCTATTGAGCCATTCCATATCTCCTAATTTATCGATAGCTAGGCCTAAAATGGTTTCTTGTTCCTCCACGGCAATTACGGGAATTTCTGGGCGATCGGTTCTTAATGGGGTTGTATTGCCAAGAAATTGCCCAAGATCCGCCACCCAAATCACTTGACCTCTTAAGTTAAGGGTTCCTAATAGCAAGGGGGAAGCATTGGGAATGGGAGTAATGCGATCGGGGGTTTGTTGCATCACCTCCCGAATGGCAATGGCCGGCAGAGCAAATTCTTCCTGGGAAGGGAGATGAAAGCGTAAATGTAATTCTCCTTCAGGGGTTTGCAATGCCTGAATTTCTGAGGAGAGATCTTGACCGTTTCCTGTTACAAATTCTGGATTCCCAACCATGTTTTTTGTCCCTTAGCTTAATCCGTATTTGTTTATTGACGTAGGAGTTGTTGAATCGTCCCAATGAGTTCAATATCTTCAAAGGGTTTGGCAATATAAGCATCTGCTCCCTGTTTTATGCCCCAATAGCGATCAAATTCTTCCCCTTTGGAAGAACACATCACCACGGGAACATTTTCGGTTTTGGGATCAGATTTGATCCGACGACAGACTTCATAGCCATTCATTTTGGGCATGACAATATCTAAAACAACGAGATCGGGACTCGATTGTTTAATACTTTCCAAGGCTTCTACCCCATTCCCCACTACAACTACATTCCACCCATTCTTTTTGAGGATGCTGGAAATCATTTCTTGTTGCACTGGGCTGTCTTCTACCAGTAAAACTGCTCTCATAAGGTTTTCCCTAATTGCTGAGTTAATAGAACATTTAGACTTAATGGGTTCTCAGGGTGAGATAAATTAACTGATGGCTCAGCATTTCAGTCCCCAAGTGTACATACTTAATTTGCCCAAATTTTGCAGGAAAAGAACATTGTCCCTAGGAAAAAATTTTTCTCGCTTATTTGATTAATTATTAGTTTCAAGCTGAACATATTTTTCAATGAGCATTAATAGCTCTTGCTCCCCGAAAGGTTTGGTGAGATAATCTGTTGCCCCCACCATGCGCGCTCTAATGCGATCGGTAAATCCTTCTTTACCTGTGAGCATAATGATCGGTGTGGAGCGAAACCGACTCGAATGTCGCAACATGGCACAAATTTCGTACCCGTCTAATTTGGGCATAACGAGATCACATAAAATTAGATCGGGGTTTAATTCAAAGACTAAACTTAATCCTGCCAAGGGATCGTTAATTAAGGAAGTTCGATAGCCGTTTTTATTTAAAATCCCTTCTAGGGTTTTGCCAATGGTTAAATCATCGTCAAAACAAACAATATGAGGCGGCTTACGGGTTTCTGTTTTTTCCCAGTTGGTGGTGAGTTGGGGAGAGTCAGGGTTAGGGGATGGGATCACCTGTAACCAACCCCGTTCAATGTAAGGATAAACCCCTTTGGCCAAGGTTCCTAAATCTCGTTGTAAATAGCGTGAGAGTTGACGGAGGGAGGTTTTGCCATCGGCCCAGTGTAATAATTGTTCATAGGCTTTTTCTGGTAAGGCCTCACGTAATTTGTCCTCATGGGCGATCGCCAGACATTCTTGAGGACTTTGCATGTGAGGATGTAATTGTTTCCATTGTTGGACTTCTTTCATCATTTGAGTGACTAAAGGGGCAATTTCGAGACTGGTTAGCAGGGGATCTAAAGCCACACCTATCTCAAAAATAAAAGCCCCTTGATGTAAGCTCAGTAAGTCAAATAAGGTTTCACGTACCATCTGTTGAATGATACTGCGGCCTTGATCGGGAGTGATCAGATTAAGTTTAATTAACTGCCAAAGATAAGCATATTCGATATCATTGTTAGTGCTGATAGTTCCTAACTCTAACTTGGGTAAGGTAATCTCTTGTCGATAACGATACAAATATTCTTGTAAACGACGACAACTACTATTTTCCCCATTGGTGGTATAGACAATTTGGCCATTGACGAAAAAAACGAGCCAAAATGTCCGCTGATCATCAACATTAGGGGTTAATCTAGGGGTTTTCTGGGGTAAGGACTGAAAATTTCTTAATTCTCCCGAAGTTGTTGGCTTCGCTTCTACTAAAAGTTCTCCTGTACGCTGTCCTAATTCAATGAGTTGCAGGATACTGCGAAGATCAATTTCATTTAACGTTCCCTGCATAATTAGTTAACATGATAATTTTGAAGTCTTGGGAGCAGAGCATTATCCCACTCTCTTTTAGTTTAATGGAGATCGGGATAGGGACATTATGAATAAAAACAATTCTGATCGAGATTGCTAAATTTCCTGCTAGGATTGAGAAAGTAAACATTAAGTTAATCATCGTTGACTGTTGAGAAATCAACCGATCTAGAACTTTGATTCTCCTCATGGAAGGTATATTGTTTGTCCACTTCAATGGTCAAAAATTTGGCGTGACATGAAAATTGGTCAATTTTTGCTTCTTTTTAGTTAAATTCTGCTGATGAAAAAATGACAAGATCAGGCAAAGCAATCTTTTCAGGGACAGAAATCCAAGGATTAGATCTTCTGGGTTTTCTGAGATCCTTCGACATCAACTCACTGTCAACCATCTAGGCAAAAGCAATATCGAGAGGATTGTGGTTCGTGCTATACCTTGCAGAAGTCAAAAAGCAAACAAGAGGATTTATTGGTAGCTCTCGGACAGAACTCAAGCTTTTAGCTTGTCAACACAACGATCAAACCTGGAGTTCTGTCCCTGGAGATGAAATTATTGCCATTGAAAAGGAATTGGATCAGGTGGGAGAAGGGGCCCTATTGATGCTCAATTTGGGCAATAATCGTCAAATACAAGGGGAACCTGAACGGGCCGGACCGGAGTTGGTTCGTCAACTACAAAAGTTGTCTCGTCTCTCAGAAAAATTAAAAGAGCAGCAAGAAGAAACTGAACAGTGGAAACAATCTCTGACTTATCAAAGTCAGGAGTTGACTCGTCGAGAAATGGAGATGGAGACACGCTTAGAACAGTTGGAGGAGGTTGAAAAGGAACTCTCTCAAATTGAACGTCGTCGTCGAGAAGCAGAATCGGCTTGGGACAGAGTTGAACAAACCCAAGAACAACTGCAAGATTTTCAACGCCGTTTTGGGGCGGTGCTTGATCTCCCTGGACAAGAGGCGGAAAAAATTCAACAATTGATTAGTCGTCTGGCGGACAGTTCTTCTGGGGTAGAATCCCTAAATCAACCCTTACAAGGGGCGTTAGCTGCGGTTGAGGGTCAACAAGAAATTCTCAATGGTTTTTGGCAGCAACTTGATAGTCTCAAAGCACAAGTTCAACAAAAACAACAGCAAGTTCAACAGCAGGGAGATGTACTAAGAAGTCGTTTCCAAGCCCTCGAAGAAACTCGCACCTCCTTGGAAGGGTCTAAAATTCAGTGGCAAGTCCAGCAAAATATCCTCAGCAATAAACAAGAACTATTAAACAAAATTAATTGGGATTTACAAACCACTCAAGCTTTACAAGATACCCTGGAGCGTTTAGCGTCAGGGGCGGGGGATGTCGTCTCAGAGTCGAAAGTGGATGTGGTGGCTTTGGAAAATATGCCATTAGGGGAGTTAGAAACCATTGTCCATAATCTACAGGCAGATTTAGAGAAGTTGGTGCGTTTTGTTAACGATCAAGAAGAAGAATTAACCGTTCAATGTCAAGCCGTTCAAGCATTACAAGACAAACTAGCAAAAGCTGGTGACTTTGAACGTATTGATCTTGACCAGGAATTCGCAGAAGAACTTGAAAGAAAGCAATTTTTAGATGAAACTCTTGTGGGTCAACGGCGTAATCTCAAAGAAAGACAAGAGGTGATTTTACAACATTTACGGGTATTACGTCGCCGTCAAGGAATTATGGATTTTGATGGGGGTTCGACTACCATTAATTTAGACCCTGTTTTTAATCAGTTAGAAGAATTGGCCAATAATACGGAGCAAGAACGTCAAAAATTGGAAACAGAAATTGAGCATTTACAACACAGTGTGCAACAAATTCAGGAAATGATTAAGCAACTGGATACAGAACAAGCTCAAAAGACACAAAAACTCCATATAGAAGAAGCTCACTGGCAACAAGCTCAAACACAAGTCGCTCAACTTCAAACTCGTCTCAGTCTTTACCAAGAAGCCTTACAACCGCTACAGAATCAAGTTGATGAAACGAGACATCAATTAGGGATTTTAGGACAGTGGCTTAATCCTTCTTAGAAGTCAGTAGGGGCTTAATAATATTAAGCCCCTACTGAAGTTAGTTACTTCCCCTCCTGGGAGGGTAGGGTGGGTTGACGAATGCTATAGCTTACCCCATCACCCTTTAAGTAAGGCTTTCAATTCTTCTGTAGCTAAACGAGGGCCATAGCTGGTAACAATCTGAGAAGAAGCACGAGAAGCTAAATCTCCCGCTTGAGTATAAGTCATGCCATGGGTGATCCCATAAAGAAAAGCTCCGGCGTACATATCACCTGCGCCGACGGTATCAATCGCTTGAACAGGATAAGGTGTAATTTCCAGAATTTCTTGACCATCAAAAATTATAGACCCTTGTGAGCCACGAGTGATGGCAAACCCTTTCGCTAAGGTTTTAAAATGTGCGATCGCCTCCCCAAAATCCGATGTATTAGCCATTTTTAGGGCCTCAGCTTCATTAGCAAAAATCAAATCCACCCCTGATCCAATAATATTTAATAATCCTTCTTTAAAAAATTCCACCATATTGGGATCTGAGAGGGAAAAAGTGGTTTTTACTCCCGCATTTTCGGCAATTTCTCGCGCTTTAATAGCGGCAGTTTTGGCAGTGGGAGAAGTCACTAAATACCCTTCCATATAGAGATATTCGGAGTCTGCGATCGCATCTGGGACTAATTCTGCTTGGGAAAGACCACTACTAATGCCCAAAAACGTATTCATGGTACGATCAGCATCAGGAGTAACCATAACTAAACACTTTCCGGTGGTTCCCGTTTCCTCCTTACCATCATGAACATTGGTATCTAACCCACAGGTTTGTAAGTCTTGTAGATAAAAAATTCCCGCCTCATCTTGAGCGACTTTACAAGAATAAAATCCTTTGGCCCCAAACTGACTAATAGCAACCATTGTATTCGCTGCTGAACCGCCGCCGCTTTGTTTACAAAGATTTCCATTTAATTTGTCAATAATCTCCCCTTGACGAATTTCATCAACTAGAGTCATTACCCCTTTATCAATGTTCAATTCTTGAAGTAAGGAGGGAGTAACAGCAAACTCCATGTCAACTAAAGCGTTACCGACACCATAAACGTGATACTTTCTACCCATGAACTTTCCTTGTTGTGATTATGTTAATCGTTTTTTGTAGATCAAAGCGACTATATTTTAACCTAAGCGTGATCCCTATTCTAAAGTCTGATTCATTATTTAAGCTAAGATATAACAAGGATTACTCAATTTAAACTTCAATGATTACCCAAAGGACGAGAAACACTTTGCGATGGTTCCGCTTTTTACCTTACCTTGGGTTAGGGGCATTAGTATTTTCTCTTAACTCTCTGACAGTTGGGAATTATTGGATTAAGGGTTACTTCGTTTTATTAGAAGCCCAAATTGGACTGGTTATTCTTTATTGGATGTTAGCTCATCTTAAGGACAAAAATTAGGATTAGTTACTGTAAACCTCTTACAAGATTATTTTGGCTTTTCTTTTCCTCAATTAACGTAAGCTAGGAGAAAACATGAAAAATAGATTAGTAGCCGCCTTACTTGCTTTATTTTTAGGATATGTAGGCATTCATAAATTTTATTTGGGTGAGAATTTAGCAGGAATATTATACTTGATTTTTTCTTGGACATTAATCCCCGGTCTTATTGCTTTTTTTGAATTTTTAGGATTAGTTTTGATGTCAGATCAGTCTTTTGATGCTAAATTTAATTATCAGTATATTACTCCTAGTCAGCCTAAGTTTGAGGAATCTTCTAGAGATAAAGCTGCAACATTAGTTGAGCTTAAACGGCTTTACGATCAAGGAATTATTACTGCGGAAGAATTTGAAGAAAAGAGACGGAAAATTTTAGATTCTATTTAAGATATGAAAATTAATTGAGATAGATTATGTCAAAACTTCCTACTCATCAAAACAATAATTCTACTTGGTTTTGGTTGGCTTTCATTCCTGTTTTTGGGGGAATAGCAATTGCTTATGCAGGACAGAAAATCAAACAGAATAATTTGATTTGGGCGGGCATTGGTTGTGTGATTGCCAGTTTTTTATTATCTTCTTCTGGGATTATTTTAGTAATTTGGTTATCGCAAATCGGATTAGCTGTTTATCTGAAACAAAAATTTTTTCTGATCAATAAGCCCATTAAAGAGAATTTTACGGGGAGAAATCTCAAGTATTCATCAGAAAAAAAACAAGACAAAATTGATATTAATACCTGTTCTAAAGATGATTTAGTGTATGGTTTAGGCCTACCTATTGTCTATGCTAATGATATTGAGGCGGTTCGCCATCAAGGTTATATTTTTACTCAGATTGAAGAATTATCAGATATTGCTGGTTTACCGCAAAATTATGTCCAAAAAATCGCTTCTTTGATTACCTTTACCTATGACTTAAATCAAGAATTAGAGGTATCTTGGCGACGGTTAAACGCTTATTCTCAACATCAATTAATTGAATGTGGAATTGAGCAAAAGACAGCAGAAAAAATAGTTGAAGAACGAGACAAAAATGGGTCTTATCAATCGGTTATTGAAGTACAACGTCGGACAGGAATTCCTCTAAGTTGTTATCAACATTTGATTTAATTACTCAATTTGTAGAGGCGGGTATTTGTCAAAATCTCTGGATTCTCACAAATAAGTTAAATAAACCCGCCCCGTTGCCTTGTCAAACCGTGAGCATTAGGACTTAACCCCTTCACCGTAGCAAGGTGTTACAATTGCTTCAACTTGAACCGTTTGCTTTTGAGAATCTACTGAAGTAATAGCCCAACGTAGGGGTTCACCCTGTTTTTGCAGTTCCCCTTCAATCGCTTGTTGTAATTTTAGGGGAGTTTCTTGTAGGTCAATTTCTGCGGTAATAAAATGAGTGGTCATAGTTAAAGATTCCTGATAGTTACAAGACTTACGTACACCTACTTTTTTCCTTTAACAATCCTCCTAAGACTATTAATCTTATTCCACTGTAACACTCTTAGCTAAATTACGCGGTTGATCCACGTCTAACCCTCGTCTCGCAGCAATATGATAGGCTAATAATTGTAAGGGAATAACCGCAATAATAGGTGTTCAACAATTGACAATGAACAATGGACAATTGACAATTACCTCTACCTTTTAGGTAGAGGATTGAAAATAAGGAAAAATTTTTTAATTTCTCCCCTTAAAAGAGGAGGTTTTAAACTAAATTAACCAATTGTCCATTGTCAATTGTCCATTGTCCATTGATAAAAGTTCATCCACATGGGGAACAAATAACAAATCATTAAAGGTTGATCTCGCTTCTGTATCACAGGGCTATTTCATTCTCTAAAACGCCCTAACCTTAAAGGGTTGGGCTATAGGAACAAAGCCCGCGCAGGCGGGCTATCCAACGAATTATTAATATTTGAGCCTGCGTAGGCAGGCTTCATTCGTATAGCTCCAGGCTTAAGCCTGCGAGCATTTCAAAAGAATGAAATAGCTTGATACTAAGAAAAAAGAAAATTTTATTTATAAACTCTCAAAAAGCAAAAATTGGAACAGTAGATGAGTTAATAGCAGACTTGTTAGAGGAAGACGATGAGAATAGTTTGGAATAATCGTTTTAAACGAGCTTTCAAGAAACTTATTAAAAAGAATCCTGAGTTAAAAAATAAAATAACCAGTGTTTTAATTTTATTAGCAGAAGATCCTTTTACTTCCTCCTTGAAGTCTCATAAATTAACGGGTAATTTATGAGACTTGTGGTTTTTTTCTGTCACTTATGATTGTCGTATTATTTTTATCTTTTCGCAGGATGAAGACTCAGAGGAATCTTTAATCATCTTAGTTGATGTTGGTTCCCATGATGAAGTTTATTAACTCCCTTCCCTTAGCCATAGTCGGTTATCACGGATAGTACGCCGAGTATACTACCCATGATTTTATAAATCAAACTAACAATTATTCCACTGTAACACTCTTAGCTAAATTGCGAGGTTGATCGACATCTAAACCGCGACGGGCAGCAATATGATAAGCTAATAATTGTAAGGGAATCACTGCAATAATAGGTGATAAAAGTTCATCTACATGGGGAACAAATAACAGATCATCAAACGTTGATCGCGCTTCTGTATCATCAATTGATGTTACCCCAATTAACCGAGCATCCCTGGCTTTTGCCTCCTGTGCATTGGATAATACTTTATCATGAACTACTCCAGGCATTGCGATCGCAACTACCGGAACTTTAGCATCTAATAAAGCAATTGGCCCATGTTTCATCTCACCCGCAGGATACCCTTCAGCATGAATATAACTGATTTCTTTTAATTTTAATGCCCCTTCTAAAGCAATGGGAAAATTAATACCCCGTCCCAAAAAGATAAAGTCTTGTGTCTCAGCAAAATCATGGGCTAATTCTTCAATTTGTTCCCCTTGTTTTTCGAGAATTAATTCAATTTGGGCCGGTAATTCTCGTAACCCTTTAATTAACCCTTCAAGCTTATCTAACCCTAACTTACCTCGACGATGAGCTAAATGTAAAGCCAAGCAATAAAAGCCCATTAATTGCGCTGTAAAACTCTTAGTTGCAGCGACTCCAATTTCGATCCCTGCTTGAGTATTAATAATTCGATCTACCATGTGAGCGAGGGTACTTTCGGGACGGTTGGTAATGCCTAAAATTCGGGCATCATTAGGAAATTTTAAGCCCATTCTTCGCTGTTTTTCCATCTCCAATGCTGCCAAAGTATCTGCTGTTTCCCCTGACTGTGTTACCCCAATAGTTAAGGTATTTGCTAACATCGGAGCAGGAGAATAACGAAACTCTGAAGCATATTGTACCATTGTAGGAATTCCTGCTAATTGTTCTAGCAAATATTTCCCAACCATACTGGCATTCCAACTGGTACCACAGGCCACAATTTGAATATAATCTACATTCTCACAAATGTCTGCTGCTAACCCTAAATCAATGGGACTATTTTCACTCCCATCTTGAACATTCCAGCTAGGATTAAGATAGGTTTCTAGACAACTTCTCACTACCGAAGGTTGCTCATAAATTTCTTTGAGCATGAAGTGACGAAACCCTTGTTTTTCAACCGTTGTTAAATTCCAATCAAGGGTACGAGGCAGCTTTCTCAGACGTTTTAGGTTGAAATCGTAAACTTCTACCCCAAGGGCGGTTAAACGGGCAATTTCCCCATTCTCCAGGGACAAAACCGCAGGGGTATGAGGGACAACTGCTGTCACATCAGAAGCGCAGAAAAATTCCCCTTGACCAAACCCAATAATTAACGGGGCCTGATTTCGTGCCACAATGATTTCATCAGGGTAGTCTGCACAAATAACGGCGATCGCAAATGAACCATTAAGACGATGAATGGTCTTTTTTACTGCTTCTAGTAAACCATCATAATCAAAGGTATCAGGTAAATATTGAGCAATTAAATGGGGAATAACTTCTGTATCAGTTTCAGAGGTAAATTTACACCCTTTACTGATTAAATCTTCCCGTAATTCTTGATGATTTTCAATAATGCCATTTTGTACCACAGCCACCCGTTTTTTGTTATCTGTATGAGGGTGGGCGTTATTTTCTTCGGGTTTTCCATGAGTTGCCCAACGAGTGTGGCCGATACCCATTTGAGAGGGGTTGACTTCCCGTTCTAATTTTTCCTTTAGGTTATACAGTTTACCTTTGGCTCTGGTACAGTGAATATTGCCTTCTAAAACTGTAGCAATACCTGCTGAATCATAGCCTCTGTATTCTAACCTTTCTAAACCGCCGATTAATACCTCGGTTGCTGTTTGAGTGCCAATATAGCCAACTATTCCACACATAAGTTTAATTTAGAAATTTATTAATTTTATTAATTATCAATGATTCGGTGAATCATGACCATGTATTTTAGAACATCGTAGGGGTCAACGGCCGTTGACCCCTACCTTAACCTATGAAGACGTAAACTATCAATTTTGGGTTTCATCGAACTTTTAACAGTTGCGATCGCTGAATTTTCAATAACCATAAAATTAATTATACTCACCTACTTAAATAACACCAGCATTAATAACGGTAATAACCCCTAGAATATTCCGTTTTTAAACAAATACTTGACAAAATCAACGGGGGGGGGTAGAATACAGGCGTTGTTGGCCATAATATCAGGTTAATTCTAGTTTAAAGGCTCTTTTGCTCTTAGATCCTGATTATTTTGACAATTTTATTTATTTCCTGTGAGGACTTGCATTGAATGAAAACATTAACTAAACTTGCATTAGGAACTGTCGTAGCTTCTACTGGTTTGATGGTAGGTTACGCCCCTGCACAAGCTGCTTTACTCGGTGATACAGTGTCAGCAGAATTGATTGGTATTGGTGTTGGAACAATCTTAAATCAAACGGCTACAGTGGTTGATCCAGGGATTGAATTTACTGTTTTTGGGAATCAGGGCGCTAACTTAAATTTAGATGTCAAAAGCGATTCTTTTGATATTATCTACAATTTAACTACCCTGCCTGGCATCGGTTTTCCTTCACGTTGGATTTTGTCTGATCTTGATTGGGTAGATGCCCCTGGAATTGTAACTGGAGTAACATTAACATCAGGTAATGCTAGTCTAATTTCTGGAATTTCTTTTACCGATGACTCTATTACTATTGATCTTCTAGACGTTACTAATCCACCACCATCACAAACTTGGTCATTTGCCATTCAAGCTCAACATGAAACTGTTCCTGAACCTGGTACAATTTTAGGGTTATTAACCTTAGCTGGATTAGGGTTAGGTTCTCGTTTTAAGCGTAATGTTGGTTAGGTTTACAATAACAATTTAATTAATTGATTTGTAGGGACATAATAGTATTATGTCCTGATTTTTTTTTTGCGGTGTCGTTGCTAGTAATCTCATTGCTTTAGTCCCAATTTATTTGCGATCGCTGCTGATAGACAACTGTATAGACAATTTCTGTCTCTTGAGCCAATTTAGCCCAACTAAAGCGATTTGCTAAATCTTTATAGGCATTGTCTGCCAACCATTGACCATAACCTGGATTTTTCAAAATTTCTAAAATTCCCCAAGCTAAAGAGTCCGGGTTATCAGCATGGGTGACAATGCCTGTCGTTCCATGATGAACAACTTCAGGGAGTCCCCCTGTATTAGATACTACCACAGGGACTCGCGCGGCAAAACTTTCTAGGGCCACAATGCCAAAGGGTTCGTATAAACTGGGAAAAACGGCACAATCTGCGATAGTTTGAAACTTGTCTAAATCTTCATCAGACATAAACCCAGTAAAACAACAGCGGTTAGAGATGCCCAAATTCCAGGCTTCAACTTGTAAATGATGGGTATTACCCCCACCAATAATAACTAATTTAGCATTGCCCTGCATTTCCCAAAGCACTTTGGCCCCGGCTTGCAAAAGGATAGATACCCCTTTTTCGCGGGTCATACGACCAACATAATAGATAATTTGTTCATGATCGTGGGCAAAACGACGGCGAAAGGTTTGATAATCAAACTCAGGATCATGTCCTTTTTTTTCGGGACGGATGCCATTATAAACCACGTCCATTTTATCCCAAGGGGTATTAAAGGCCCGTTCCAGTTCATGGCGCATATAATCACTACAAACAATCACCCGCCAGGAATTATAAATTAAGGTTCCCTCTTTGCTGGCAATGTAGCGTTGAGTATCGGTATGAATGCCATTGTAACGACCATATTCTGTGGCGTGGATGGTAGAAATAAGAGGAATTTTAAACAGATGTTTAAGGGCGATCGCCGCATCTCCCACTAACCAGTCATGGGCATGAATCAGATCAAAATCCTCTTTTTCTTGGATTAACTGACCGCCATGATAGCCCATGCTATTGTTCATGTTAGCTACCCAGGCAAAAAAATTATCCCCTCCTGCTACGGGAACCCGGTAGACATGAACACCATCCACTAATTCATAAGCAGGTGCTTGGCCGAATTCAACCGTGATTAAATGAATTTCATGGCCTAAGTTAACTAATTCTGGGTATAATTCGGCAACATGACGGGCAATTCCGCCCACAATTCGCGGGGGAAATTCCCAAGTCAATACCAAAATTTTCATAACTTCCCTGTCCTCGGCAATTCAATGAAGCCAATAAGTCTTAGGATGATTCAGAGAGTTTAACGAGAACCCCTGGGGATTTTTGGATAGGTAATACCTCTAAAATATCCCTTTGAGCGCAGTATTTTAAGTCCTCGTTACAGTTTAAGCGTAACAATCGCTGACCATGACTGGAGCGATGAAACATCTCTAGTAGATTATCATGCCATTGACTATAAAGGGCAGTGGCGGCGATCACTTCGTCATTGCCGACGCTAATGGCTTCAGCATTATCGTTAATTAAAGCATAGGCGATCGCTCCAGCACAGACCGTATCTTCTAAAGAATAGCCGCCTTCCCATCCTGAGCCTACTAACCAGACGGTTTCGGGTTGGGTTTTGAGGAGGTACTTTACCGCTGCTTGTCGGTTGATCATAGCTGCGGTGATCACGGTTGGAGCTTGTTCTACCCGTTGTAGGGCGCGGGTTCCGTTGGTGGTGGTAAGAAAGAGACGTTTATCCGTAACCCGTTCTGGGGTACAGTCTAGGGGAGAATTGCCTAATTCAAAGCCTTCTACCTTCGCGCCGCCTCTTTCTCCGGCTCTGAGGCGTTTTTCGGGTAGCCACTGTTTACTGACTTGCATTAATTGGTCGATGTCGCTAAAGGTTTGCACTGCTTCAGCACCTGCGTCTAAGACAGTGGCAATGGTGGTAGTTGCCCGTAGTACATCGATTACCACGGCACAGTCAGGTAGACTATCGGGAGGCGTTAGTTCAGGGGTATGGTAGACAAAAAGCTTCACGTTGGCACTTAGGAACAATTGATAAATCAGGGGATGAGTTCCTTTATAACTCCTGACCGACAAAAAAGCAATCAATTAACTCCGTCGCTATCTTCCCCCAACGCTTTTAAGGTTTTTATTTTGGGCGATCGCCTCTGTAATGGTTGGCACTAACTTAATTGGGCAACAATTTGATTATTGGCCAACTGATTTTGTGTTAATAAATCTTCAACATTAATTCTTAAAAATCCCTGGTCATCTACCCAAAATTGTAACTTAATTCTATCATTTCCAGGAGAACCTAAAGGATCTAATTGGGCAATATTTCTCGCCCCATCTCTATCGTTTAAAGGCTGTACAGTTGTTTCTCCATTACTGATAGAACGAGTCACCAAACGATCACCATCAAAATAGACTTCTGTTCCCCCTATTTCTGCCCCTAATTCCCCGATAATTAGTTCTATACTGGGTTGATTTTCAATCGATGCTCCTAACATAATTTCAATGGGGTTAATCATCGGATAAGCTTGCCCTGATTTGATGATAGGATGCCAACTATGACAGTTTTTTCGACGGTTCCAATATCTTATACCATAACTATGATATAAGAAGTCTTTGACCTCAAATCCTTGGGCTAATTGTAGGGCCCCTTCAGCAATAGCTTCAAAGGGGCGATCGCATTTAATCTTTGACTGCTCAAAGTATTGTTTGATCCAAGTTTGTACGGCGGGAATTTGTACTGTTCCCCCCACTAATAACACCCCATCAATATCATTTTTTTCAATGCCATTTCTTCTTGCTTGCTGCAAAACTTGGGTCATTAATTCATCTAATTTCTCAAAAAATTGTTGTTCTTTTAAAATGGTTTCAAATTGTTCTCTGTGTAAAGCTAATTCATAACTATCAAAGGTTTGATCATTAAAATAAACTTCATTAGCTTCAATTTCAGAAGATAACTTAATTTTTAACCTTTCTGCTAATCTTAAGGTTAAGGAAGATTTCGGCAAATTTTGAGTATTAGCAAAATAATTAATTAACCAATCATCAATATCAGATCCGCCTAAATTCGAGCCAGCTTTTGCTAAAACACGGGCAATTTTAGCCTTTTGTCCCGAACTTTCCCCTAATAATTTTTGTCCCCATTTTAAAATAAATCCTTGATTTTGTTGCTTATTTTCTGCCCCTAACTGCACTAAAGATAAATCAATTGTTCCTCCTCCAAAATCTACAACTAATAACAAACTTTCTTCCTTAGTTCCATAGCCTAATGCTGCTGCTGTCGGCTCATCTAATAGCCTCACCTGTTCAATATTCCACCCTTGGCAAACTTTACTTAACCAATGACGATAGGTTTCAAAACTATCAACTGGAACCGTTAAAACCAAAGAATCTAACGGCGTAACACTTTCACTTTTTATCTGTTTAATTAAATCACTTAAAAACCATTCTCCCACTTTTTCAAAAGTAATTAATTTGCCGTCTAATTCTGGTAAAAATCCTTGAATAGTTGCCCCAATTCCTCGCTTAAACTGTCGAAAAAATCTGGGATTATTAGATAAATCTAAACCGTGATCGCGTACTTTTTGACCCACTAATATTTGTGCTTGCTCCGCATTTTCAATATAGACTAAACTCGGAATTAAAGGCGGATTATTCCCTAATTGTTGACAAACCCCTGGAAGTTTAACTATTTCTGGGGTTTCTGTGACAGGGTTTAAACGGGTAATTACTGTGTTGCTGGTACCGAAGTCAATGGCGTAGGACACTTTGATTTAAACAGTTGTAAGAGACAGCAAAATGATAGCTAATTTTATTAGAATAGCAAAAGATGTTCTCAAATGACAAGATAAACTATGGGAACAAGATAATTATTAAACCTTGCCCTATTTTATTCAAGGATTTTCAACGTGATCCCATGGTCATCTGTTAATAAAGACGACTCAAAGCATAATCTACTAAATCAGTTAATGACTGAGCAGAAACAGACGGTTGCAGACACTCAATATGTTTGAGAGCTAATTGAGCATGATAGGCGGCTAATTCCCGCGATCGCTCAATTCCTTGGCTGTCTTTAACGATAGATAACGCCTTTTCAATGTCTCCTGTTTCATTAAACTTTCGTTCAATTAATGTTTCTAAATAAGGATGTTCCTCCATTGCGAATAAAGCAGGTGCGGTAATATTTCCACTGATTAAATCTGAGCCTGCGGGTTTTCCTAATACCTCAGTTGAGGAGGTAAAATCTAAGATATCATCCACAATTTGAAATGCTAATCCTAAATAACGCCCGTAGGCAGAAAGATTATCAATTACTTCAGTAGATGCCTCACTTAAAATCGCGGCTGATTTAGCACTATTAGCAATTAAAGAAGCGGTTTTGTAGTAGCTTTTGTCTAAATAAGCATCCAAGGTTAAACTGGTATCAAATCGATTAATACCTTGAAGAATTTCTCCCTCAGCAAAATCTCGAATCACTTCTGACAGCAGTTTTACTACTTCTAAGTTATCTAAATTGGCTAAATACCAAGAAGATTGAGCAAATAAAAAATCCCCAGCTAACACCGCAATTCGGTTATCAAATAAACTGTTAACGGTGGGAACATTACGCCGCAATTGGGCTTCATCCACCACATCATCATGAACAAGACTAGCGGTGTGGATCATTTCCGTGATTTCTGCTAATCTACGATGACGTGGGGTAATTTCACGCTCCAACATGGTAGCCCGTGAAACTAACAAAACAATGGCTGGACGAATCCGCTTACCCCCGGCATCAAAAAGATGTTCAGCGGCTGCCCCTAAAATGGGATGACGGGCCCCCACTAGACGTTTGAGGTTATCTGTGAGAAGACACAAATCGTTGTCAACGGGAGAAAAGAGAGAGGTGGTTGAGATCATTCGGTTAGCCAAACCTGGTTATTCAGTTACGAAAGTTTACATATCCTTGTATTTATTTTAAGCTAACCTTCCCAGACAAGGGAACTGGATTTGTCATTTTCTTGGCCTAACCCTCAACAAACTCGGTGAAATCCCTAAAAAAATCTTCCATTTATGAATTCTTATGTTAAGTTAGTAATAAGGGTTTTAAGAATTTCCCCCCTCACTACTGAAATGCCCCAGATGCCTATTTAATCTAGGCGGTTTTAGGAGGAGAGGGAGAGTCAGCAATTTTTTTGTTGCTGATGGGTCGCCAAAGGGCCTTAATTTGTGGTGCTTTAGCTTTGATCGTAGTTGACAGTAGACAGCAGTGGCCTAGCGTTGAGCAGAAGCCTGACGCTGTTTGAGTTCAGTTCAAAGCCGGGTTGCTTAAGGGCAAGTTCAGGTGAGTGTAAGCTTTCCCCTTGCAAGATTCCAGCAGAGTTATTTTTAACTACTGTGGGTTTGAGCTACCCATTAAAAATCTAATTTTGTTTACTTTAACCTAATGTCCACCTTACAATGAAAATCTGAAGACAAGACAATGCCCCTGATCACTCTGATTCTCGCCGCTCTCTACCTGTTGATGATTTATGGATTGTTAATACTCGCTCAGCGCACGGGTAAATGGTTATCCCCCACCCGCCGTGATCTTGGCTGAAACAGTTTGCATTAAGCTCAACCATTATAACGCAAATGATTCACGAATTTAAAGGATTGGTAAAGGTGTGAGGATATTTACATCAAAGCCAATCCTTAACTCATTCTACCATTTCCACTTCTTCCCAAGTGACCCCAGCAGTTACAGTAGTCGGTAAAGAAACGGATTCAACCGTTGCACGATACCCTAACCATTGTTGAGAGAGTTGAGAAAAGGTTTGAGGGCAACCACTGACAGCGAAGCGAGTGGGTAACGCTGGCTGAGTTTGTCCGAGTCCCATTAATTTTAACTCTTTTTCTGCTGCTTGCACCACATAACGGGCGGGATCAATTAGATTAACTGTGGGGTCAACAATGCCTTTAATTACCGTTTCCAGATGACGATAATGGGTACAACCATAGACTAGAGTATCGATATTCCGAGCGAGTAACGGCTGAAGATATCGTTGGGCCACTTGTTTCGTATAGGTTTCCCAAATGCGGTTTTGTTCAATTAGTGGCACAAACTCAGGACAAGGGATTTGCCAAACTTGGGCAGTCGGATCAATTTCTTGAATCGCTTGACGGTAAGCATTGCTTTTAGCGGTTGCTGGTGTAGAAATCACCCCAATGCGTTTACCTTGTTTAACTGCCGCCTTGGCCCCTGGTAAGATCACCCCTAAAATGGGAAAATCAAACTCTTGACGTACCGCTTCCAAGGCCAGGGCCGAACTTGTATTGCAGGCCATGATAACCATTTTTACATTTTGTTGGGCCATCCAGGCCAAAATTTCCCGAACAAACTGCAAGATTTCGCCAGAAGGACGATTACCATAAGGAAGTCTAGCCGTATCAGCAAAATAAAGAATTGATTCATGGGGCAACTGTCGGTAAAGTTCCCGTAAAACAGTCAATCCACCCACACCACTATCGAAAATCCCAATCGGACTGTTTTGAATCTCTCTCATCTGGAATAAATTCACTTAAAAGAAGTTTTTGACAATTGAAACACGAATATCTAAGGAAGTAAATATATTGTCAAGAAAAAAATATACTTAGAGCCTTTTTTGCTGAATATAATCTAAAATTCCTTGAGCGATCGCCCTAGCCATCTGACTACGATAGGCCGGATCTTGCAAACGAGGATTATCTTCAGCCCCTGTCACAAAGCCTACCTCTACCAAAGAAGAAGGCATCCGAGAATTTCTTAACACATAAAACCGAGCCTGTTTAACCCCGCGATCGCGGACATTGATACTACGCATGATACTACGATGAATCGCATCGGCCAACTGTCGGTTTCCCGCATAAAAAACCTCTAACCCATTGACATTACTCCGGCCTCCTCCCACAGCATTAGCATGAATACTAACAAAAATATCAGCCCGGGCCCGATTTGCCATATCAGTGCGGCCCTGAAGACTGACAAAATAATCCGCATTGCGAGTCAACATCACCTCAACCCCTTGCTGTTTAAGGATTTGAGTCACCTCAAGGGAAATCGGCAAAATGACATTTTTTTCTTGTAAGCCCCCCAAACCAACGGCCCCTGGATCTTTTCCCCCGTGGCCCGGATCAATAACCACCAAAACCCGCCCCCTAGGGGTCCCCGAAGGGGGGTTAGTGGGAAAAGAATCTGGAGGCGGAAAAGAGGGGTTAGAAGGGGGAGGAACGGGGATGGTACTAGGATTTCCAGGGGGGTTAATAGCCTGTAGAGAACGCACCTCTAAGGATAAGGTTTGTTGACTCGTTTGACTTAACCCCCCAAAGCGAATCCCCAAAGAAGGCTGAACCACAATCACCACCGTTGCCGCGTCCGCTTGACGAACCTGTAGTTTATAGATCGGGCTATTTCTCCCCAATTGGGGCCCTTGAAGGGGTTCAGCCAGTTGAGCTTGAGGAATACGGATTTCATAGACTCCCGTGCGTCGATCTAGGTTTCCCGTCCCTTGAATGGGGCCATCAGCCTGAATAACCAATTGACTATTGTTATTGGTTAATTGAATAGCCGATATGGTGGGATTTTGGTTTTGAGTTGGCTTAAGGGTGATGTTAGGGGAAGGTTCAGGGGGTTTTAACCCTTGCACTTGAGATAAGCCCCCTTTTGGTAATAAAACTAAACCGCCGATACGAGAATAGTAAGCTTGCCAACTGGGACTATCCTTAGCTACCCGTAAGGTTAAACGGGCCTCTGGGGGAGAGGCTTGGGTTTGTTCAAATTTGACATCACTCACCCCGTATTCATTAACAGGGAAGGTTTTATCCACTAGGGATTTGGGCAAAACCGCGCCGGGTAAGGTTAAAGCAATGGTTTGTTGATCCTCGCTGCGTTCCGTCCGAATATCCTTATTTTCCCCCATGCTATCTAAGCGAACTAATAAGCCATTACGAGTCACTTGCAAATCATTAGATTGCTGATTTGATGGGGGAGTTGGGCCGAGGGGACGTAAGGGCCCTGGATTATTGGGAGAGGGCCGGGTAGGGGGAGGAGTAATAGGGGTTCGGGAAGGACTACCGATCCTTTGGGGAGTCGGCAATTCTACCGTCCATTGCGTCGGGGAAAGACCCCGCACTTTAATTTGTGTGGGATCAACAGTATATCCAGGGGCTAATTCAATCACCAAACGGGCTGTTTGGGAGTCAAATTGACCCGCACGAACACTTCTTATGGCCCCACCAATGGATTGATCGACACTGGGCCTTCCCAGAGTAATCCCAGGTAAGTCTAGAACAATTCGAGTCGGATTAGGAATCAGTTGGGCCCGAGGTTGAACCCGTGAGTCTGTGGTGAAAGTTAGGCGATTTTGATTGGTTTCAAACCGCCAAAATAGAAGTTTACCCGCCTGGGCTGGAAGGGCAAATAGTAGTGTGCTGAGGATACTCAGTAGTAGCCAGTGAAATCTCACAATGGTTGCTCCTGTGCAGAATAACGGTTCTGATACCAATTCAAGGTTAATTGCAACCGTCTTATTCATCAACTCCAAGAGACGGAAAAATTAAGCCAAGGTTTCGATGACCTTTGGTTATTGTCACGAAAATTTTATTTTTTGGGCATTCCCCACCTTGCTTTTTGTATTGTCAAAGAATTTGAGATAAAAATTGCTGAGTTCTTTCTTCTTGAGGATGGTTAAAAAAGTCTTCTGGTGAGGCAATTTCAATGATTTTTCCCCCGTCCATAAATACCACTCGATCTGCAACTTCCCGCGCAAAACCCACTTCATGAGTCACACAAACCATCGTCATTCCAGAATCAGCTAAACTTCGCATCGTATCTAATACTTCTTTAATCATCTCAGGATCTAGGGCGGATGTTGGTTCATCAAATAACATGATTTTGGGTTGCATGGCTAATGCACGGGCGATCGCCACTCGTTGCTGTTGTCCTCCTGATAATTGACCTGGATATTTAGAAGCCTGTTCCAAAATTCCCACTTTTTCTAATAATTGCATGGCTAATGCTTCGGCTTTTTCTTTCTTCCAATGACGTACCCAAATGGGAGCTAAAGTAACATTATTTAATACTGTTAAATGGGGAAATAAATTAAATTGTTGAAAAACCATCCCCACTTCTCGACGAATGGTGTCAATGTTTTTGAGGTCATGGCTAAGCTTAATTCCATCAATGATGATATTGCCTTTTTGATAGGGTTCAAGGGCGTTAAAGGTGCGAATAAAGGTAGATTTACCCGAACCAGATGGCCCCATAATAACTACGACTTCCCTCTGATGAACTGTGAGACTCACCCCCCGCAAAACATGAAAGTTATTGTCATACCACTTCTCAACATCCTCAGCAATAATCATGGCATTTTCTGCGGGAGATAGGGAAGAAGGATCACTTAAAGATTGGGTCATAAGTTTCGCAATTATTAGATATTTTAACTTAACATGAAACCATTTTACATTTTACTAGGGTCATTTCATTCTAAAAAGTGTATTTTTGTACATTGACGAGAATCCCTAGTTTTAGGCTTTCCTGATTTAGTTTCTGACGGCTGAAAGCTAATAAATTTGTTTGCTTCAAATATTTTTTACCCAAGATGTTATTTTTTATGATTTTATTGGGAACCTTAAGAGTGCCAATTCAACTGCTATAATCACTCTTGATTGTAAAGATTTATGATCAAACTTTTTTCATTATTAGTAATATTACTAATTCCTCTATTTTTTCTTGATAGCTGCAGTTCTTCAAAAATTAACCCTCTTAGCTTAATAGCAGATGAGAGTTTTTCCGTTATTGGAGATGATTCCTTGCCTATTCAAGATAATTGGTTGAAGGTTGGAGATGATTCCTTGCCTATTCAAGATAATTGGTTGAAGGTTGGAGATGATTTTTTGATTCCATCTGACGAAGATCAAAATAATGAAGGGGATCAATCTAACGAACCTCCTCCTTCTGTAAAAATTAATGAGCCTTCCTTAAATCCCCTAGTTTTATTAGTAATTCTCTGCATTTTTATCAATTATCGTCATTGACTTCCGTAACAAAAATTAGATGGGTTTGCCTTGTCTTTTACCCAATAAAAAACCCCGGCGCGCTACCGAGGTAATCTAGGAGAACTCAATATCAATGGGAGATACCGAAATCACACGATTTTAGATCGCAAACAATACCAGTTAAAATTAAGATTTTGTTTACTGTCTTATGTAAACTAATGTAACAACAATATTACATTTTGTCAAGACATTCTTGACAAAATACCAAAATTACTTATCTAACTATCCCTAAATTCCCATCCTCTATGGGTTTTGTGTCTGTTAGGATGGGAACTATACTTTTGAGTTTGCTCATCATGATAAGGAATTATTGAATAATCAGAAGAATTACATAAAATAAATAAATATAAATATAATGGTATAGCGATCAGGGTCATCTGATTGGGAATACTGAAATTATCAGAGAGATAAAATAGTGCGCCCTACAGAAACACTACTGAGGGAAACTATTGCTAAAATGGCTGATTTTTCTTTTATATTAGGCGTAGAACCACCGAGAAAAGAGATAGATTTTTCAATGAGTTCTGAATGGTTAATACACAAAAAAGTGTTAGGTTTAAGTGTGATTCATATTGGCTTAAATTTTGTTGATTTCCGAGATAAATTCAACCCAGAATCATTAGAAGAAGATGCGGCACTTATCAAAAAAATATTTATGAGTCATAAAGCTTATGCTAAAAAATGGGAAAGTGTTCCACTTGCTAGTTTATATCGACTTTATGTCAATAATTATGCCATTGAAGTTAATTCTTTGATATTTTTTATCTCAGAACAACTGGAAGAATTTCAAGACTATCATCAGACCAAATTAGCTGAAGAATCTATCAAAGCTTTAACGCCAGAATCTCTAAGTAAAATTCAACAGCAAACAGACAGTAAAAGTCATCTTAATTTACATTTACAGCGATTAATTCCTTACACATCAGATCTCATTTCATTGGTTTTTAATGAAAGCATAGATAAGGAAAAGATAGATCAAGAATTAACCAAAGTTAGTGAAGACTATAAAACGGGACGTAGAGGTATTGGTAGTCGTTCTCAATAGATAACATTTCCTTCTTTATTAGTTATCAGCAATCTTTATCAACCAAAATATCAAAGCCAAAATCGTTTGTAAATCAAACCCTTACCGCTTTCTGATCTTTTCTGGTTTCGTAGAAATAAATCAGGCTATAATAGGATTAAGGTTAGAGATGATTACTTTTTGAGGGAAAGGAGAGCATTTTTAATGAGGTGGATCATCTATCTAGGATTAACAATTATTGTTTATTTTTTAGCCCTGATCAAATTAAGAGGAAAGGTTGAACGAGAAAAGGTAAAGGAAGCCTATATTTTTTGGATTACTTTGATTTTCTTTTTGGTTTTTGAATATGTCTTTATTGAATCTATTGTTAGCAATTTTCCTTTACATCTCTTGGGGTTATTTTTATCCTTCCTTTATGCTTTATCCATTTATTTTTATTTAAAATCAGTTAAAAAAGATATCGATACTATTTTTTATAAATTGTTAGAACAAAGTCAAGGAAGGATTAGTATTTTAACCTTTATGCAAGCCACACAGTTACCTTCAGAAGAAGCACAAAACTATTTGAATAAGAAATTAAAAGAATTAAGAGGAAGTCGTCATAGTACCCGTGGCAATATCTATTATGAATTTAGTATTTGGCAGTAGTATCCTTAAGAAATATGGCTATTTTATTAACTGCTAATTCTAAAATATCAGGTTCATGAACAAGAGCAAATCTTACATAACCTTCTCCTTGTTTACCAAACCCGGCCCCAGGAGAAACAGCAACCCCTGTCGCTGCGACTAACTCAGTACAAAATTCAATGGACTTGTTTGTCCAAGGATCAGGTAATTTTGCCCAAACATACATAGTTGCTTGAGGGGGAGTAACAGGCCAACCAATTTTATCAAGGGCATTAATAAACGCATCTCGTCGTTTTTGGAAGGTAGCGACGGTTTTTTTGACCGTATCATCAGCAGAGTTTAAAGCAGCGATCGCACCGTTTAAAATGCCTCGATATTGATTAAAATCAACCACTGCTTTTACCTGTTTTAAACCTTTAATAATCTCAGCATTACCAATGGCAAAACCTATCCGAAAACCCCCCATATTATAGGATTTAGAAAAGGTAAATAATTCAACAGAAATAGATTTTGTTTGATCTGCTTGCAGAATAGAAGGGGCTGATATGTTGCCATCAAAAACTAGATCAACATAGGGAAAATCATGAACTAAAACTAACTCATGAGCTTGACAAAATGCCACTGCTTCCTGGAAAAATGACAAAGAAGCCGTTGCTGTTGTTGGGTTATGGGGATAACTTAAGACCATTAACCTTGCTTGCCTTAAAATGTTTCTAGGAATATCTGTAAAGATCGGTAAAAAATCATTTTCAGCTAACAACGGCATCGGATAAATTTGCCCACCTGCGAGATAAACCCCACCCCCATGAGAAGGATAACCAGGATCGAGCAATAGGGCAAAATCTCCAGGATCAAGTAATGCTAAAGGTAGGTGTGCTGTCCCTTCTTGGGAACCAATGAGGGGTAAAACTTCAGTTTGGGGATCAATAGGAATTTTAAAGCGTTGGCTATACCATTGGGCCACCGCCTCCCGAAATTCTAGGGTTCCGCGATGAAGGAGATAGCCGTGAGTGGTGGGATCATGTAAAGACTTTTCAATAGTTGCGATCGCCTCTGGTGCGGCGGGTAAATCTGATGATCCTAAAGATAAATCAATAATAGTCTTTCCTGTTAAGATCGCTTGAGATTTGGCCCGATCCATATCAGCAAAAACGTTAGATTGTAAAGCTTGGAGACGTTGAGCAAAGTGCATGATCTTTATGGGTGTGAGGAGGTGAGGAGAATAATTGTCTTAATGATCCCATTACCCCATCACCCCATTGTTTAATTAAGATGGTCAGAGAGCATCGTTTCGAGTTGTTGTTTGCCGATCGCCCCTTCATGGGAGAGGAGAAGCTCCTTATCTTTAAACAGTCTCAGGGCAGGAACCCCTTCAACTTTGCATTTGGAGCGAGCATCTGGGTTAGAATCAACTTCTAATTTGACCACCTTAAGGCGATCGCCATAGGTATTAGCAATGGCACTAATAGAAGGGGATACCAAACGACAGGGGCCACACCAAGCTGCCCAAAAATAGACTAACACAGGCTGATCTGTATCGAATACTTCGGCTTCAAATTTGGGATCGGTAATTTCGAGAACACTACTCATAATTTATTATCAGTGATCGGTTATTCAGTTATTAGCTTACAAGTTCCCGTTATTGACTTTTGATGGGATTTTAGGTTGGGTTAGGTTTTGGGGGTCACTTTTTGCGGTAGTTTCCCCAAATTTTCCCTAACCCCTAACTCTAAACCTCCGTCTACACTTCAAGCAAGCTGTCACCCCATCAGGCTTATAAGTTATCCAGTTGGCGACGTAAGTCTTCTAATTCGGCATCAACTACCTTATCTTTGGGGGAAGATGGCTCGTTACTAGAGGCTTCGGGTAAGGCCCCTTGGGGTTGAGCAGAGCCTGTAATTTGTGCTTTGAGCATGGCTAATTCATCATCAACGCCGCTACCCGCTTCGAGTTCTAGGAATTGGTTATCTAGACTTGTGCTTGTTAATTCGCCAACCGCTTGAGAGCGAGCTTCTGCCTCTAACACCTTGTCTTCCATGCGCTCAAAGGCTGCCATAGAGCCACTGGTGTTGATGCCTCCTAAAGCACCCTGTAGGGCTTCGTTGGCTTGGGCTGCTTTAGCGCGAGCAATGAGCATATTTTTCTTGGTTTTGGCCTCAGAAATTTTGCTTTCTAGAGCGACTAAATTGCGGCGCAGGGTTTCCACTTGAGCATTTTGCTGTTCTAATTGCGCTTTAAGGGTAGCTGCCACCTCACCATGAGATTTTTTCCGCACCAAAGCTTCTCTGGCGAGACTTTCTTCTCCTTTTGAGAGGGCGAGTTTAGCCCGTTGTTCCCATTTATTGGCTTCGGTTAGATCTTGTTTATAGCGTTGTTCCGTGCGGTTGCGCTCTGCCATGGTACGGGCGACGGCTTGTTTCAGTTGAAGCAAGTCCTCTCCCATGTCAATCAGGGTTTGCTCTAAAACTTTTTCTGGATCTTCTGCTTTACTAACGAGATCGTTGAGGTTGGCTCGGACAACTCGGCTTAGGCGATCAAATAATCCCATAATACTTTTCTCTTGGCGTTTACAAGGTTGAGTAAGGTTTCAGTTTAAAACTTCGGCTCCGCTCAGTTTTAAAAATAGCGTTGTTATGCTCTTGAGGGAGACATTGCTATCTTCTAGTTTATCGGAAAATTGGGTTTAAAACCCCGTCGTTCTACGACGGCTTTTTTTGTCTTTGATTAACTAAAACAAATTAATTTGTGTTAGTATATAGTCTATATGGGAATCCACTCGTATGCACGGCAGTGGAGGTTCAACAAGCCTCTTGATATACTCTCCCACGAATTGCTCTATGAACAGCATCAAGATCAGGGAAACTTGATTAATGGGTTTAATCTTTAAGTAAACTAGTAAGGTACAGGCTTTCTTTTAGCTTCCCGCAGAGAAGCCCCGCACCGTACCCGCTTCGGGTCGGTGTCGGGATGAAAGGCGGGTAAAAATTAGGGGTTCGATGCCCCTAATTTTTACGAACACCGTATCATAATAAGCCCACGCTCATGAAATACACCTATCAATATCGGTTATTGCCAACGACAGACCAAAAAATCA
>NZ_JAYGHQ010000016.1:135182-256117 GCF_034931425.1 Crocosphaera sp. XPORK-15E
CAGGAGAAGAATTAGATTTATCAGAAGTTCCATCTTTAACTTTGCAGGAAGTCTGTAAACGAGTAGAAAAGACTTTTTCTCGATACATTTCAGGAGATAGTAATGGCAAAAGATCGGGTAAACCTCGCTTTAAATCAACCAATCGATTTCGCTCAATGGTATTTGAGGGAGGGGGATTAAGCATTCATTCTTGCTCTATCGGTGGGAAATATCTTTACCTTCAAATTCCTAAGATGGGATTGATTAAAGTAAGAATGCACCGATATTTGCCTGATGGCGTGATTCTTAAACAAGTTCAAATTATTAAAAAAGCAGATGGATGGTATATCAATTTAAGACTTGATGATCCAACTATTCCTGAATTTAATCCTAATAAAATTATTCCCACATGGGATAACTCTCTAGGGCTAGACGCTGTTCTTTATGAGAATGATTATCTGGCTACTTCTGACGGAGAAAAACTCCCATCTTTTAAATCTTTTCGTAAATCTGAGGCTAGATTAGCCAAAGTTTCAAAGCGAAAAGCTAACAAGAAAAAGGGAAGTAGAGCCAGAAGAAAACTAGCCAAAAGAGAAAGTAAAGAACATCAAAGAATTGCTAGAGCCAGAAAAGATCATGCCTTCAAAACAGCCCATAAACTATTAATAACAGAAAAAGAGGTTTTCTTTCATGAAAAGCTGAACCTTCAAGGTCTAAGTCGAAAAAATAAACCCGTTCAAGATGATAATTTCCATTATCTTCCAAACGGGCAAAGTGCGCGGAGAGGGCTAAATAAGTCCTGGGCTGACGCTGCTTTTGGACAGTTCTTTTCAATTTTTAACTACATAGCTGAGAAAGCTGGAGTTGCTGTAATTGAAGTGAATCCAATGTATACCTCTCAATTGCTGTGTTATCGTGATGAATTTGTTTTCACTGATTGCAGTATCAGAGAATATTGGGATGAAATTGAACAAGTTTTGGTTGATAGAGATATCTCGGCATCTATCAATATAAAACGAGTGGGGCTGGACGAGTTCCCCACCATAAAACGCCGTAAAGGTAAGCCAGTAGTAGTTAATTCCAATACTGATCTTACCTCTAAGGAAGTTCTCTCTGTCTTTCATAGACGCAGGAGTTGCCCGCATCGTACCCTCTTAGGGTCGATGTCGGGAGTCGTCACGACAGTATGACAAAATAAAGTGCGGAATGTGGGGTTTAACTTCTGCAAAGCAACCCTAGGCTAATTTTGCCTAATTGTGCTAAACATTAACAGTAAGTCATCACCCGATCGCTTTAAAAATATCTTTAGAAACGCCCTAACCACCATGAATCTCTCTGATAACCCCAATTCATCGGCAAAAATCACCCATCAGTCTCACCCCAGTTCAATCAACCATTCTGAAGCACCCATTGAGGCTGAAATCATTGCAGAAAGCCGGATTAACCAGAATCAGACAGAAGCAGTAGACGAAACTACCATCAATCTTGTCTATCAACCCTCAAGCTTTGAGGCCGATCAATTTAGCTTTGAGGAAGACCCCGATCATTCCCTTCCCCTATGGTTAAAGCAAGCATTAATGCCCTTTACAAGCCCTTGGGGACTGGCTTCCTTATCATTAATCTTAGCCTCTAATTTGGGCATTTGTGGGGTACAGTTATGGAAGGCTCAAACGATCAAAACAGCAGAGACAAAAGCCACCGAAAACCCCACCGAAACATTATCTAAGTTGCCAACCCCAAACCCAGAAAAAGCGTCTTCAGACTCAATTAAGTTAGATGCTTTGAGTATCGTCTCGACTAAAGCTGTTCCTAAGTCACCCAGTCCCAAAAATCTAGATTCTGGGTCAAAACCCCAACCTGTAGCGGCGAATGTGGTGAATGTCAATCAACCCTTAAGCCTAACCAACGCCATTTTACCCCCTTCCTTGCAACCCCAAGTTCCTGCCAATTATGGTACGTCTTCCACCACCATTCCTGTCCCTCCCCGTCCAACAACCATCCTCTTACCCCCACCACCACCCCTTAACACCTTTCAACCTCCGGCGGTTCAACCCGTCGCCATTCAACCCCCACCACCCCCCTCAAGTACAATAGAAGTATCTAAGGATGAACAAATCCGTCAACAAATTAAACAACAACTTCACAGGGAAGAAAGCAACAATATAGAGACACCCCTTGGTTTTAATCATAAGACTCGTTTAGAACTGCAAAATGGACTGAACCAAGTACCATCTGAGTTACTGCCTCGACAAGTTAACCAACTTGAACAACTTCAGCAACGACAGGCCTTAGATTCGGTAAAGTAGAGTCAGGCGGGTGATGACAAGTTAGGAGAATCATAATGGAATGGTTGGAAAGGGTTAGTCGGGCGGTACGGGCGCAAATAAATAGCTTTGTCCATGAGGCAGAAGATCCCGAAAAGCTATTAGAAGATGCGATCGCCCAAATGGAACAGGAATTAATTGCCATGCGTCGTGCTTTAGCTGAGGCGATCGCCACCCATAAGAGTGCAGAACGTCAATTGGCCCGTTATGAGGCTGCGGCCAATAAATGGTATGAAAGGGCAGAATTAGCCTTAGAAAAGGGCAATGAAGTCTTAGCTAGAGAGGCGTTACTTAATCGTCAATCTTATCAACAACAAGCCCAAACCATTCAAAATCAACTGGGTCAACAAACGCAAATTATTCAGAAAGTTAAGCATGATTTACGGCAATTAGAACAAAAATATAGTGAAGCAAAAGCCAAAAAAAGTCTTTATTTGGCCCGACTTCGTTCTGCTATGGCTTCCCAAAAACTCAATGAAGTTATGGGCAATTTTACCCCTGGTAGTTCCGATAATCTTTTTGAGAAAATTGATGCTAGAATTTTAGAACTCGAAGCCCAATCAGAATTAATGGGACATCTGGGTGATCCTCTAGAAAAACAGTTTATTGAGCTAGAAGTAAACAAAAATGTTGAGTCTGAATTAGCTAATCTTAAAGCCAAGAAACTTAAGTCTTCTCCTTCAGATATTGAAGAACTACGGGCTAAAATTGATAAATTATAAATCGGTGAAGTACCAGAAAAATCAAGTTTGCTATCAACAATAATTTGTTAACTTAGCGAATAATTATTATTCCTTATCAAAATAAACCTGTCATCATGAGTCAATTATCACAACAAGCTCAACCTCCTTTAGAATTTATTCCTCCTACTTTCAATCCTTTGGTTTTGCGAGGATGTCAAACTATTTTGCCATTGTGGTTACAATGGCAAACAAATATTAAACAAATTGATGGGGCAAATATCGAAAAATTAGCTCATCTTTATCAAGAATTTCAAGCCGGAAAAATACGCTTTCTCATGGCTTTTCGTCATCCCAATATTAATGATCCTTACTGCATGGGATATCTGCTCTGGAAACTGCTACCACAAGTCGCTAAACAAAATAAAATTGCCCTTAATTCTCCCATTCATGCTCATTTTATGTATGATCGAGGAATTCCGCTTTGGGCCGGTTCAGCCGTGGGTTGGTTATACTCACAATTAGGGGGAACTTCTATACAACGAGGGAAATTAGATCTCCCTGGTTTACGCTCAGCAAGAGATTTATTTGCTAATAGTAAGTTTCCAATTTCAGCAGCACCAGAAGGAGCAACAAATGGTCATAATGAAATTATTAGTCCCCTAGAACCAGGTATTGCTCAATTAGGGTTTTGGTGTACGGAAGATTTACGAAAAGCTAACCGCACAGAGGAGGTTTTTATCGTTCCTATTGGCATTCAATATTATTATCTTACACCTCCTTGGGATGAAATAGAAGCCTTATTAACTCAATTAGAAAAAGATAGCGGAATTTCTACTAATAGTAATCATAAAAATGGAATAAATGAGGCAGATATTTATAAAAGATTATACCAATTAGGGGAACGGATGTTAACCGTGATGGAGGATTTTTATCATAAGTTTTATCATCAAGATTTACCGAATACATCTGAGCAAAGTTTAGCAGAAAGACTTAATAATTTAATGAATACGGCTTTACAAGTAGCAGAAACCTATTTTAAGCTTCAACCAAAAGGCAGTATTATTGAGCGTTGTCGTCGTTTAGAACAAGCGGGATGGGATTATATTTATCGAGAAGACTTTAAGGAAATTGAGCAATTATCAATGGTAGAAAAAGGGTTAGGCGATCGCATTGCAGAAGAAGCAAGTTTTAAAATGTGGCATATGCGTTTAGTGGAGTCTTTTGTGGCAGTAACAGGCTATTATGTAAAAGAGAAACCAACAGCAGAAAGATTTGCTGAGACGATTTTATTATTGTGGGATTTAGTCGCTAGAATTAAGGGAGAAAATGCGTTTTTTCGTCCCCAATTAGGGCAACAAAAAACTAAAATAACTATTGGTGAACCGATTTCAGTTTCTGCGCGTTCTGATGATTATAAAAAATCCCGTCGTCAAGCAGTAGAAAGCTTAACCCAAGATTTACAAGAAGCATTAGAAAGTTTGATTGATTAGTTTTATTGCATAACAACTTACTCTAAACTCCAGTTATTATGAAGTTATGTAAATTAAGTAAGATTCAGTGTAACTTTATACAGTATTATCAGGGCAATAGCATCCTAAAAACAGGAACAAAGTTACCCATGAAACGCCTTATTGTTTGCTGTGATGGGACTTGGCAAGATTTGGAAAGTCCTTATCCAAGTAATGTGGTTAAACTGAGTCAAGCAGTGAAACCAGTTGCTACTGACGGCACACCACAGATTGTATTTTATGATGCGGGTATTGGTACCGAAAGCCAAAAGCTTTCAGGAGGTACGGCCGGAGTAGGCATTGATAGAAACATACAAGATGGCTATCGATTTCTGTCTCTCAACTATGTACCTGGAGATGAAATCTATCTGTTTGGTTTCAGTCGGGGGGCTTATACCGTCAGAAGTCTAGTCGGAATGATGTATTGTTCGGGACTTCTAGATCGGGCTAACGTTACTAAAGCGGGTCAAGCTTATGAACTTTATCGTAAACGAGATGTTAAACCCACCGATAACGAAGCGGTTCAATACCGTCAAGCTTACGGCGATCGCGTTCCTATCACCTTAATCGGTTGTTTTGATACGGTAGGCGCGCTTGGAATTCCTGTTCCTCCCATATTTAGAGCGTTTCAGCCGATGCTTCATCGCCGTTATCAATTCTATGATACGACCTTGAATCACTGTGTGCAGAATGCACTGCACGCTATGGCGATCGATGAAATCAGGGAAGTTTTTGATGTGACTCCTATGACCAAAAATCCCAAAGCGGAGAATCAACGGGTCATTCAAAAGTGGTTCCCGGGCCATCATGGTTGCGTTGGTGGTGGCACAGAAGAAAATAGAGGGCTATCAGATGCGGCTTTAAAATGGATGATTGATTCGATTGGAGAGCTTGGATTAGGATTAGGATTGGAATTAGATGTTAGTGCTATTCCTACGGGGATTCAGCCTAATTATGAATGCGAATTCACCAACAATCCGGGATTCTTTAAATTAGCAGGAATCAAATTCCGTGAAGTAGGAGATGCTCTTGAAGAACTGCATGACAGTACCCTTGAGCGCCTGAAAAATCGTCCCGACTATCGGCCCAAAAATTTAGAAAAAATCCTTCCTAAGATTGAGAAATAGGCTATTTTTCAACCCTAAATTAATCAATTGTCAATTAGTAAAGCAACGTTTTAGCCAAAATTAGGAGTTAAATCCAAAATGCTTAAAGGTCTAAAAATAGCGTTACAAGCAGACACGGGAAAATGGTTTTCTCGCTGCAATAACTGTCAGCAAACGGTGAATAATATTTCTGACACAATCACTGTACATATTGATAGTCCTGTCTCCGATCATCCCTACGCACATTTTGAGGTTGTGGACGTGGGAGGGGGGAAAATCGCGCTTAAGGCAGACACGGGTAAATATGTCGCGAGGTGTAACGGTTGCATCGTTAATGGGACTTGTCCAGACTTCGTTACCGTTCATGTAGATGATCCTTCCTTACCCCACGCGCAATTTATGCCCGAACTCTTAGGGAATGGAAAGTATGCGTTAAAAGCAGATACAGGCAAATATGTATCGCGTTGTAACGGTTGCTCCCCCACCTCTGCTCATCCTGATACTGTAACTATTCATGTTGACGACCCCAATAACGCACCCTGGGCGCAGTGGACAGTTAGTTATATTCCCTTTTCTTATTTAGAAAGGTATGACAGTATTGCGGCTGATAATGTGGCAGAAAGAGTGAAACTGGTTGGACAAGGGATGGCAACAGATACCCGTAACTTCTTCAAAGAAGTAAGAGCTAATCGCCCCATCTTTATCACGCCCAAATTCGTCCTGGTGACTTTATTTCCTGACGTACAAGAAGTTTTCTCTCGTCCAGAAGTTTTTTCCGTGAGATTGAACGCTCCTAAAATGGACCCTAATCACGGGCCTGTTATGCTATCGAGGGATAACACGGAATTTAACTGGCGAGAAAAGTCCATCATGAAAACCATGTTGGAATGGGAGGATTTTCCCAAAATCACAAAAGCGGCCGGAGAAGTTGCCAAAGCTGCCTTAGATAAGTCAGCAGCCACCGGAAAAATAGAAACCGTCAATGACTTGGCAAAATTAGTCTTGGTAAGAATGTGCGGTGATTATTATGGCTTCCCTGGTCCTAACTTAGAAACGATGTATCGCTGGTCAATAGCGACCCAAAGTGGTATGTTAAGGAACCTAGCCAACGATCCCCAAATCGATGCAGCTTGTGTCCAAGCTGGCAAAGAAATGCGGGACTATCTCACCCAACTTCTACAGCAGAAAAAAGCGGATAACAGTCAATCTTCCGCACCAAAGGACATCTTCACTCGGTTAGTTAAAATTAACTTTACTGACAACAACATTCCCTTTGACGACAGCAGAATTCTCACCAATATGGCTCTTTTGCTCGTTTCTACCCTAGAAACAACGGCTCAGGCCATCGTCCAGTCCCTAGAACAAATTTTACGTCGTCCCGATATCCTGCCCAAAGCGGTACAAGCGGCTCAGGCCAATGACGACCAGACATTAGCTAAGTATGTTTGGGAAGCACTCCGTTTTAACCCTGTGAGTCCCTCCCTGCCTCGCTTTTGTGAGTCAGATTACACTGTAGCCGCCGGAACACCAAGAGCTACTCGCATCCCTGCCAAAAGTTTAGTCTTAGTCAGTCTCGGTTCAGCCATGTTTGATGGGGCAATCATTAAAAATCCTGATGACTTTTCCATTGAACGGCCAAAACATAACTATATGCACTTTGGCTATGGGGATCATACCTGTCTAGGTGAACATATTGCCGGAGTTGTGGTTCCTGAAGTGATTAAACAAGTCCTGCTACGTCCAGGAGTCAGAGTGATTCCGGGGGATGAAGGAAAACTCGAATCTCAACCGAATGCCATCCTCAAGCGTTTTGTCATCGCCTATGACAAGTAAATTGGGCTACATAAAGTCTGTGATGAACAGCAATCAGGAATAATAAAAATAGTCATCTCAATTCAGGAGCATCGATTAATTATGTCCAAAACAAAAACCATTTTCGATGAATTAAAAGCTGCATTGGTATTGAAAGTAATTAATACCCCCTTTGCACAGAAATTAATCGCAGAAAAATCCGAAAAAAAAATCTATAAATCCCAAGAGGATAAACCAACAAAACCCATAGAACAGTTGCATAAAGCGACCGGTCAGTTGGTTTTTATTGATACTAACAAGCCATTACACAACATAGGATTGGAACTATGGGACCGAGACATCGGGACACCGAGTGATTATTTAGGCAAAGGTGTAACGGATCATAATGGTCGCTTTGAAATCTACTACGATCCCGACAAAGCAGGGTTCAAAGATTTGCCAGATTTAGAATTAAGAGTCATAGACAATCGGGTTAAGTTTGATGCCAACAATCAGCCCGTTTATACCAATCGCCTTGCTTACATCATTAAAGGTGGAGACAATGTAACGCAAAAATCCTATGACTTCGGGACATTAAAAGTTCCTTACTGGACTTATGACCCAGAAAGTCCCTTTGCGCGGATATTAATGCCTAATCCAGAAGAAACCCCCGATAATTATGCGATTGGGCGCATATTTCAAGCCTATGAGGCAGCTAATACTCTCACCCCCATTAAAGCTAAGCACGTCATCGCTAACACCCTTAATCCCAAAGAACCTAGCCTCAGCCAAATTCAAGCGGATTATCCCCCGAATCTAACTATCAATTTAGATCGGGAAAATCCCCATTACACCAGAAGTGATGAATATTTTGTCTTGCGGATTCTTAATGGGATGAATCCTTGCTTGCTTAAACGCAATAAGAACAATCCCAATCAGTTTAAAGTGACATTCAATTGGGATACCTACGAAAAAGATAATGAACACGATCTCACTAATGTAGAAGCCTTTTTTGAATTGAAAGATGGTCAAATTATTCCTACAGCCATCACGATTCAAAACCGCTATCCTGATTCGTTTGCTCCCCATTCTCCCCTCAAAGATCCGGAGACTTATACCCCCAATGACCCGGAAAAGTGGCTGCAAGCAAAACGCATTTTCCGTAGCTGTTCTTTCTTTATGGGAGAAACGGTTGAGCATTATTCTAAAGCTCATGTGCAGATGGAACAGTATGCGGTAGCTTGTTTCCGTAACTTGCGAAAAAATCCGATCCGTCTGATGTTAACTCCCCACTTAAAGAGTATTATTAACATCAATCGGCGTGGGGATGTTTTACTCGCACATCCGACTAGTGGATTATTTGTTACCAATGGACCCCTAACTTATCCAGGATTTTTGCAAATCTGCAAGGAAGTGGTGGCAAACTACGATTGGAAAGACTGGAAACCTCGTCAACCCATCTTTGAAGGTCATACCTATGCCAAAGCAGCTAATCTATACTGGCAGATTTTAACCGAATACGTTGACGGATTTTTTGAGAAGCATAAGGAAGCTATCGCCCAAGAATGGGTAGAAATTCGCCGTTTTTCTGACGATTTAGTGGAGCATAGCCTGACTTATCAACCTGTGCAAGGAGTCATGGCGAATACGGATAGTGATTACGAATGGTACGATATTAGCGAATTGGATAAACCAGATATCCCCAGAACGACAATTGATGGTGCGGTGAAGGTTATCCGACCGATTACTGTCTCCGATACTCCTAATCCAGCCGATATCGACAATTTAAAACAGTGTTGCCGTTATGTCATCTTCCATCTGACTTTGTGGCACACCTGGGTTAATGATTCTCAATCGGATGAGGGAGGAGAAATTGCCTATAGTTCAATGGCATTACGCAATGGTAGCTTTGGTGCTGAAAATGATCCGGCGATCGCACCTGATCCGATAGAATGCAGCAATCAACTTTATTCTGTCCTTGTCTTAAATGGCATTAAGTACGGCTTAATTGTCAAAAATGAAGATGATGATGTTCCTGAAGAGTTGAGAACAGCTTTGATTAATCACAAGGCTCAATTTGCTGATTTAGGCATCGATATTGGCAATATTCGCACTTTAATTAACATTTAGTGCCTTATTCGGGTGGGCAATGCCCACCTAAAAAATAATATTCCTACCGTCTAAATCGTCTAGTGACAAGGTTTAGCTACAATGAATCTAACTTGTCTCCTTTGGGCAATAGTAGGTTTGCCTTGTCTTTCATGGCTATTTCTGTACTAAGCAATCGTTATCAAATTCTGGGAACCTTGGGTAAAGGCGGTTTTGGAGAAACTTTTCTCGCCGTTGATACCCATATGCCCTCCGGCAAAAAATGTGTAATTAAACAACTCAAACCAGCTGTCCGATCGGCTGAAATTCCTGATTGGCTAAAGGAGCGATTTGGACGAGAAGCCGCTATCTTAGAAGAACTAGGGGAAAATCACCCTCAAATTCCCGCCCTTTATGCCTATTTTTCCGAAGATGGGGATTTTTATCTGGTTCAAGAATGGATTGAAGGCGAAACCCTCACCCAAATTCACCAACGACAAGGCAACCTCTCAGAAACCCAAATTAGAGAGATTCTGATGGGTATTTTACCTGTCTTGGATTACATTCATAGTCGCCGCATCATTCACCGAGATATCAAGCCAGATAACATCATTATGCGGGCCAGCGATGGTAAACCCGTCCTCATTGATTTTGGCATTGTCAAAGAAGCCGTGGCCACTGTCGTCAACCCTAACGGACAAACCGCCTATTCCGTCGCCTTGGGAACCCCTGGTTATATGGCCTCAGAACAAGCCGCAGGCCGTCCGGTCTATTCCAGCGATTTATATAGTTTAGCCCTAACCGCAGTTTTTTTACTCACAGGCAAAACCCCTCAATATTTAGATACTGACCCCCACACAGGGGAAATTTTGTGGCGCAAAGATGTCCCCGAACTCCATGCCAACCTCGCTACGGTAATTGATAACGCCTTGCGGTTTCATCCCCGCGATCGCTTTACCACCGCGAAAAAAATGTTAGCGGCTTTGCAAGTCCAGAATTCAACCGTCACCGCAGCAACAATGGTGGTTAGTCCAAAAGATTTATCTCCCCCAGTCACGCCAACTCCTCAACCCATCACCCATACCCCAGAAACAATCGAAATAGAAACCCCTTGGACTTTATTAGTTTTAGGCTCTTTTTTAGCTGTTAGTGCCATTATTGGGGGATTAACCCTAGGTTTCATCTTGGCGACGAAAGAGCGATCGCAGCCTAAACCCACCCCATCAACGGTGATCGAATCTCCTGAACCTGAAGTCTTTTCTACCCCTAAACCTGAACCAAGTCCTGTCCCTCGTCAGCGTAATAATCGTTATCCTCAACCCCTACCCTCTCCTACTCCAGAACCGGAAGTTTCTCCTACTCCAGAACCGGAAGTTTCCCCTACTCCAGAACCGGAAGTTTCCCCTACTCCAGAACCGAAAGTTTCTCCTACTCCAGAACCGAAAGTTTCTCCTACTCCAGAACCGACTACCGTTGTGCCGATTCCTGTACAACCGCCCAGCAATACGCAACCAGAAGGCAGAATTCCCAAACCCCAACCTGTACCAGTCCCCTCTCCTGATCTGGATTTATTGCCCCAAGCTCCCCCTGCCCCTATTGCACCAAAAAAAAATGAGTAACGCTCAGTCGTTGAATAAGTAATCACGAGGAAATTGATAGTTTTCTAAGGGTTATTTTTGAGGAATATGCCAAGAATAAAGAGATACAAGCTATGGTAGAAGTATTGAAAGCCAAAAACAAAACTAATAAAAATGAACCGGAGATTGATCTGATTGAATACTTATTAGAAAATCCTATTCATGTTGATAATTTAGAATTTATGAAACGGGAAGATAATTTTTAATCTAAAATATAATTTTTTTTGCTATGATTTGATCAATATTAATTTTAAGCCTTATGAGTCAAAACTACGAAATTGCTCGCCCTCTTCCCCCTAATGTCAAACGCGCTGCAACCATTCTCTCATGGGCAGGAAATATTGGTTTCTGGGGACAGTTAATTTTAGGCGTGTTGGCCGTTGCTCTTTTATCCCTCTCTTTAGCGGGTTTAGTAGTTCAACAAAAATCGGCGGAAGGCACTAGCTTTAGTATTTTCTGCTCCATTGCTGGCGTTTTAGCCCTAATTATCAGTATTATTATTTGTTTCCGCTATAAAAAAATTGCTCGGTTGATGAGAAATCCTGAAGCCACACAACGCCCGAAAAAAGCATCAACTTTACAACTAATTAGAGCAGGGCTATTATCTAATTTAGTTGGGATTTTCTTTTCAATTATTGGGGCAGAAGGGTTTGTTGGAATTCTCTGGCAGAAATTATCTAATATTCCTCAAGGCGCGGCTGTTTATGATACCAGCAAGCTACCAACACCTAGCGAAATTTTACTACTTCTTGCCAATACCCATACGGTTTTATGTCACTTTGTTGGCCTTGTTGTTGGTTTATATTTATTAGATCGTCTTGATAGATAAAATCAAAAAATAGGGAAATTTAAGCAATGCAGCGAACTAGACTCAATACCTTAGTTGAATTTACACAAAGTCGATTAAATCAAACTTTTAGTAATCCTTGGCGACGGATTTCTTTAAGTCTCATAAGTGTATTATTAGGCTTTTTTGTGGGACAAGCTGTTTCACTTACTGCTGGACAAGAAGCCTATTGGGATGTTACTGTGGGAGCAATTCTTCTCATCTTTACAGAAACAATTAGTAATATAGCTTATCGTCGTCGTAAGCGAGAAGATCGATCACTTTGGCTTGATATTTTAAACCTTTTTAAAGTTGGTTTCACCTATAGTCTGTATTTAGAGGCACTGAAACTCGGTTCATAATTTAGGATTAATTATTTATGAATTCTAAACAAATACTTCAAAATTGGACTCAACAAAACCATTTATCCTCCCTAGAATTAGAGGTTTTACTGCAAGAAGAACTCGCCAATATTAATCAATGTCAAGCATTTGAAATTACAGAATCTAATGGATTAGAAAAGATTAAATATCGGGCTAAACTCTTTAAAAAAACCCACAAAGAAGTAGAGAAAAAATCTCAAGAATTAGGACTAAAAAAAAAGGATATCCTTTCAATATTATGGAAATTTTGGCTACCTTTATCAATCCAATTAGCTGAGAAAAAAAATAAACTTGAAAGACCTTTAATTCAAGGAATTTTAGGAGGACAAGGTACAGGAAAAACAACCTTATCAAAAATCACTCACTTAATTTTAAAACATCTCGGTTACACAACAATTGATATTTCTATTGATGACTTATATAAAACTTATGCTGAACGCCAGAAATTAAAAGAAATTGACCCCCGTTTCATTTGGCGTGGCCCTCCAGGAACCCATGACGTAGAATTAGGAATTAATATCCTAGATAAATTGCGTGATCCTAATAATTCTCAACCTATTTCTATTCCTCGTTTTGATAAATCTTTATGGCTTGGAGAAGGTGATAGAATTGAATCTGAAATTATTGATCAAGCTGATATTGTATTATTTGAAGGCTGGTTTGTTGGTGTTCGTCCCATAGAAGAAACGAAATTTGATCAATCACCAGATCCCATTAAAACAGAAAAAGATCAACAATTTGCTAAGTATATTAATCAGAAATTAAAGGACTATTTACCTCTGTGGGAACGCTTAGATCGCCTGATGATTCTTTATCCTATTGACTATCATCTTAGTAAACAATGGCGCAAAGAAGCTGAACAAAAAATGATTGCTTTAGGAAAGACTGGCATGAGTGAACAAGAAATTGATGATTTTGTCGATTATTTTTGGAAATCACTTCACCCAGAATTATTTATTACTCCTTTACTCCAAAACTCTACATTAGTAGATTTAGTAATTGAAATTAATCCTGACCATAGTCTCGGAAATATTTATAATACTTACTATAAAAAATGAACAATTTACAACCCAAAATTTCCTTGGAAAATCTAATTAAAATTTATGGAGATAAACCTCATATTGCCCTCAAGTTATTTAGAGAAGGTAAAACTAAAGATAATATTTTAGAATTAACAAATCAGGTTGTCAGTATTGCAGATATCTCTCTAAATATTAATCAAGGAGAATTGTTTGTAATTATGGGATTATCTGGTTCAGGAAAATCAACTCTAGTTCGCTGTATTAACCGTTTAATTAAGCCTACCAGTGGACATATTTACATTGATGGTGAAGATATTGCCCATGTAAATGAGAAAAGAATGCGAGAGATCCGTTTAGAGAAAATATCAATGGTGTTTCAACAATTTGGGCTATTTCCTCATAAAACTGTCCTAGAAAATGTAGAATATGGGCTAAAAATACGGGGCATTGATCAAGTTAAACGTCGTCAAAAAGGATTAAAAACCTTAGCAATAGTAGGTTTAGAACAATGGGCAAATTATTTACCTTCTTCTTTAAGTGGTGGAATGAAACAAAGAGTTGGTTTAGCTAGAGCATTAGCTACCGATGCAGAAATTTTACTGATGGATGAACCTTTTAGCGCATTAGATCCTCTCATTCGACGAGAAATGCAAGAAGAATTATTGCGCCTCCAAAAAGAACTCCACAAAACGATTATTTTTATTAGTCATGATATTTATGAAGCTTTTAAACTGGGCGATCGCATTGCCGTAATGAAAGACGGAAAGATAGTTCAGGTTGACACTCCAAAAATGATTATGACTCAACCTGCTAATGATTATATTCGCGCTTTTCTCCAAGATATCTACGATGTTAGAGCTATGATAGAATAGGTTAATTATTAAACAATGATCGTCAAACAAGTGTTAAGATTTAGCTTAAAAATAGTCTCAATGATTTTGTTAACAGGTTTAATGGCTTGCAAACCAGCACCTGAACCTTCTAAAAGTACCAATGGCTCAACATCTCAAATGACTCTGCGTACTGCTTATAGTACCTGGATAGAAGAACATTTTCAAACAGAAATTGTCAACATTGGCTTAGAAAAACTTGGTTATAAAGTAGAAACTCCCAAAGAAATTGAGTATCCAGCAATTTATATTTCTCTAGCTAATGGAGATTTAGACTATAGCACAGTTTATTATAATCCTGGACACGAAAAATTCTTTGAAAATGCGGGTGGTGCAGCAAAATTAGAGGGAGTTAGCGTTCTGACACCCGATGGTATACAAGGATATCAAATAGATAAAAAAACAGCCGATAAATATAATATTACTAACCTTGAACAATTGAAAGATCCAAAAATTGCTAAACTGTTTGATTCTGATGGTGATGGCAAAGCCAATTTAGTCGGTTGTAATGCAGGTTGGGGTTGTGAATTAATTATAGAACACCACCTTGATGCTTATAAACTAAGGGATACAGTGGAACATGATCGAGGACAATATACTGCTTTACTAGCTGATAGCATTACTCGCTACAAACAAGGAGAATCTATATTATTCTATGCCTATAATCCCCATTGGATTGGTGCAGTCTTAAAACCAGATCAAGATGTAGTATGGTTAGAAGTTCCTTTCACATCTTTACCTAAAGAAATGGGTAATCTCACCGCAAAAGATACCTCTGTTAATGGTAAAAATATTGGTTTTCCGAAAACAGAACAAAGCATCGTCGCTAATAAGAAATTCTTGGCAGATAATCCCTTAGCCAAACGTTGGTTTGAATTAGTAAAAATTCCTATTGATGATATTAATAAAGAAAGCTTACGGATTCAAGAGGGCGAAAAAAAACCAGAAGATATTCGTCGTCATGCTGAAGAATGGGTTGCCAATAATCAAGATTTATTTAATAGTTGGATAGAAAAAGCTAAGAATTAATCCGAGAAAAACGACAAATCAAAAGTAAAAAATCAATGACTCATGACTGTTATAGATAATATTTTAAACCCATTTCAACTTTATACAATTCCGCTTGATGATTGGATTACCCAAATTATCAACTTTATTGTTGATAATTTTCGCCCCTTTTTTCAAGCCATTGGCCTTCCGATTAGTTGGGCATTAAAAAGTATACAATGGATTTTTACTTCCATTCCTCCTTTAATTTTTATAATAATTATTGGTTTTATATCATGGAAATTAGCAGGAAAAAAAATCACAATTTATAGCATCATATCCTTAACCTTAATTGGTTTTGTTGATATTTGGGAACAAGCAATGGTATCTTTAGCTTTAGTAATCACTGCGGTAGTATTTTGCCTAGTTGTTGGTATTCCCATCGGTATTCTTAGTGCGAAAAATGATCGGGTTGAAGGCTTAATTCGTCCTCTCTTAGATGTGATGCAAACCCTACCATCCTTTGTCTATCTTGTCCCTGTAGTTATGCTTTTTGGTATTGGGGAAGTCCCTGGAGTAATTGCCACTATCATTTTTGCCGTCCCTCCTCTAATTCGTCTCACCAATTTAGGAATTAGACAGGTTTCCCCAGAAGTAATTGAAGCAGCGATCGCTTTTGGTTCAACACCTTTACAAGTTTTATGGGAAGCACAAATTCCCCTAGCAATGCCTACTATTTTAACTGGGGTCAATCAAGCGATTCTGATGGCTTTATCTATGTCCGTCATTACCTCTATGATTGCTGTACCAGGACTCGGACAGATGGTTTTACAAGGAGTTGGTCGTTTAGATGTAGGATTAGCTGCTGTCGGGGGATTAGGCATTGTTTTGTTAGCCGTGATGCTTGATCGCCTTACCCAAGCGATCGCCAATCCTAATACCGTCTTGGGGTCGAGATCAGGCAAGGGGTAAACATTTTAATATTTTCTGGGTATAAAAAAGTTCCCCTCAAACTAACAACATTTGAGGGGAAAAATTATTACTAGACACCGACATTAATAAGCGTCTTGTAACTCGTAAAAATCGGGGGAAACATAATCTTTCCGCATGGGCCAACCAATCCAATCTTCCGGCATTAAAATACGTTTCAGATCAGGATGTCCATCATAAATGATGCCATACATATCATAGCTTTCCCGTTCCTGCCAATCTGCTGCTTTCCAAATCCAGTAAACTGAGGGAACATGGGGGTTATCTCTGGGTAAAAACACCTTAAGACGCACTTCTTCAGGGCGATCGCTATTATCCCCTACCTTAATCAAATGATAGAAGCTAATCAGTTCTTTCCCTGGCCCTAAATCATAAGCCCCCTGACATTGCAGATAGTTAAACCCATAAGCAAACAAGGCCGTAGATAAAGGGATCAGAAATTCTGGTGCAACCTTAATTAACTCTACCCCTAAATGATCCGGTTCCAAAAGATCGTGATCAAAGCCATTTTCCGTTAACCAACTAGAAACAGGGCCAGCTTGAATAATGGCTGCTTCTTCAGTTTCTGGGGTATTTTCTGGAGTATTTTCCTCAACCACCTGATACTTCCTCCTTCTGTTTCTGGGATGCTAAAGCGGGGGGAACTTCCATGCCGATCGCCTCAGTCAATTCCTTGGGAGGAGCTTGACGGGTTGCTGTGGCTAAATATTTCCCTGTCAAAATCGGCGAAACTGCCTTCATGTTATGGGGAGTGCTATAGTAACGGTGAGTTTGTTCCATCACCGTTGCCCGTTCTTGAATCGTCTCATTAGAGACTTTTTTCCGAAGTTTGATAATCGCATCAAAAATTGCTTCGGGACGGGGAGGACAACCAGGAATATACACATCCACCGGAATTAATTTATCTACCCCACGCACTGCGGTAGTGGAGTCGCTGCTAAACATTCCCCCAGTGATGGTACAAGCACCCATGGCGATCACATATTTGGGTTCAGGCATTTCTTCATAAAGACGCACCAAAGCAGGAGCCATCTTCATAGTAATCGTCCCCGCAGTGATGATTAAATCCGCTTGTCGGGGGCTAGAACGAGGTACTAGACCAAAACGATCAAAATCGAAGCGAGAACCGATGAGGGCTGCAAATTCGATGAAACAGCAAGCCGTTCCGTACAACAAAGGCCATAAACTGGATAAGCGGGCCCAGTTGTGGAGATCGTCAACGGTGGTTAAGATAATATTTTCTGACAAATCTTGGGTCACTTGGCTACGAGCAGCCGGGTTGAGGATTTTTTCTGTTTGTAGCTGCTCTAATGCTGATAAATCGGAGGTTGGGTTCGGACTCATGAGAGATTAATGATAATCAATGTACAACAATTCTCAAGGGATAATTGCTAGGTTTCATGACCATTCTAACGCGCCTTTTCGCCAGGCATAAACCAAGGCGACAACGAGAATGGCGATAAAAATTAGGGCCTCGACAAAGGCTAACAACCCTAAACGACTGAATGCAACGGCCCAAGGGTATAAAAAGACGGTTTCCACATCGAAGACCACAAATACCAGGGCAAACATATAATAACGGATGTTGAATTGAATCCAAGCACCCCCAATGGGTTCCATTCCACATTCATAGGTGGTGAGTCTTTCGGGGCCGCCTCCACTGGGGCGCAAGAGTTTAGATGCGGTTAGGGCCAGAATGGGAACTAAACTACAAGCGAGTAAGAAGCCGAGTAAATATTCGTAACCGTTTAGGACAAACACTGTTTTTTACTAACTCCTCTAAAGACATCGATGATCGTAATCTTACCGAAAATTTGGGTTTAAAGCCTCCTTCTTTTAAGGGGACTTTATATTTCTCGTATTTTAAGAGCTAATGGTTTAACTGAATGGTGGCTTAAACAACCAATAATCAAGAATTTTCCTGAAATTAGTTGCCTCAAAATTAAGGTACAATTATTGACACCTCAAAATCAAGTTACGTCGTATTTTAGTAGCACTAAAATACTCTCACCATATTTAATTAAATCGGAGCGGCGGGATTTGAACCCACGACCCCTACTACCCCAAAGTAGTGCGCTACCAAGCTGCGCTACGCCCCGATTATTCACAGATTTTTATTATACACACATTCTCTTAAAAAAAGCAAGTTAAAATATTTCCAACTGTTGAATTCCTTGGCCTAGCTGACTAACCACTGTTGCGGGCCAATTTCCCTCACAACGGCGACCTTGATTTAAAATCAGACGCAATGAATAGTTTGTCGGATATCCTTCGACTTCTAACCATAATAAGTCACTTTCCGCCTCACAAGCGATTCTCTCCTCCTCCATTAACCCTTGAGCCATCATCGTCATTGTCTCTGCTAATTGTGCAAAAAGACGACAAAAATCATTAAATTCTGTCTCAGTTAATTCTATAGCCCAATCTTCCCCCCCAACTAAAGCCGGATAGCTCGAAGCTTGGGGGTTCCAGCCAACACGCCATCCTTGTCCCTGTTTCAGTACGCGATCGCCCATTTTTGTTCAAGGTATCAATAATTGAGCATCCCCAGGTTTAGAGAGTCCAGGGGTTGAAGGGGTTGGGGTTGCAGGGTTTTCTAATGCTGGTTTTCCTTCGGTTTCCGTCGTCGTTTTTGGAGTTTCAGGGGTGTAAAGTTTCACCAACTCATCAACTAAGGCTTGTCGTTGACGGCGGTTTAGTTGACGTATGGCTTCAATATCGGCTTCTAAAGGACTGGTGGTGAGGGTAGAAACCCCTGGATAATTATTTTCTCGAATACTCTGATTAATGCCCAAATAATCCGCTAAGGTGATTTTCCAATCTAAACCCAATAGTGATGAGCGTCGTTTAAAATCCCGATGGTAACGGATAAAGCGACTGATTAAGGTATGATTAGGGTCAATTTCCCCAGTTTCAACACTCTTATATTGATTTTCTTTGGGAAGATCGGGTTGTTTTTGGTAGATAATTGCTGCTGCTTGTTCAGGGCGTAAGTCTTGAGCGTTAACGGGTTGTAACCCCCAATGAGCAAAACCTCGTCCTAAAATTTGTCCGATTCCCCAGGTTAAGCTAACACTGAGAAGGAAGATCACGAACAATTTTGGCAGGTTTATCGGTCGTGAAGGGTTTTTCCTAATCATGTTTTATTTTCTTAGTCGCTAATAATTTCTGGTTGAGTTAATTCATCTGACATTTCAATGATGGCACGGATAGCAGGTTTCATGCTTGGATCATCAATACTATCAAACTCTTCATAACGACGACGCTTGGCGCGGTTAGCAACTTGAACGGTGATGCGATAACGGTTAGAAGCTGCATCTAATAACTCTTGGGCGCGATAAATAATCTGTGATGAATCAAAGCCGTGTCTTTTTTGCATAAGTTGAAGTGAAATAAATTTAATCCCCTATTCTATCATAATGACAATTTATCTCGATCGTATCCAAGGAAACTGAGAATAATTGCTTATTTGAGCTAAAATCAAGTTTTGTATAGAAATATAAAGTTATTAAAAGTTTATTTGAGGAGTCGTTTTCATGTCAACGGTTGCAACACCCCATCAGATCAGCAATTCATCCTTTCAAGCTCAGTCATTGAGAGTGGTGGCCTTAGGGGATAGTTTAGTCTATGGCTATGGTGACACAGCAGGAGGGGGTTGGGTTGAACGGTTGCGTCGTCAATGGATGGGGGACGATAATGGTCATGTCTTATATAATTTAGGAGTTCGCGGCGATCGCACGGCCCAAGTATCAGAACGGCTAGAAGGTGAATTTCGCTATCGGGGAGAATTACGAAACCGAGTCCCTGATGTGATTATCCTGTCTGTTGGGGTGAATGACTCAGCTAGGTTAAGAAGGTCAGATGGTCGTTTATTTACAGATTTTGAGACATTTCAACAACAAATAGCAGATTTATTGGACAAGGCACAACAATTGTGTCCGGTTTTATTTGTGGGAATGCTTCCGGTAAATGAAGCAAAAATGCCCTTTATTGATTGTTTTTATTTTAATCATTTTGATCAATATCGGTTTAAGGAAGCGACAAAAAAAGCTTGTCAGTCTCGTCACATTCCCTATTTAGATATTTTTGATCTATGGTTAGGAAGGGGAGAAAATTATCTGCGATCGCGTTTAATGGATGATGGACTTCACCCCAATGTCGCTGGTTATGAGGCTTTATTTAATGATGTTTTAGCTTGGCAACCCATTCATCAGTTAAAGGTTGAACAGTTAGATCTTGCATTAAGGAAAGCTTAATTCCCACCCTTTTCTGTAGAGGTAATTCATGAATTACCCCTACTAACGATAATTAATGGAGAAAATGACGTATTCCTGTTAATACCATCACTAATCCTAACTCATTGGCGGCAGCAATTGAATCCTTATCTTTTAATGAGCCTCCAGGTTGTACAATGGCTTCGATACCTGCGGCTGCTGCGGTACGTACAGAATCATCAAAGGGGAAAAACCCATCACTAGATAAATATCCCCCTTTAACGGCTTCTCCTGCTTGCTCTAAGGCAATTTTAACCGAACCCACACGATTCATTTGCCCCGCACCAATACCCAATGTGGTACGATTTTTAGTGATAACAATAGCGTTTGATTTAACGTGCTTTGCTACTTTCCAGGCAAACAATAATTCTGCTAATTGTTCAGAGGTGGGTTTTTTTTCTGTAACAATTTGCCAGTTATCAGGGACATCTACTGCATCATCAGAGTCTTGCACTAATAACCCTCCCGCGATCGCTTTTACAGTTTGAGAAGGGCCATTTTTGAGATCAGGTAATAATAAGACTCTGACTTTAGATTTTTTGCTGATAATTTCCTTTGCTTCTTCGGTGCATTCTGGGGCTACCACACATTCTAAGAAAGTTTTCGTTAATTTTTCGGCAGTTTCCCCATCTAAAGGTTGATTTAACGCAACAATTCCCCCAAATGCTGAGGTAGAGTCGGCATTAAACGCTTTTTCATAAGCTTCTGCTAAACTATTTCCTACAGCAACACCACAGGGGTTAGTATGTTTAAGAACGGCTGCTGCGGGTTCTTTGGGGTCAAATTCGGCAATAATACGTCTTGCTGCTTCTAAATCAACTAAATTATTGTAACTAAGTTCTTTTCCCTGTAATTGAGTCGCTGCTGTCCAACCTGACGCTATTGTACCTGTTTGATACCAAGTGGCATTTTGATGAGGGTTTTCCCCATAACGCAGGGTTTGAAAGGCTTTTCCTGAAACCGTAAAACGAGTAGGTAAAGTAGTCTCTGTCTTTGTTGAAAGACTGGCAAAATAATTAGTAATTGCTCCATCATAAGCATTAGTTAAAGCGAAGGTTTCCCCTGCCATTTTTTGCCGAAAAATCAAAGAACATTCACCATTATTTTGGCGTAATTCTTGTAAGTAATCTTCATAATATTTAGGATTAGATAAAACAGTCACATGAGCAAAATTTTTCGCTGAGGCACGAAGTAAAGTAGGGCCACCAATATCAATATTTTCAATGGCTTCTGCTACCGTTACATCAGGCTTAGCGATAGTTTGCTCAAAGGGATAAAGATTAACAACTACTAAATCAATAGGACGAATATTATTCGCTGTCAAATCTTTTTGATCTTGGGCAATATCTCGTCTTGCTAAAATTCCCCCATGAATGTGAGGATGGAGGGTTTTGACTCGCCCTCCTAAAATTTCTGGTGATCCTGTATAGTCACTAACTTTAGTCACAGTTAATCCAGCTTCCTGTAGTGCTTTTGCTGTTCCACCACTACTGATTAATTGAAAGCCAAATTCTGATACTAATTGACGCGCTAAATCGATAATTCCTGTTTTGTCTGATACACTCAGTAGGGCTAACCGTGTCATTAATCAATAATCTCTCTAATCAACTATTACTGCTTGTTATTATCCTACGACTCAGTTAGGATCATGGTCTAATTTTAGGATTAAATTACAGATCGCAAAAAAATCAATGATCCGTTAGCGATGATCCAATTCTGCCTAAAATGGATGTTAGAACAAGAGGCGAAACCATGTCAAAGAATAACAATGGCGGTTTATTTGTAGCGGGAATGGTGATCGGCGGTTTGCTTGGCACCGTTACCGGAATGTTAATGGCCCCCCGTTCAGGAAGAGAAACCAGACGTATTATTAAAAAATCCGCTGATGCTTTACCCGAAATGGCTGAGGATCTATCAACCACTGTACAACTACAGGCCGATCGCCTGTCAGAGTCGGCCCAAAAAAACTGGGGTGAAACCTTAACGAGACTGAAAGAGGCGATCGCTGCTGGTATTGAAGCCACTGAAACCGAGATCTCCGAAACCCCTTTACCCCGTGACATTACGGCAGATGTTAGCCCCTCAGATCATAATCCTTAGAGCAAAACAATTGTGAGTGATCCCCTATTTTGGCTTGGATGTTCTCTTTTACTCGTCGCTGTCAGTCTGACTGCGTTGTTAGTGGCTGCTTTACCTGTTTTACAAGAATTAGCCAGGGCCGCCCGGAGTGCGGAAAAATTGTTTGATACTCTAGAGCGAGAATTTCCTCCCACCTTAGAATCAATTCGCCTCACAGGGCTAGAAATTAGTGAATTGACGGATGACATTGACAGTGGGGTAAAAAGTGCCTCAGACATCGTCAAACAGGTCGATCGCAGCTTAAATAGTACGAAGCAACAGGTAAACAAGGTACAACAAGGAACCCGTCGTCTTGCCAGTGGAGTTAAAGCGGCTTGGCGAACTTGGAACCGTTCCCCCTACCAGAAAATTAAAGAGGAGAAACCTTAATTCTTATGTAAAAAATTGTAAAGAAATATAATATTGATTAAGATTTATTTAATTGTTGACGACCTTCTGAAGCTCTATCCCTATGCAAAAACCTGGACTGAAACCTTTTCTCCTCACCCTTATTACTTGTGTTCTCAGCCTTGCTATTTTCTTTTTTTCGCCAAATACCGCTTTAGCAGTTAATAATCCAGAGTTATTACCCAATAAGGTAACACCTGTCGTTGATTTAGCTAATTTTCTTCCTTATCCTCAAGAAGCCTCTTTGATCAACGAGATTGAAACCTTTGAACAGGAAACAGGATGGAAACTTCGAGTCTTAACTCAATATGATCGTTCCCCTGGCCGTGCGGTGATTAAATTTTGGGGACTCGATGACAAAAGTATCCTTCTAGTGGCAGATTCTCGCGGCGGCAACATCCTTTCCTTTAGTATTGGAGATGATGTTTATGAATTATTACCCCGCACCTTCTGGATTGAATTACAAGCCCGTTTCGGCAATATATACTATGTCCGAGACAACGGGGAAAATAATGCCATCATGAGTTCATTAAATACCGTGAAAGGCTGTTTAGTTAAGGGAGGCTGTGGCGTTGTGCCTGGTTTACCTAGAGAACAATGGATTTTGACCTTAATTACCTCTATTGTCGGGGGTTTAGTCTTTGGGTTTGCCGGAATTCCTCGTAAGAAAGATCAAGTCTTTGCTTGGCAATGGGTTTTGATTATCTCTCCCCTTTGGGGTATACTTTTCATCGCTTTCGGCATTGGCCCAGTGGTGACAAGAACTTCTGACTGGTTGCCCTTGTCTCGCAATGTGATGGGCTTTGCCTTAGGGGCGTTAGTGGCTTATCTATCTCCCCTACTTAACCAAGCCACCACTTCCAATACTAATACTTAACTCTGTGCGCTAACTATGGAATGGCACCTAACTGATGCCCAAAGTCTGGCCATGATTGATGGTGAAATCGGTGAGACAGCTTTGTCTCCGGCAGAATATGAAATTATCCGTCGGGTTATTTATCAAACCGCCGATTTTGACTATCTTTCTTTGATTCGCTTTTCGGAGCGTGCATTGCAATCGGGGGCCGCTGCCTTAGCGGCCCGTAGTACCATTGTGGTAGATGTGCCAATGGTACAGGTTGGTATTGTGCAAAATCTTCAGGAAAGCTTTGCTAATGCGGTTTATTGTAGTACCCAAACCATTACCCGCCCCCAAAAAACGCAAACTAAAACAGCCTGGGGGATGAAAACCTTGGCCAAACGTTATCCTGAAGCTATTTTTGTTATTGGGGAGTCGCAAACGGCTTTGACAGCTTTGGTGGAATTGGTGGAAGATGAAAATATTAAACCTGCTCTGGTGATTGGCACTCCTGCGGGGTTTATTGGGGCAGATGTGGCTAAACAAAGGCTACATGATGCCGAAATTCCCTATATTACAGTGGATGGAAGGAAGGGCAGTGCTGTGGTAGCGGTGGCCATTGTTAATGGGTTATTAGATTTAGCTTGGCAAACTTATGGACAAATGGGAAATGGGGCGAGTTAATCATTAAATTGAGAGCAAAAAAATCATTGCACAATAAACCAATTAAGTCCTAAAAAATATCATGAAAAACTTTGATGTTATTGTGATTGGTGCGGGAGGTGTTGGCATTGCTGCGGCTTAACTCCTTCATTAGAATCGATTTTTGTGATAATTAATACAACAATTTTTTTTAAATTTTGCCATACTTTTTAAAAGCAAAATAAACATAAAATTCATCCATAATTGGAGGAATTAAGCATAAGGGCGCAAGCAGGAATTACGCCCGTCAGGATAAGTTTAACTCAGTCTAACATTAAGTCAGTGTCTTGAATTTTTCAGAGCAATTGTGGGGAATTTTTATATTCTAGCCCTTGTAAATCTTGTAAATTTCCCGTAGACTTTTCTAAGGGTTGGACTTCTTCAATAACGGAAGTTGGTACATCATTCCTTAAAACATCAGGGAGAGAAGCCACAACCATGCTGAGAATCATCATACTTATAAGGGCAGGTAACAGATAATTGATCAGTTGAAGAAGATTCATAGTCATAAACGTGAATACCTCAAGATAAGTACCAGGCGACTCGCCTAACTTCTACGATACTTAAAATTGGAAAAGATGCAATCATCTATCCCTGACAAATCAAAGAAACACGATAAATTAGGTTAGGTAAGGCTTTCTCTCCTCGCCATTCCTCAATGTTAACCTCAAAATAAACTAACGTGGAACTGAAACAGGTTATTATTGCCCATAAAGCCGGAGATGCCCAAAGTAAATCTTGGGCCCAGACCTGCGCTCGACAATTGGAAGCCCGTAACTGTAAAGTCTTAATGGGGCCTAGTGGCTTTAAGGATAACCCCTATCCGGTATTTCTCTCCTCAGCTACGGAAAAAATCGATTTGGCCATCGTTTTAGGGGGTGATGGGACGATTTTAGCCGGAGCGCGACAATTAGCCCCTGAAGGTGTCCCTATCTTAGCTGTGAATGTGGGGGGACATTTAGGATTTTTGACGGAACCTTTTGAATTATTTCAGGATACGGAACAGGTTTGGGATCGTTTACAAGGCGATCGCTATGCTATGTTACAACGGATGATGTTAGAAGCGCGGATATTTGAAGGCGATCGCCGCAACCCTCAAGCGAGTAGTGAGCGTTTCTATTGTCTTAACGAAATGTGTGTCAAACCGGCCAGTATTGACCGAATGCCTACTGCTATCTTAGAAATTGAGGTGGATGGGGAAATTGTCGATCAATATCAAGGAGATGGGTTATTAGTGGCCACTCCCACGGGGTCAACTTGTTATACGGCCTCGGCCAATGGCCCTATTATTCATCCTGGAATGGATGCGATCGCAGTAACTCCTATTTGTCCTCTTAGTTTATCAAGTCGTCCCATTGTTATTCCTCCTGGTTCTGTTGTCGATATTTGGCCCTTGGGGGATTATGAATTAAATACGAAATTGTGGACTGATAGTTGTTTAGCGACTTCTATTTGGCCGAAACAATGGGTATCAGTCAGAATGGCGAGTTGTATGGCGAGATTTATTGTTTTACGGGAGAATTATTCTTTTTATCAAACTTTACGAGAAAAGTTACAATGGGCCGGGGCGAGAATTCATTATGATAATAATCATCGTCTTTTTTAAAGAATTTGTAAGCTGATGCACTGCCCACCCTACAGGGTGAAAATTGTCTTGTTTGTAGGGTTAATTCATAAATCAACCCTACTTTGTGAAATATCTTAGTGTTAACCAGTTCCGTGAATATCGAGTTGTGAGAAACTGCGTAAAGATTCTAATTTCATGATTTTTTGTTTACTGATGGAAAATTCCTGCACATAATATTGATAACTGTTGGGATCTTCTTTCTCATTAATACTTTTTGATTTTTGATAGCAATAACGGCAATATTTTTCGAGGCTGACTTTTTCCATAGAAATTAAAGCAGCATCAATGACTAAAGAAAAACGACTACTATCATCTTGTTGTTTGGTTTCTGTTAGGTGTAAGATTTGATTTATTTTTTCAATGGGTTGAGATGATTGTAAGATTTTTTCCTGTAGTTGAGAAATTAGGGCATTAGATTCTAAGGTATTTTTTGAAGTAATTTCCTGTTCTATTTCTAGAATTTGTTGCCAGAAAAAACGATGAGGAGATAAACAAAAGAAAATATTTCTGGCTTCTAATTTATGCAAAATTTCTTGACGATATTCAGGATAATGGAGATAAATTATTAATAAAGTTCTTTCCGCTTCTTCTAATAAACTATCTTCAGAAAAATTGGCAGGTTTGAGGGATAAAGATGATTGTTTAGCTGATAATTTTCTTTGGGGTTTACTTAGTTGGGTTTCTAATTTTTTAAAATAAGGGGTTAATAATCTTACCTCTCCTTGACTGAGAATTTCTGCACAATATCCTGTATAATAAGCCCGTTTATTACTATCAGTTAAACGATTCAATAATATTACCATTTGTTGGGCAATTTGTTCAAAATTATCAGCTTTTTTTAGGCTTTTATTAATTAATAATTGTTGAATTTGCCAGTCAAACCAAAGAGGTGCATTTTCAATTAAGTTTTGATATTTTTCTAATCCATCTTTATGATTTTTGATGAATTCATCTGCATCTTTTCCATCGGGAAGATTGAGGATTTTTAGGTTAACTTGTCCTGAATAAATTAAAGATTCAATATCATTAATTGTCCGTTGTGTTGCCTTAATTCCTGCTTGATCTGCATCAAAATTAAAGATAACTTGTTTTGATTCTGTATATCTTAATAACTGTTTTAATTGTGCTTGAGTAAAGGCAGTTCCCAAAGAAGCAACTGTATTCGTAATTCCCACTTCATGAAGGGCGATCGCATCAAAATAACCTTCTACAACTACTGCTTTATCAAAAGATCTAATACTATTTTTCGCTTGATCTAAGGCAAATAATGTCTGACTTTTATCAAATAAAGGGGTTTCAGGAGAGTTAAGATATTTGGGTTCTTCATCGCTTAAAGTTCGACCACCAAACCCTATAATACGCCCTTGAATATCTTTAATAGGAATCATTAAACGATCTCTGAATCTATCATAATATCCACTACTTTTTTGACGAGATTTAATTAATCCTGCTGCTTCAACTATGGCAATAGGATAACGTTTTTGTTCCACTAAGTAACGATAAAGAGTTTCCCATCCTGCAGGAGAATATCCTAACTGAAACTGTTGAATAGTTTCTGATTTTAATTGCCGTTTTGTGGTAAGATAATTAAGAGATATTTCGCCTTGAGGTTGAGAAAGTGCGTGTTGATAAAAGTTAGCAGCAACTGCCAAAATTTCATAGAGTTGTTCCCGTAGAGAAAGTTCTTTTTGTAATTCTTGACGTTGTTCCGGTTCCAAAGTTTTAATAGGAACTTGATAGCGTCTTGCTAGTTCAAAAACAACTTGACTAAAAGATTGTTTTCCCACTTCCATGAGAAATTTAATCCCATTTCCCCCTTCTCCACACCCAAAACAATAATACAGTTGTTTAGTCGAACTCACGCTAAAACTAGGGGTTTTTTCATCATGAAAAGGACACAAACCCACATAGTCTTTACCCCGTTTTTTTAGGACAACATAATCAGAGATGACATCATAAATGTCCATCCGTTGTTTAACTTCTTCCAGGGTATCAGGATGTAAGCGCGGAACGTCCATATTGCTGTAATCTTATGATAGGATTAAAGCCAGTTTTGACGAGGGTTAAACTGTTCTTTTTGACGAATTTGCTCATAAAGGGCTAATTCTTCTTCACTGGGATCTGGGGGAATCACAATCTGAATTTCTACCAACTGATCCCCCCGTTTACCCGCTCCATCAGGATACCCTTTATTGGCTAACCGTAAACGTTGTCCCACGCGGACTCCTTTAGGAACGGTCATTTTAACTAATCCGTCAATGGTGGGAATTTCGATCGCCCCGCCTAAAATAGCTTCACTGGGGGTTAAGGGGACTTGACAGGCGATATCAGTGCCTTGTAACTCAAAAAAGCCATGGGGATTAATGGTAATTTTAAGATAGAGATCGCCCCCCTCAAGGCCCTGGCCTTTCAAACGAATTTTTTGACCGCTGATCATACCTGGGGGCATATCTACTTCTAGCGATCGCCCATCTTCAAGGCGTATCCGTTCCCTTCCCCCATGATAAGCTTTTTCTAAGGGAATATTTAACTTCGCTTCCACATCTCGCGCAGTACGCGAGGGGTTGACTACTTTGGCCCGTTTGGTATTACCAGGGTCGAAATCCTGAAATTTCCAAAAATCACTTTCTTGAGGATAATTGTTATTGTTGCGGTTGCCATTACGGGGAATTCTGTCCTGTACACGAGAGGGACGGCGTTTACCTTTGCTAAACCGCTTTAGATCATAATCGGCCCGTTTGGTTTCGTCGGAGAGAACATCATAGGCCTCATTCAGATTTTTAAATTTCTCCTCGGCTGTCTTATCTCCTGGATTTACGTCAGGATGGTATTGCCGAGCGAGTTTACGAAAGGATTTTTTAATCTCCTCATTGGTGGCATCTCTAGAAACCCCTAAAATCTCATAATAGTTACGGATTTGCTGCATATATCAGTTTTAATCAGAGTGGCAGTCTCAACAATTGCTTTTATTAGACAAGGACAAAGGTTATGTCCGATACTTAGAACCAATCATCATCATCTTCATCCCATTTATTTTCTGCTGGAATACGACGGGAGCGATCGCGGCTATAATAACTTCCAGACTCTTTTTGGGGATATCTTTCCGGTTCAGCAGGGGGACGACGGGAAGGAGAACGGGACGCTGAATCTTGTTCCCAATCATCATAGTCATCATCGTATTTTTTCTCGTAACGGGGGGAACGGGTGTCACGGCGTTCCTCATAACGGGGGGCATCGTAGTCTTGACGCTCATTATAACGGGGGGTACTGTAGTCCTGACGTTCATTATAACGGGGTGTACTGTAATCCTCTCGATAGGTTGTACGACGGGGGTTATAGGGTAAGTCGTCTTCGGGATCTCCTGTAAAGGTACGACGAATGGATTCAAAAATGCCTTCATCTTCCTCGTCGTCATATTGTAAACGCACTTCTCGATTTAGTTCATAAAGGACATCTTGTAGGTCGGCTTGGGCCCGATCTAAGCGACGTTCATCATCCTTCTCTAAACTATCAAGAATTTCTGTATTGAGAGATTCTATTTGACGACGGTAGGAACTGGTAAATTGAGTTCCAAAGTCCAGAGTTACTTCTTTTAAGCGTCGTAAGGACTGATCTGTTAATGCTTTGGCCCGATTACGTTTTTCTACCCTTTCCCGTCGTTGTCTGTCTTCTTCCGCAAATTCAGAGGCATCTCGGATCATGCGGTTAACTTCCCCTTCACTGAGAGTTGAGGCCCCTTGAATGGTAACGCTTTGCTCCCTTCCTGTTGTGCGATCGCGGGCCGTAACTTGTAAGATACCATTCGCATCAATATCAAAGGCTACTTGCACTTGAGGAATACCTCTGGGGGCCGGGGGAATACCTGTCAGTTTAAACCTTCCCAAAGATTTGTTATCTGATGCCATTTCCCTTTCTCCTTGTACCACATGAATTTCTACCATAGTTTGATTATTTTCCCCAGTAGAAAAAATATCAGAACGACGGACGGGAATAGTTGTATTACGGGGGATTAATTTTTTCGTGACACCGCCAATAGTTTCTAACCCCAAGGATAAAGGAGTCACATCTAAAAGGAGGATATCTGTAACTTGTCCCCCTAAAATTCCTGATTGAATGGCGGCCCCGACAGCGACAACTTCATCGGGGTTAACGTTTTCATTGGGTTCTCTATCAATGAAGCTACGGACTAACCCTTTAATCATGGGCATTCGGGTTCCCCCTCCCACTAACACCACTTCATCAATTTGTACTGGAGTTAATCTGGCATCGTTTAAGGCCCGTTTAATGGGACGACGTAAACGACTTACCAAGTCCCCACAGAGTTCTTCAAATTGAGGGCGTGTAAGGGTGGTTTCAATGTGTTTAGGGCCGTCTTCTGTGGCAGTAATGAAGGGGAGGTTAATATCGGTGACTGTTACCCCAGACAGTTCAATTTTTGCCTTTTCCGAGGCTTCTGTGAGGCGTTGTAAGGCTTGTCTATCTTTGCGAAGATCTACCCCTTCTTTTTCTAAGAATTGTTCCGCTAACCAGTCTACAACGCGCCTATCGAAGTCATTACCCCCTAATTGGGTATCGCCACTGGTAGATTTAACTTCAATCACACCATCGCCTACTTCTAAGACAGAGACATCAAATGTCCCCCCCCCTAAGTCAAATACGAGGATTTTTTGGGAGGTACGTTGATCTAACCCATAGGCCAATGATGCGGCGGTAGGTTCATTAATGATGCGTAAAACCTCTAATCCGGCAATTTTTCCGGCATCCTTGGTAGCTTGTCGTTGAGAGTCGTTAAAATAGGCGGGAACGGTAATCACTGCCCCTGTGATGGGTTCTCCTAAGTAGCGTTCTGCTTCTTCTGCTAACTTACGGAGAATCATGGCGGATACTTCTTCCGGGGCAAAGTCTTTTTTGAGACGGGGACACTTGATTTTTATGTTGCCATATTCATCCCGACGAATGGTGTAGGGAACTTGTTTTGATTCGGGGGTTAGTTCGGCATATTGGCGACCCATAAAGCGTTTTACGCCATAAAATGTGTTCTGAGGGTTAAGAACAGCTTGTCGTCTTGCCATTTGTCCAACTACTAATTCCCCATCTTTATTAAAACCAACCACAGAAGGGGTAGTACGCATTCCTTCTGAATTGGCGATAACGACTGGCTTTCCGCCTTCCATCACGGCGACGACAGAATTCGTTGTCCCCAGATCAATGCCGACTACTTTGCCCATGTGTGTTTTTTTCTCCAGCTACTCCATTCAGTCGTGGGTGGTGTTCGTTCGAGAGTTTAGCTCGATTCTGCCTCATTGACAATATTGTATCGAATTGTGTGGGGTTGTTAGGCTAAAACCCATTTTAAATGCTTTTTAGCAATTCAGAACTAGGGGCGAAAGGAACCTACGCCCCTAAATTCGTCAGAAGTTGACTAACCTGGGAGAGTTCGCTAATATGAGAAATATGCCCCCCAGGGGGATATACCGCTAGGGGTCAGGCAAAAGGTTTGCACTGAGCATCGTCGAAGTGCAAAAGTAAGCTGCAACAAGGTTTCAGCTTTTCACCAGGTAAAAAACCTCAAGCCCTATTGCTATCTTTCTTAAAGAAGAAATTTTGCGATAAGTTAAGTAAAGTAAAGAAAGCACTCATAAATTCATTAAGGTTAACAAAAAGTTGATTTCCTCTCCCTCATCCTTGTCCTCCAACTGTCTTACAGTCTCAGAGTCAGACTCTCTGGGGAACATTCCCCTGACTCATCAATCTACTTCTAGCTGGTTAGTCTTTTTGGCAGCAGGGTTTTTGGTATCCGTCCCTGTCTTTATTGAAGCCCCCCTAGTGCGTTTATTTCCCGAAATAAGCGTACTTATGACGGGAGGATGGTTATGGGTAAGCTTTTACTTAATGAGACAGCCTAAAACGCAACTCTGGGGAGATCTCCTCTTTGGTTTTAGTTGGAGTTGGCTGGCCGGTTCTGTATATTGGGGATGGTTACGATGGGAACCATTAATTCACCTTCCCGTTGAATCAATGGGAGTGCCGATCGCCCTTTGGTGTCTGTGGCGCGGTTGGGGCAAAATCGGTAATTTCTTTTACTTGGGATCACTGTTAGGCACAGCTATCACTGATATTTATTTTTATATCACGGGCTTAATTCCCCATTGGCGACAACTAATGCAAGTCGATCCTAGCTTAGCGACTCCCATTTTTCAAGCGGCTTTGGCCCAAGTACAAACTCCTTGGGGCCTGAGTTGGGCAGTAGTTTTAGCCAATGCACTGTTAGGAATGGGTTTATGGGCAATGCAGCAATCTGATCGACATTGGTGGGCATTTGCTGGGGCCGTATTGAGTACAATCTTAGTGGACAGTCTATTTTGGTTTGCTGCTTCTTTCGCTTAGGGCAACACAATACGATAGACTTTTTGTTCCTGATTGTTGTCACCCCTTAGACACCTGTGGAAAATCTAGGAAAAACACCCCATTTACTGTTGAATACCGCTAAGGGTAAACGCTATTTTCCTTTAGTGGGAAAAAACTATTGGACAATTGGACGGGGAAGGGATAACGATTTTACCATTGCTGATCATTGTATTTCCCGTAATCATGCTATTTTACAATCTACAGAAACTGGGGAATTTTTGTTAATTGATTTAGGTAGTCGTAACGGAACCTTTGTTAATAGTCGTCGCGTCAGTATTCCTGTCACCGTTCACAATGAAGATCAAGTAACCTTTGGCAAAACTGAGGTTAAATTTTTCTGTCCTATAAGCGATCACCAGACTGACGACGATATGATAACAGAACCCTTGGATCACGATACCATAGTTTTACATGAACGTCGTCTTACCTCTGTCATGGTGGTTGATATGCGAAACTTTACCACCTTAACCAGACAGTTAGATGAGGAAATTTTATCATCTTTAATTGGTAATTGGTTTCGTCAAGCAGGGGAAATTATTCGTTACTCAGGGAGTTGGGTAGATAAATATATTGGAGATGCGGTGATGGCTATCTGGTTTCATGGTCAAAACGAAGTCCCTAAAGCTGATATTATGCAGATTTTTCAGGCCGTTAGTGATATTAACACCATGACAAAAAAATTGAGTCAACAATATCCCGTTCCCTTTGAATTAAACATTGGTGCAGGAATTAATACAGGTTATTCTATGGTAGGAAATACAGGCAGCGGCGATCATCCTGATTATACTGCGATTGGGGATACAGTTAACGCCGCATTCCGTCTTGAATCAGCCACCAAAGAATTAGGATTAGATGTAGCTGTTGGAGAACAAACCTACAAATCTTTAACTGATTTAACCCAAGCACAAAACCTATTTTATCAATATACTGTGTCCCTGAAAGGGTATGATCAACCCACCATTACTTATGGCATTCATTTTGAAGATTTACAGCAATTTTTACAAGCTAACATCATTACAAGCTAAAAAGTTCGTAGTAATGGCTAAAAAATTAGAGTTTACAAACTAGGTGCAAGATCTCAGTATATTTTTATTTAATTTATTAACACTTACTTAGTTGTTAATTTGTTCTTATCTTCCTTCTCCGTAAATTTACGGTTTACTGTGAGAAAATCAGACCATAAATCAAGAAATTTATGTAAATATACTGAAGATAACTACACAAATTCATTATGTTAATATAAACTCTACTTAATAATTTATTCTATCTTTTAAAAAGTCCCATTTTTGGGCATTATATATATTGAGAAAATCCATATAATTACTGTTTTTATTTTCCAGAAAAATGGGAATAATAGAGAGGTGACTCATATCACTCAATAACCAAACTTAAGTCACAGTTATTTGTGACAAACCATTCCATAATAAGCCTATGATCTATCTGTCAATAGGTAGGTCAGCGTCATGGTAGGTAATACTAAACTTGACTATTTTAAGGACTTTATTTGGAAATGTAGGAATAAACTTATGAATATACGATACACTCAAACATTTATATATCTCTCTCGTCTTTCTCGTAAAGAGAACAAAGGATTTGCCTTGGTATTTGCTTGCTGTTTAGGCTTAGTTATTGCAGCCACAGCCAGTGTCATGCTACTCAATAGTAGCAGCAAAAAAGAAAAAGTTATGGCCCAACAAGCCACCGCCCAAGGAAGAAGTGCGGGTGAAGTTGCGATCGCCAGAATTCAATACCTGTTAGCTGAATATCCCTTTTTGGCTGAATACGATCATACTAAATGGTCGGATGTGGCTGATCTAAACACAGAGATTGGCAAAGAATTTAAAGAAACGATGGAAAGTTCTTGTGCCAATACATCCCTAACTGAGCAGGAAAAAACAGAGATTAAAACAGAGATTTCTGGCTATGCTGATCCAGACTGGACAGATATAGATGAGTCTAATAAACAACTAGGACAATTTAAACTTGTCGGATACACAGGATCTACAGCCCCAGGTTTAGGAACATTAGAAGTTCAGGCGAAAGCAAATCCTACTAATAATCAAGAGGGTGAAAACAAAGCAAACTTCAAAGAATCTCCTAGTCAATTAGTTGTAAAAATCCCAGTGAGTAAAAATGATAGTACAGTTGACGATGCAGATACCCCTGGCTTATGGGTTAAAGAAGGAACAGTCGATGATATCGTGGCTGCCCACGTTTGGCTAGGTAATGATGATTGTAGCTTCAGTGATGAACAACTCAAGACAGCTTTAGCCGGGGTTAAAGAAAAGGTACTCGGTGAAAAGGGTGGTGTTCAAGAAGCCATTAATGATGAAGAACTTCCAGACGAAAGCACCTTTAAAGAACCAATAGAGGCCCCCTATGATTTTCCTGAGTTACCAAGCATTCCTGATAACCTTCCTGAAGCACAAAAAGCCATCACCATTTCAGGGAATGGTAATGGCGGAAATGGTAATGGAAAGAAAGCAAGTAACCCCGATAACAGCCCTTTTTCAACCGTTGCTCATGCCATAGATCGCTTGGTAGACAGAGCATTCAACAATATTTTTGGGGGAGTTGCTTTAGCGGCTAAAAATGGTAATAGCCCAACACCAACGCCAACGCCAACGCCAACACCAACGCCAACGCCAACGCCAACACCAACGCCAACGCCAACACCAACGCCAACGCCAACGCCAACCAGCACTTGTATCAATAGCGGTACTGGTAACGTCTTTCCCAGAGCAGGAGATACAACCAGCAAAATTGAAACGACAAATGGTCAATCTGTCTGCGTCTATGAATACGAAATTACTTCTATTAGCGGTGCTGCAACCATTAATACTGTTAGCGATAACAACAAACGTCAGAGAGTTATCTTCCACCTTCTCGGCAATATTGATAAAGGTTCTGATCTCAACCATAGTTGTGATGGTTATAGTGCCGATCTTTGTAAACCCACCGACTTCCAAATTTTCGGTCATGCAACTGATGGTCAACTTTGTATAAACGGTAACAATAAACTTCATGCCTTCATTTTTGCGCCTGATTATGATGGGGGAGTCTTGGGAAGTGGCAATGGACAAGGCGGGATGAATGGAACTGCTTGGATCAAGACTTGGAATAAAACCCCTCAATGTGCCTCCAACTCCAAGAGTGGTGCTTTAGTGGTGCAAACCGGAAAATGGTCAGAACTGGGTGTAGGAGTCCCTGAAGGAATGCCGGAAGTCAGTATTGGTCAGCCCTCCAGCGTTCAAACCTGTCAGTTTGAACCTGATGATAGTAAGAGTTGCGAGCCTGAGCCTGAGCCTGAAATTTAATTAAAATCCCGTTCTACCCCTGACTTAATGCCTAAGCAGGGGTGATCCTATCCCCTTATCGGTTATTCATTCCCAGGTATAGCAATGAATCCTAAACTTAAACTAATTTTACTCAATCGCCCTAATAATCAAGGCTTTGCCCTTCCCTTTACCCTTTGTCTGGGTGTGGTGATGATGTTAGCAGGAACCATCATGCTAGTAAAATCCCAAGCCAACCGCAGTTATGTTAAAGCGCAACAAAGCACCTCAGAAGGCATTGGGGCCGCTGAAGTCGGTGTCACCCGTATTACTTCCCTGATGAACGATAACCGCTACATTGCCATGTATCCCGACTGTATTGGTAGAGATAGTAGTGGTAACTGTACCGATAGCGGAACCAAAGAAAGTTGGGCCAATATCTCAAATATCCCCAAATTAACTGTCTGTGAGAGTGGAGAAGTCGCAGACGTTGAGGATGTCTCCCTCAAACAAGAATGGCAGCCCATTGACCCCGATAACCCCCAGCAAGGAGATTATCGATTACTCAAATATGACTATCCCACCCCTGGTAAAGCCCCAAATATTGGGAAATTAACTGTTGAAGGAAGGGTTCGCACCAGTAACAAACTGACTGAAGCCACCAGCCAACTCGAAGTAAATATTCCCGTTTCCCCTGGCCCCGTTGAAAACACCAATGTGCCTGGGGTTTGGTTAGCCGATGATCCTGATGCTACAGGAGGCAACGGTATAGAAGGCGATGTCTTACTCGGTAGCTGTGATGCTCCCCTCGACACTGTAAACGTCAAGGGAACTGATCCCATTACCGGAGAACCTTACGAAGCCAAACATACTAACCTGGAATTTCCTGATCTTCCTGAGATTCCTGACACTGCCATTTATCTTGGGGTGATGGGAGAAAATAAAGACGGTTCTCTGACGGCCACATCTGGCAATATTACCTTACCCAGAGTCGGAGATACTTACACCACCAAAACCCTTAATGGACAAAGTGTACAGGTCTATGAATATAAGGTTGATCAAATAAACTTTGATTCTGGTTCCCACTCCTTAACCGTAACCCCAGGCAAACAAGTCACCTTGTACCTCCAAGGCAGCATGGTTGTTAAGAGTAACAGTAATATTACCCATAGCTGTAACGATGTTTCTGGGAATCCTATAAGTGGATGTAAACCGACAGATTTCAAAATTTTCGGCTATGGAGACAACACCAACACCATTTGTACTGCTGGAAATAAACGAATTGAAGCCTTTATTTTTGCCCCTGAATACACCGTCGGCACTGCCGGAACCGGAGGAGGAACAGGAGGTATAAAAGGGACAATTTGGGCTAATGAGTGGTCAAATGGCAAATCCTGCGGCTCCAATACCAGCAATACCGCCGTTGTGCAAACCGCCCGATGGGAAGATTTAGGGTTACAGCCCAAAAATACTCCCCCTCAGCTATCCAGTTCATCCACATGGCAACGTAATGAGAGGTAAGGTATGAATAAACTACTGTTTCATCTAATTATTCGTCAAGTCAAACCCCAAAAAAACCAAGGGTTTAGTCTCTTAGAAGTGTTAGTGGCCATTTTAGTATCTTCGGCCTTTTTAATGGGAACCCTACAGGCCATGACCATTAACACTGTCATGCAAGTTAAAGCCGAACGACAAGCCCAAGCCAATTTTTGGATTCAAGAAGATCTCGAAAAACTGCAAGCAGAAGCTAGTGCTATGACCCTTGACTCAATGGCATTGGGCGTAGGTTATTGTGTGTTGCTGCCTGTTCCGGCTAATGCGACTCAGCTTTTTGGGGGGCAATTAAACACTAAATTAAATGATGAGTTAAGTGGGGATGATGATCCTGATACTTATTCCGTCAACGTGGCAAGTTTCAAACGATACAAAACAGATGATAAAGGAAATCATGAATTTGATGCCACCAATGGTTATCCTTCATTTGTGGCGGTAAAAGATTCTAAAAGAACCACCACCAACAAAGCTGCCACCATGCAAGTTGTTCGCAGTGGTAATGCAGCAGACCCTGATGACCCCAATAATTTAGTCAGTAAACCCTATCGTCTGGTTCGTATCACTACCGTTGACAGTGCGACTAAATACAACGTTTTACAAGTTTATTATCGAGTTGGAGAACCCCATGTACCAGGAAAAACCAAGGACGAGGACGGAGATCTATTGGCTGATGATGCCCGTGGCAAAACCTCCATTATCGCTGAAAATTATGCAGAGGTTATACCTGCTGCGGTTGCGGAATGCAAAAAGTAATGCTAATCAAGGCATGACCTTGATCGAAATTATGGTCGTTGTTGTTATTACAGGAATTTTAGCCGCGATCGGCGCACCTAGTCTCATGAGTATGCTACAAGGGGACAAAGTTCAACAAGGGTTAGATCAAGTTTATAGTTCATTACAAGATTCTCAAAAACAGGCGATTCGTCTGTCAAAACAATGCACCATAACCCTCAATACAGATGCTGATCCCCCAACGATTTCTAGTTCAGATACTGGTTGTTTAGTGTCTACAAATCGGAAATTACCTGACGGTGTTGTTATGAAAATAGGCTCCAAGCTTGATAGTGGTATCACCTTTTCTTTTAAAGGTACCACAACCGCACCAGGAACCATTGTCGTTGAACCAAAGAAAGCTAAAGCAACAGACGAAAAACAATGTCTAGTGATTAGTCCGGGATTAGGAATTATGCGAAAAGGTGTCTATAAGGGGGATACTTCCTCATCAGTCACAGCAGATAATTGTCAAACATCCATATAAAATCATCAAAGGAAAATCATGATCAAAATTTATTTACAACTTCTACAAAAAAAACGTTCTTCTGCTGGTTGGACCTTAGCAGAATTACTGATTGCGGCTGCTTTAACCTTAGTGGTTGTTATGGCGGCCGGATGGGGTTTAGTCAACATTTTACGGGAAAATAAAGTCGCTAATGCCACCTCAGAAATGCAATATGATATGAACCGGGCCGCTGAATTTATCTCCGAAGAAGTTCGTGGGGCATCGGTAATTGAAACAAAATTAGAGCCTATTGATTTTAAACTCTATGCCCCTGATTTTAATACAACAGGTAAAACTCCAGTTCTGATGCTCAAAGTACCAGGGGTGACTCAACGAATTGTTTATTATATCGAAGATGCTGATCCGAAAAAGCCTTGGCGCGGGCCGGCAGTTCTTTCTCGTTGGGGGCCATCTTTTAAGGACGATGGTACATACAACGATGATACAAAATCAGACACAAGTAAATGGCAGAATGAACCCCTAGTTGACATGATGTTAACAGCCTTAGATCCGAAGCAAAAAGAATGTAGAAACTTACCCCCTGAGGTAGAAAGTCCTAACACCTATGTTGCCACTGCTCAAGGTAAAGAATGGTATCGTCTTCCCCAAAAAGAAGCTGATGTGAAAGGATTTTTTGCCTGTGTCCGAGAAGATAAACAACTGGCCCAATTAAATATTTATGGGACGACTTTTGAACAACTGAAAACGGTTGCTTCTGGTAAAAATAACTCTCGTTTTAATACCAGCTATCAAATTACAACTCAAGCCTTTGCTCGCTCAGAAATAGTCGGCAGTAATGGACAAGATATTCCCAAGTTTTATGTTGATCCTGACAACACGATTAATCCAAAAGAAAAGGGTAAGTTACAAATAAAAGTATTAAGCCTTGATATTCCCTGCATAAATGAACCTCCGCCAACTGCCGATCCGAAAACGGTTGTAACGACGGTTGCTCAGGTTGATCTTGGATTGACTAAACTCATTGGGACTCCAGTCACGGGAACTGGTTCTAATGAGCCGGCTGATGTTGAAGAAGACAAACCAACTATCGTAACCGTGGCTGAAAATGGAGGCTGTACGTTTGTTGAATTTATTGAGCTTACGAATAAATATTCTCCAACCCAACCTAATGTTAAATACGCTTCCAACGACGGCAAATATCTACAGTTAGATGCCATTATTACTGATGCCACTGCACGAGGAAAAGTCGCAAGTATCTTGAATAGTAATGGATTATTGCAAGGGGATGGAAACACCTTAAAGTTAGCTGACAACCAAGTTCTTTATTTCTTTGAATTTGAGTTTGATTCCTATGATCCCGTTAGTAGAACCTCTATTCCTCAAGGTGATCCACTCTACAATGATGCTGTTGTTTTGGTGAATCTGTCTCAGTAGGGCTGCTAACAGTAAACAGGCGCAGCCTTAACGGTGAGAGTGTCAAAATTATACCTCCCTATTGATTAAACAGGGAGGTAAACATCAAAATTAAGCTAAAAAAACCAATTACAATTGCTTCACTTCAGCCACTAATTTAGAGACGACATCTTGTGCGCTACCAAAAAGCATCATGGTGTTATCATCGTAGAACAATTCATTTTCTACGCCCGCAAACCCCGCACTCATCCCCCGTTTAATGACAATAGTATGATGAGCTTTGTCTACTTCTAAGATAGGCATTCCATAGATAGGACTGCTCTGATCATGACGGGCCGCAGGGTTAACCACATCATTAGCACCAATAATTAAGGCGACATCAGTTTGCTCAAATTGAGGGTTAATGTCGTCCATATCATACAATTGGTTATAGGGAACATTAGCCTCTGCTAATAAAACATTCATGTGTCCAGGCATCCGTCCTGCTACGGGGTGAATGGCATATTTAACTTCCACACCCATTTTTTCCAGTTGATTAGCCAACTCTCTGACGGTATGTTGCGCTTGAGCCACAGCCATGCCATAACCTGGTACAATCACGACAGAACGGGCATAACCCAACATCATGGCCCCTTCTTCGGCATCAATAGAATGTACCACCTTATCCGTCGCTGTACCAGAAGCACCTGCAACAGCACCACCAGCACTACCAAACGCCCCAAATAAGACGCTTAATAAGGAACGGTTCATGGCTTTACACATGATTTGCGTTAAAATAATACCCGATGCTCCCACTAAAGCACCCGCGACGATCAGCATATTGTTCACCAAAATGAACCCGGCTGCACTGGCTGCTAAACCTGAGAAAGAGTTTAAGAGGGAGATAACAACGGGCATATCGCCGCCGCCAATAGGCAGAACGAATAATACCCCAAAGAGGAGAGAAACCGCCACTAATGCCAAGAAAATAGCAGGGTTGGCCGGGTTAAAGAAAAGATAAACACTGGCAACAATGAAGGAGAGGAACAACAGGATATTAAAAGGCTGTTGTAAGGGGAAAGTAACAGGAGAGCCACTAACTAACCCTTGTAACTTAGCAAAAGCCAGTAAACTACCCGTTAAGGTAACACCCCCAATAAATACCCCTAAAATAGCGACCAAGGTGGCATCAAAGGGAATGGGGCCACCAGCATCAAGTAAACGCCAAAATTCACCCACAGCAACTAAAGCACTAGCTGCACCCCCTAAGCCGTTGAAAATACCCACCATTTGGGGCATCTGCGTCATAGCTACTTTTTGAGCCGTAATAGCCCCAATAATTGAACCAATAATGATGGCAATGAGGATCATCTCATAGTTCAACACCGCTTGATTAATCAGGGTGGCTACCGTTGCTAATAACATCCCCACTGCGGCAATAATGTTACCCTGACGGGCCGTAGCAGGTGATCCCAGTTGTTTTAACCCGACAATAAATAGGGCAGCAGCGACTAAATAAGTAAGTTCTATGGCAGTGGTGAGGCCGGAAAGAACATCAGTACATAAGGTATCGTTCATGTCTAGGCCTCCTTCTTCTTAAACATTTGCAACATACGATCGGTGACTAAGAAACCGCCCACGACGTTGATGGTAGCCAATACCACCGCAATTAAGCCTAAAATAACGGTAAGATTCCATTCCTTGGGGCCGGCAATAAGTAACGCACCCACTACCGCAATACCGGAAATTGCGTTCGCCCCAGACATCAGTGGTGTATGAAGGGTGGGGGGAACTTTATTGATCACCTCAAACCCCACAAAAGAGGCTAAGACAAACACCACTAAACCAATTAATAATCCTGTCGTCATCGATAATCATACTCCTAACTTCGGTAAATCAAACTAAAAAGTAACAAGTTAAACGTAAAAAGTTAGAAATTAATTACTTATTACTTATTACTTATTTCTATGCTTCAACTAAGGTAGCCAGAGCTTCTTTAACCTTGGGGTTGCGAATTTCGCCGTTGAAGGTGACACAAGTGCTGGCGATGATGTCATCCTCAAAGTCCAAATTCATTTCCCCATCTTTGACGAGGTATTTCACCAAAGTAAGCAGGTTTTTGGCATAAACTTGACTAGCATCAATGGGAAGGGAAGCAGGGAGGTTAAGGGGGCCAATAATGGTGACACCGTTGTAATATACGTCTTTACCTGGTTCGGTACAGGCGCAGTTTCCACCTTGTCCCGCCGCGAGATCGACAATTACCGCACCAGCTTTCATTTCCCCGACCATTTCTTCGGTGACAATGAGAGGGGCCCGTTTGCCTTGGACTTGGGCGGTGGTGATCACCACATCAGATTTTTTGATGTGTTCGGTGAGAACTTCTCGAATACGCTCCTGGGTACTTTTGCCAACTTCTTTGGCGTAACCTCCAGTGGTGGCTGTGTCTTCTTCGATGGGAATTTCAATAAATTTGGCTCCCACACTTTGCACTTCTTCTTTAACCGCAGGACGCACATCAAAGGCTTCTACTACGGCACCAAGACGACGGGCAGTGGCGATCGCTTGTAACCCGGCGACTCCCGCCCCAACGACTAACACTTTAGCAGGAGGAATAGTCCCCGCCGCAGTCGTCATCATCGGAAAAAGTCTGGGTAAGGAAGCTGCCGCAATGAGGGCCGCTTTATAGCCCGCGATGTTGGCTTGGGAAGATAACGCATCCATACTTTGGGCGCGGCTGGTACGGGGGATTAATTCCATACTGAGGCCAGTAATTTTCCGCTGAGCTAATTCCTGAATGCCTTCTGGGTTGCCCAAGGGGTTGAGAAAACTGATGAGAATGGCCCCTGGTTTGAGCCAGTTGAGTTCTGGTTGTCCGTTTTGTTCTCCCGGAGGAGCGACTTTTAATAGGATCTCGGCTTCTCCCCATAACTGACTGGGAGAATTGATCATGCGCGCTCCGGCTGCCTCGTATTCAGCATCGGTGAAATGGGCCGCAAGTCCAGCCCCAGTCTGCACCAATACTTCAAACCCTAACTTGACGAAGCGGGCGACGGTATCGGGAACTAAGGCGACTCGCAATTCTCCTAATTCACTTTCTTTCGGAACTGCGATTTTTATCATGTTTAACCTTCCTTTCTTGGCGTTATGAGTTAAAAAGCGTTGTTACTATTTTCAGGGTTATCTGTAGGTTAACAACAAACCTTAAACTCTTCTTTGTTTTTTCTGTCTTTCTTCAAAATTAACCAGAAATTCATGAGTAAATTTACTCAGGCGATTCACGGATTGAGTTGGGCTTTTCCTTCCCCTGAATTGGTAGTTTTTGAGATGTCTAACAGCTAGACAGTCAGGGATTGACTTAGTTGTTTTAGGGGAGCTAATTTTCCTTATTTACTTAGTATAATTTAGGGTTTTGATGATTTTTTAGAACTTAATTAAATCTTAACTGTGTCTTTTGTAACCCAAAATTACGATTAATTGATGAATTTTAAAATTTGTCATGATTTCTAAACTTGATTACCCTTCAAGAAAAGGGCGATTTTATTCTTTAAAAGGTCTTATTCGTTGAGGGAGTTAACAAGAAAAAATCAGACCATTAGCAGGTAACAAAGCATGGATCTAATATGTTATGATTAGCCTTGCTCAATTTCAAGTCATTGGAGAACGCATAATGCAAAGTAGCGCACGCAATACCATTAAAGGAACCGTTACGAAAGTCGAACTAGGTAGTGTTAATGCAATTGTCACCATAGAAGTCGCTCCTGGGGTGGAAATTAGTGGCATGATCACTAAAGAATCTGCTGAAAGCCTAGGTTTAACAGAAGGAAAAGAAGCTTATGCTGTCATCAAAGCCAGTGATGTGATGTTTGGGGTTGAATAATATCAACTTCAGTATATCTTCGACAGGAAAGAAGTTCATTGATAAACTTAGTTGATTAATGATTGATCTCTTAAGTTTTCTTTAAATTTTCGTCACTTCATTCAACATGGCTCTTAAGATAGCTTCTAAATCAATTGAGCCATGTTTTTTTGTAAGATTTGTTAAGGAGCGAGAAATTAATCATGAAAAGAAAACACTTTATTGCCTTAAGTTTAGCGGCTTTTGTAACTGCTTGTACTGCCTCTAATTCTAATCAAAAAGATACCCCTAAAGTGACGTTAACTGTATCTGTGGCGGCCAGTGTACAGGATGCTATGAAAGCAATTCAACCTATTTATCAAACGGCAAATCCTAATATTGATATTGTCTACAATTTTGGGTCTTCAGGGTCTTTACAACAGCAAATTGAACAGGGTGCGCCAACAGATATTTTTATTTCTGCTGCCCCTAAACAAATGAATGCCCTACAACAAAAAGATTTAATTTTAACAGAAACACGCAAAAATCTTTTAGAGAATCAAGTGGTTTTAGTCACCCCTAAAGACTTCAAAGAAACTCTGACTTTTGAAACTTTAGGTAATGCTAATCTTGATAAAATTGCTTTAGGTGAGCCGACAAGTGTTCCAGCTGGACAATATGCCAAAGAAGTCCTAACTTCTTTAAAATCTTTCGATAAATTAACCTCTAAATTGGTTTTTGCTAAAGATGTTCGTCAAGTTCTATTTTATGTAGAAACGGGAAATGTTGATGCAGGAATTGTCTATGGAACCGATGCTAAAATTTCAGATAAAGTGAAAATAGCAGCAACAGCACCGGAAGGTTCCCATGCTCCCATTGTTTATCCGGTTGCAGTTGTTAAAGACAGCAAAAATCCTGAAGAAGCAATGAAATTTGTTGACTTTTTATTGAGCGATCAGGGTAAAAAAGTCTTTGAAGAATATGGGTTTACTATACCTAATAATTAGGCAAGCAAGTCACTTTTTCTCGAAGGGCTATTATTCACCTGGTTTTAGTCGATAAAAATATTAATATCCCCTTATTTTTAACAGGGGATCGTCACAAACATCATCGATAATATCTTAAATCTAATTAACCACAAATTCAATCATTCCGGCAACCACCATCGCCAAAATAACGACTTTTAAGAGGCGACTTCCATCCGTGGTTGTTGATGATGTCACTTGGTTATCACTTCCTTGTAAATACCCATAAACGTTTACTGCTCCCATCATAAAAAACAGTAAAGCCAATAAGCTCATCTTTTCCCCTGTCTTTTTTCTGGAAGAGGCTGTCCAAGTTTGTTGCTGATTCATGGTCACTCACTCCATCTGATTAGGTCACAAACGGCGATCACCTTGATTGGCGATGCCCTATATAAATCTATGTTAACAAATGTAACGTATTTTGACAAGTGTTTGACAATACACTTTTAGCATGGTATAGAAAAAGATTTTTTTATTGGATCAGAATGGCGTGACAGAACGCTTTAGGTCGAATTGCTGTCAAGAGCAATGCAATAAAACTTTACAGACAGTTAATATTTTGTTACACTGTAGAGGAAGCAAACACACACACAATAATTATGATTATCATTCCAAAGCCTTTAAAATCGACATCTAGCGTCTCTGACTTGAAGGAGCGTCTTGATTGGGGTGAACCAGCATTCACCCTTATTGATGTGCGTTCTAGAGATGCTTTTAACATCAGTCACATTACGGGTGCCGTCTCTTTGCCACTCAATCAACTGGTGGAGGGAGCTTTGTCAAATCTTGAATCTGTACGGGATATATATGTTTACGGTTCTACCGACGAAGAAACTTCAACAGCAGCTGGCTTGCTGAGAAAAGCAGGTTATCAAAATGTCGGAGAATTAATCGGTGGTTTAGCTGCTTGGAAAAAGTTCGGTTTTCCCATTGAAGGGAACTCTAGTATTGTTGCTTAATTAACAGAGAATAACTGACAAATAAACTCTGAAGTATCACGCCGGAAACCTTAGTTTCCGGCGTTAAAATTTTGTTAAGCTACTTGATCATTTTTTTGAGAACCAATAACTGCGATCGCAACTCCCAATAACAAAATAATTGCGCCAACTAATACTAAAATTGTTGGCATTTCTCCAAACAGAAAGAACCCCAAACAACTAGCAAAAACAGGTTCAAATAGAATAACTAAAGTGACTAATATGGGAGAAATCCAACGCACTGACCAATTTAAGGCAGTATGACCAATTAATTGTGGAAAAATAGCCATCAATAACACATAAAAGTAGACAGAAGTAGGATAGTTTAAATAACCAGAACCAATGATTAAAGGGAAGGGAAAAAGTATCAAAGCAGCTATGGTATAAACGATGACAATATAACTGCTAACCCTTAAGCCATGCCGTTGTGCTTCTCGTCCTAAAAGGAAATAAAGACTCACAGTTAAAGCTCCAACTAGAGCTAAAACATTACCCAAAAAAGGATTACTTGCCGCGACTGAATTTGTCCCATCTCCAATAACAATAAAAACTCCCCCAATCAAGGCAATAATAATGCCTAAAATTGTCTTTTTTGTTGGTATTTCTTTAAACCAAAGCCATGATAAAACAGCAACCCAAATAGGGTTAGTGGTGACTAAGGTTGTAGACGCAGCAATAGAAGTAAATGATAAAGAAGTGATCCAAGTAGCAAAATGAAATGCTAACGTAAATCCCGCAGCAATGGCATAATAATAAGCAGTAGAAGTTTCTTGAAAATTAGGAATCTTTCGCCAACCAGGAAGCAATAAAAAAGAGGCAATAATCAATCGAGACGCTGCTAAAAATAAACTAAAACCTACCCCAGATGTTCCCCCTGCGGCTAATGCTAAACGAACAAAAACCGCCGACGTAGAAACCGCCAACACACCCATCACAAGAATTAAGCTAACTTGCCAAGAAGAAGGCGATCGCATTTTCACCTAAAACGTTATATTAGATCTAACTAATTATCTTACTATTTTCAGCATCATGAGCAACTTACCTCCTCTCAATACTGACACCATTCAAGCCATTCTTGATGAAAAAATTGACGATGAGACTGTCAATCAATTAGTTTGGTATTATTTAGGATATCGTTATGATGAAGCAAGTCAAACTTGGGATAATACAGCAGTCGAAGAATCTTGGAAACAAGACTATCCTGAACCCCCAAACTTCATTGAAAATCGACCTCCAACCGTTAAATTAACTCGTTCCATTCCCAAGGAAAATAAACAACTACTTAAAGAAAAATTAGGCTTTCAAGGTTATAAAATTGGTACTTTTGAACCTAGAGATACCCGTCGCGCAACCATGGCCAATTGGTTATTAAGCTATTTAGTCATAGGAAGTCAATGATTTTTTAAGTTAATTATCAATTTAATTTAATCCAATTTCCAGCGACTAGCAATAGGCATTCTCCACCCCGTTCCAAAAGCTCTATCCGTTACTTTTAATCCTGGAGGAGCTTGTTTTCGCTTAAACTCAGAACGAGTTACTAATTTAACTACTTTGTCAATTATAGCATAATCAAACCCTGCTGCTTCAATTTGTTTTATAGATTGATGATGATGAATTAGACGGTCTAAAATCTCATCTAAAATGTCATAAGGTGGCAAAGAATCTTGATCCACCTGATCGGGTTTTAATTCGGCACTAGGGGGCTTAATTAAGACATTATGAGGAATCAACTCTTGATGACGATTTAACCAGCGACAGAGGGCAAAAACACGGGTTTTAGGCACATCTGAAATCACCGCTAACCCCCCATTCATATCTCCATATAAGGTACAATAACCCACAGCCATTTCTGATTTATTTCCGGTTGATAGTAATAAATGTCCAAATTTATTAGCAATGGCCATTAATAAATTACCCCGAATTCTTGACTGTAAATTTTCTTCAGCAACTCCAAATTCTGTCCCAACAAATAAAGGTTTTAACAGACTATCATAAGACTTCATAACCTCACCAATGGGTAGAGTATAACTGTTAATTTCTAAATTGTTAACTAAGGCTTCAGCATCAATAATTGAATGTTGAGAACTGTAAGGGGAAGGCATCAAGATTCCTAAGACATTTTTTGACCCTAAAGCTTCAGCAGCAATGGCAGCAACTAAGGATGAATCAATGCCCCCACTTAACCCTAAAATAGCTTGAGAAAAGCCACATTTTTGAGCATAATCTCTCACTCCTAAAACTAAAGCTGACCAAATTTCTTCTTCTTCTGTTTGAGAAAATTCAGCCATATAACTCTGATCTAAATCTTGATTATTTTGATTATATTCAACAATTTCAACCGCCGTTTGAAAGCCTCTTGCTCGTAAAATTACTTCTCCTTTTCTATTTACAGCAAAACTATTACCATCAAAAATCAAGTCATCATTTCCTCCAATCTGGTTAGTATAAATAATGGGGATTTGATGCCTTTCAGCACTATGTTTTAACATTGCTTCTCTGACCTTTTGCTTACCAATACTATAAGGAGAAGCCGATAAATTAACAATACAATCAACCCCATATTTAACTAAGTCTTGAATCGGATTATCTTCATAACTTCTTTTTCCCCAAAATTCCTCATCATTCCATAAATCCTCACATACTGTCACCCCAATTTTTAAAGTTTGAGAAGTTTGAGAATTAGGCAATAATTCAAAAAAATTACTCTGTCTTCCTGCTTCAAAATAACGCTCCTCATCAAACACATCATAAGTCGGTAAAAGACGCTTATTAAAAACCTGTTTTATACTCCCATTTTCTAATAAAGCAATACTATTAAAAAGCTGTTTCTCTCCCCGAATATTCGCATTAGGATTTTTAGTAACAGTTCCCACTAAAACAGCTAATCCTGGGGGTATTTTTACCGCTAATGCTTGTAATTCAATCGATAAATTCTCAATGAAACTGGGATTTAAGACTAAATCTTTAGGGGGATATCCACACAAAGAAAGTTCAGGAGTAAGCAACAAACGAGCATTTTTATTAACAGCTAATTGAGCAGCTTTTTCAATATTTTGGGCATTATTAGACAGATCTCCAATAATCGGATTAAGTTGAGCGATCGCAATTTTCATAATGTTTAATTAGGGTTTAAATAAAGACAAAAGGCTTATCTTTTAAAGGGGCAAATACTTCCGCATCAAATCGATATAAACTAGCTGGTCTTCCCGCACCTCTTGAGACTTTTTTTTCCGTATCTATCAAAAATCCCAACTTTAAAAGACGAGAGCGAAAATTAGAATAATCAGCAAAATTCTCTCCTAAAACAGTGGTATAAAATTGATAGAGATCATTCAAAGTAAACAACTCAGGTAACACATCAAAGGCAATGGGACTATATTCTAATTTACTGCGTAAGCGTTGATAACCATAATTCAAAATCTCATTGTGATCAAAGGCTAATTCTGGTATTTTTTCCATCATATACCAAGCAGTATTATGATGATAATTAGTAATTAATTCTGCTTCTTCAAAACGCACTAAAGCAAAATAACTTACTGACAAATAACGCACTCCGTAACTATTAGGTAATTCCCTGGGATCTCGATGGGGGCCACCAAAGGTATATAATTGCTCTAAATACAGATGATTTACCCGTATTTTTTCCGACAAAATGCGATAGGCTGCATCTTCTAAAGATTCACCTTGTCGCACTAAAGTTCCTGGTAAACCCCATTTTTTAAGAAAGGGTTCATCCTCTCTTTTAACCAGCAAAACTAACAGGCGATTTTGTTGAGAATCAATGGAAAAAATAACATTATCAACCCCAACTTTGAAATCTTCTAAAATCAACTGATTCTTGTCTAAACTCATGGGTACAATTGCTCTTGATGAATATAATCTTGAATAGGACGAATTAAGACATCTTCATCTCGATGTTTTCGGTAAGCAGTAGAAGAAACTGCAGGTGCATCTAAATCAGCAACTTGATAATTTCCCCCTAATTCTGCTAATGCTTGTAAATCAGATTCATTAATCAAATAACCAGGCCGAGGAACAACTAAAATAGACACCTCAGCTAACAATTCTTGCACATGATACCATTGACGAATTTGCTTAAGTAAATCAGATCCAATTACTAAAGTATAGTCTGCTTTTTGTCCCCAAATTTCCTTAGCTTTTGCCACACTTATCAAACTGCGGCGATGACTCAACCCTTTAGAAAGATAAATATTATGACGGGTTGGTTCAATATGATCAATTAATAATTGCAACATTTTTATCCGATGATCAAGAGAGGTTTGATGTTCCTTAAAAGGATTATCAGAAGCCCAAACCCCAACCCAATCATAATGATCAGATAACCACCGAATAATGGATTTATGTCCTGCTGTTGGGGGGTCTGCACTGGTTCCAAATAGAGCAATTTTTGTCACGTTAGGTCACTCCAAACTTAAACAACTAATGATTGACGTAAAGCTTCTAATTTAGCAGAAATTTTAACAGAAATTGGCATCGGATTGCTCAAATTACGCGTCTCTGCTGGCAGACTCTTAACTGATGTTTGAACCCGTTGGCGAATTGTTCCTAAAGCTTCAGGATTATTTAAAGGTTTACCATCTTTCATGACCAATTGTAATAAAGGGATTTCTCCTGCTTGGGCTGGTTCATCTGCTAATGTTAACCTATCCCCCTTAATTATTCCCTGAACTTCTGTCCGAAATATCTGTTTACACCCCGGATAAGTCATTTTATGGCTAGATTGTTTCATGGTTGGAATGCCATCAATATCAACTAATTTATAGACCCCATTAACAGGTTCCCCCGTAACTAAGCGAGTTCCCACCCCATAGCCATCAATAACCGCCTTAGCTTCCTGCAAACGCTTAATTTCCCATTCATCAATGTCCCCACTGGCAAAAATTTTGACCGTCGGCAGCAGCGATCGCACTTTTTGGGATAATGTGACTAAATCCCCTGAATCAAGGCGTACTCCCCTAATTTCTGCCTCTCCTGCTTGCATTTTTTGGGCCAACCGTTCCGCCGCAGCCACTGTATCATAGGTGTCAATTAACAACGTTGCCCCAGGAAAATAACGACCAAAAGCCGCAAAAGCCTCATCCTCACTACCTGATAAGGCTTTAATCGCCATTACCAAAGCATGGGCCATGGTTCCACTGGGTTTCTGGTTTAACTGCAAGGCCGCAAACACATTAGAAGTCGCGTCAAACCCTGCCGCTAAAGCCGCCCTAGCCGCCCAAATTGCCCCTTGAGGACTGAAAGCCCGTCTCGTGCCAAATTCTAACAAAGTTGCCGTTTTCCCTGCTATATCTCGCATTCTAGCGGCTCTGGTGGCGATTAAAGTTTGATAGTTTAGGGTATTTAATAAGTAGGTTTCCGCAATTTGCGCTTGCCATAAGGGGGCCTCCACCCGCAATAAGGGTTCATTAGCAAACACCGCCGTACCTTCGGGAACCGCCCATACATCCCCCGTAAAGCTTCCTGTCTGCAACAATGACCAAAATTCCGGCGGTGCTTGGTCAAAAATCCCTGTTTTCTGCAACGCTTCTAACTGCTGTTCGTTAAACCTGAATTTTTCAAGATAATCTAACCCCTGAGCTAGTCCCATGGCGATGAGATAACCCAAATGGTCGGGCAAATTACGCACAAACAGTTCAAAACTCCCCCGACGTTCTGCTATTCCTTCGCCAACGTAACAAGCGGCCATGGTTAGCTGATACAAATCCGTCAAAAGGCTGTAGTTTTGGGGGTTTAGGGTCAGTTCTTGGTCTTCTTTTAACATGGTTGATGCCTAAAAATTTTTCTTTATTAATTTAATTATAGTAGATTTTACCAAAACTGAGATCTTGCACCATAATTTAAAAATCACAAAAACCCGATTTTTAAAGACAGCAAACCAAGCATGACTTCCTTACTGTTTGGTAAAAAATCGGGTTTTTCAAGCTAGGTGCAAGATTTTCGTTAAAAGGCTTGTCAATTACCAAAAAATGAGGTAATAATTAGTAGGAAGTACGAAAAAAGTTTGCAAAAAAGATAAGTTTCTTTAGAAAACTTCAAACAATATCCCCTCAAAAGCTAACTATTATAAAGAAAATTAAATATTTATTGCTTAGATCCCTAAAACCTTAGTCTCTCATTACATAATCAGATTAGAGGAGAAAAAACTGTTCTCTTTGAACTGACAAAGTTGAGACTAACTTAAATAAGCAATTAAATCGAGTGGAAGGCAAATAGTATGAAAATTAACGAAAAGTTACAAAATTGGGTTCAATATATTACGGAAGGCTTTGCCCGGATTTTTAGTCCGGCCAAAGACGACTATAGTGAGATGGGGGTACAACCGTTTGACTGTGAACCCTATACCAAGACAGCAGATAAGGTTTGAATGAGGTAATTTGCGTGTAAAAAATTGACTAGATTTGATGAGTTGCAGAGCGTTTTATAGGGTGGAATTTGTCCTAAAATTCCACCTTTTAATTATTTTAATTATTATCATTGATCTGGGAAATATTATTAGTCCCTTCCCAGTCAGGACATTGAGAAGTATGAGAACCAGAGGGGTGCATTCCACAGACTAATAAATGCTTACCGTAAACCCGTCCATGATAATGATGACAACCCCGACAAGCCGGATGAACATTAAATGTTGGCTCAATTTTCGGGGAAAGCATCAAATCAGGATCTTCATTAAAATAATAAGAAATATTGATGTCTTCTTCAATAGAAATATCAATGATTGGACTAAAAACATCCTCAAAAAATTGATCAATTTCCCTCACCAAATCCGTTTGGAATTCTTCAGATGCTGTTTCAACAACTTGACCCACTTCATCCACGAACTCCTCAACGGCAACTGTAACCGTTCCTAACCATTCCACTAATTCTTTTTGCCAGTCTTCCATCTTATGCCTTTTGATTAAACTGTAAATAATCGCCATCTATTAAATTAGGCGAGAGAAAAAGTTAATTATTGACGTTTTAAGCGTTTTAATTCATCTTGTAAAGATTCAACTTGTTTCTTTAACTCATCTAAATTTTCCGGTTTCGAGGCGGGCGTTTCCTCCTCATCTTCTGGGATAATTTCAATTAAACGAGGTCCTGATTTTTCTGATTGAGATTTCTCCGTTGCATCAGGGGCTTGTTGTTGCGCTTGTTGAATCAGATCATCCACATATTTACGCGCTTCCTCAGTCGTCATTTCTCCCCGTGCTACCATTTCATCGGCCAACTTCTGGGCCTGCACTTTCAACTCCTGTAAGTTCACATTTGCTTTTTCCGCTGCATAAGAAGCAATACCAACTCCCAGATATAAGGCTTTTTGCACCAAATCACTCAGACCAGCCATATAATACATCTCCAGCTTATAGATTACCTATTTACATTTTTACACATATTTCTCATTCCCTCTGTATATTTATAAACCTGAAATGGGAACACTCAGCATAGGGGTAGACAATTTGCAGGAAGAAAGGGCTTTTGCTGTTTCTTTCAAGAAAAAATGCTGCTTAGTTGTAATCACAATTTCATATGGAATTACTCTCTCCTTCCCTCGAACAACTGATCAAAGAAATTGTTGCTGTTAATCATGCCTGGAAAGTCGCCAAAGATCTTTTTCAGGAAAATTCGGGGTTAGCGCAGTCTCTCAGAGAACTAAAAACTCGCTTACAGGTTCGTCTATTGCGTTGTTATTCGCCTAATTTTGTGTATTTGATAGAACATCAAAACACAGAGAATGATGAACCTTTGTATAGCTTACAGCTTGTTAGTCCCATCGAGGGATTTAAAGATGCTGCTCATCTTCCGATTAGGGTAGCGCAAGAAGTATTATCATCCACAGAAATTCAAAAATTTAGCAACAATTAATTGGAAGAAAAATTTATGTTAACTACCTTAAGTAAGCTCGTTAATGACCCCTTAACAATGGCAAGTTTAGTAATTATACTTGCCGTCTTTATTTTGTTTGTAGCAGTAGAGATACTAGCTTGTCGAAACTATCAACAATCTGATTGTACGTTAACTGAAAAAGGGATTCAAATTATTGAGAAATACAAAGCACAAGGAATTATATTATTTCATAATATTGATCCAAAGATTATTCGATGGATTACAAAGCATTTTGAGGTGGAAGATATAGAATTAGGAGTTAAAATCAGACAAGAAAATAATTTATTTGTTTTACTATCTTACCCTTCTATCTTGAATAAGCCTGTTCCTCGTAGTCCTGTTTATTATGCACCAACCCTACTGACTGCTTTAGGAATACTCGGTACATTTATCGGGATTTCATTCGGATTACAGGGGGTGAATTTAGATAACATTGCTGATACCAATACCCTAATTGATGCCAGCACAAAATTGCTTTCTGGCATGAAAGTTGCTTTTTTTACTTCATTAGTTGGTGTATCAACATCTATTATTTCAATGATCGGGCTATATTTCGGAGCAAAAAATAGAAGTGATTATCGCAACAAACTCCGAAAAAAACTCAGTGAAATTGCCTTTATTCAAACCTCAGAACGTCTTTTATCCAGACTTGATACAAGTTCTGATCAAACAACTGCTAAAAGCCTTCAATCCGTTGCTGATAGTTTGTCAGGGTTAAGTGCTGACGCAATTGGACAGGCTATTAAACAAGCTATTTCCTCAGAAAATAATCTTATTGTTCAAGAATTGCAAGCTCTACGACAACTCCAGGAAGAACAAGGAACAACAGTAAATAACCTAGTTCACCAACTTCGTAATGAATTAATTGAACCTGTTGTTACTCGCTTAGATCAAAGTGCCAAATTAACTCAAGATGCTTCTGAAGCAGTAAAAGAACTGAAAACAGAGCTAGGGGGAATTGCTCAAAGTTTAACAGGTGCAGTAGAAACAATTCAAACTTTTCAACAAGATACCTTGCAAGAACTTCAACAATTTGCCTCAAATTTACAAGAAATTTTGGCTCAATTCCGTGTTGATACAAAAGGAGTTCTTGAACAAGTTGCCTCAGAAATTAATCGAGCCGTTGAACAAAGTATTAAAGGGTTAGATGCTCAAAGAACTTCATTTGAAGAAAGTGCAATTCAAGCATCTAATACATTCCGAGGAATTCGAGAAGATTTACAAACAGCCCTAGATACTCAAGCACAGCAACAACGGGAAATGTTGAAAGATGTTCACTCATCTACTGAGTCGATTCTTAAACAAGCTAATCAAACATTTCAACAGCAATCAAATACATTAATAAGTGTTGGACAAGAAGCCTCTAACTTACTCAATCAAGCTAAAGAGAACCTCCTCGGAACATTAGAAAATATTGATGCAATGTTGCAAAATACTCGTCACACTGTTCAATCAGAATTAGAACATTTTCGTCTCGACTATCAAGCAGCATTACAAGCATTCTTTAACGAACAAAATAATCTTCTAAATGAAACTCTTGGACAACAACGAGATGGACTTGCTCAAGTCGTGTCTAGTTTACAACAAACCTTTCATGATGAAGCAACTAAACGACAACAGATGTCAGAGCAGATTGATGACAGTTTAAACAACATTAAAAACAGCGTAGAAATCGTCAATAATTTGGCTATTGCTATCGGTATGAATTCTAGTGAACGTCTAGGACAATTACAAGAATTAGCCCGTACGATTGGAGGGGAAGCGCAGAGAGTTGAAAGGGCTTATCAAAGTATGACAAATCAATTTTATGAGGCTCTCCAGTTAGGACAAGAACAGTTGAATGATTATTTACAACAAGCTAATGAATCTTACAGCAATAGCTTTAATGAAGCAGATCGTAGCACGGCTCAAATCTGTGAAAAACTGAACCAAACATCTGTTGGATTAATGAATGTTGCTGAATATTTAGTAACAGCAGCTAATAATTTACATAATACTCAGAATCAGAATGGCAACGGTAATGGTAATGGTAATGGTAATGGTAATGGTAATGGAAGGGCCCAGATAATTCACTAATTCATACAAAAATTAAGTGGATTTCAATAACAAACATAACAAAATTAGTGGAGTATTTAAGCATGAATGGCTCAGAGGATCATGAATTAGATGCAGAAGGATTAGAGGAGCAGGATGCAGGAGTTTGGCTCTCTATTGGGGATTTAATGTCTGGATTATTAATGTTATTTGCTTTGTTATTTGTGACTGTTCAGGTACAATTACAAGCAGAAATTCAACGAGCAAAAAAACTTGAGACAGAATTACAAAAATATAAACAAGCTATTGATGAATTACCTATCAGAATTATCAATGCAGTTGAAGGAAAAGTAGGAGGAACAGGTCTTTTTACTGTCGATCCAGAAACAGGTGATGTAAGTTTAGGAGAACAGATTCTTTTTGATGAAGGAAGTACAGAACTTAAGCCAGAAGGGAAGAAATTTCTACAACAATTTATTCCTGTTTATAGTCAAGTAATTTTTTCAGATGATTTGTTTGATCGTCAAATTATTCGGGTTATTGTTGAAGGTCATACCAGTTCTAAAGGCCCTGAAAAAGATAATATGGAACTAAGTCTGCGAAGATCTTTAAGTGTTTCAGATTATATTTTTTCAAATCAGATCAATTTTCCCACAAAAGAACAGTTTAAGCAAAAACTTTTATCAGCTGGTCGAGGTGAAATTGATGCTGATTCATCCTTTGATAATCCACGCGATCGCAAGGTCATTTTTCGCTTTCAATTTCGTCCAGTGGATATTCAAGACTTCCTTGATAAAGAAAAAAATAATAACTCATCAGAAGGAAAAAAATAGACATGACATTTCATTTTTCAACCCTAATATTACCAGAATTCTCCCAACTCACAGCCAGAGAACTTTTAAGATTAGCGGGATCAAATAATGACGAATCAGGGATTATGTCTCCTGCTTTAGCTGATGGGATAACTAATCATAATGTTAAGTATCCTCGTTCTCTAGATGAAATTTTTCAAGATATTGAACAAGGTAATACCCAAAATCTTAGTAGTTTAGAGTGGATTCATTGTATTAATTTAAAGAAAATATGGGAGCAAAAAAATCAAGAAAAAAGTAACAATATTTCTGAAAATATTTGGAATTTTGCCAAAGATAATCCTTGGTTAAAACATTATTTATTTTGGAATTTAGTTCTTCATTATAGTCAGTCAATAAATTGTCCAGAGGTGTCAAACTCTTTGCTTGAACAATTTACGTTATATGTTCCCCAAACTGATCGAGATCGCTGTATTGTTAAAATAATTAAGTCTTTACAAGATCAGAATAATTATGCTTACAATTTAGCAAAAATTAGTTTAGATAAATTACAAACTCCTCGCCAACTTTTTGCCAATTTAGATTTACCTCAAAAAATTCTCGAAATCAATCATGCACTTGATAAAGTTTGTTCTCAATTTATTAATTCAACTACTCGCAATAATACTCAAGTAACCTGGCTCATAAATTGTTTAGAGGAGATGAATAAGCAACGGCAAGTTAATGGGGTAAATTTGTTGTTAGAGAATATTTCTAGAGAAGATAGTATCAAGTACCCTGAATTAGTTAATTGGATTAAGCAATATTCTAGCCCAAGTCTCCCTAATTCTTTCTGGAACCAACTTTCTTCTTCGGCTAAAAAATCCTTGTGTCAATGGATGGGAGCAGCCAATTACCAAGATTTTCAACAACTAATTCAATTGATTTTGCAGCGTCTTTATCTTGAGGACTGGAAAAAAAATCAATTAGAAAGAAGAAAGGACTTTTGGTGGAATTATTGTGATAGGTTTGAGAGAATTCGTATCCTTCTCCCTCCTTCATCAGCCAAAGTTTTAAGTAGTGATTTAGGCAACCAAAATACTACCATTCTTAAAGAAGATGGCAGTGAAATGACAGAAGTTTGTATTTTTGATTTTGGACAGTGGCTTATTGTCGAATTTTTTAGAGGACGTGGGAGTGAGATTCGATTATTTCCAAAAACTCCAGAATTAGAAAAAAAGTTGTTTGAAGATGATAATTTATGTCTTAAAAAGCTTCGTTTCTATGGTGGTGAAACTCATGACCATGTATTCTGTTGGCAAGGAGATTGTGTACAATGGCTTAGACAAAGAGAGATTTATCCCAATGAAGGGACTATCTATTTTAAAGGATTACCTCGCCAACATTGTCAATATAATCCCAATCGGGGTTTACCAGCAATTTCACCTGAAGACAGAAGAAAACGCCGACAAAAACTAAGATATTGGAGAGAAGACATCCAACAACTTGAAGAAGAAGCAAGAAGATGGGCCGGAGAAATTTAAACATCGGAAGTCTTATAAAGCCAAGGATTATCCCAAGATATTCCCCCAACTTCTAAACCCCCTAAATGACTAACAGCTTTGAGGATTAATTGCCCTTGAGTTTGCCGTAATTCTAGACTAAGATTTCCTTGCATGGTATCTCGACAATTAAACTGTAATCCCTCAGCCGTCGGTACACGAACATAATTGCCAGCTTGGTCAGTTGTTCCCACAATTTTAATTGTAAAATCTGCATTTTTTCCTTCCATTTCCCATCTTCCCCAAGGCTTAATTTGCCAAGATAACTGGCTATTTTCTCGCTTAAATTGATAGAATTTTCCTTGATAATGTAAGCCAATTAATCCCACTGATTCAGTCCACCCGAAAACCTCTCGAATGCCGCCAACGGCGGTTAAAGTTAACTCAGATTCTTCAAGAAAACTATTACAATTAATCCAAAACCACTTAATAGGAAAAGAGCGTCCCCAATTTTTTTCACTATAAGCAGGGGCCCGAGTAAAATCATATATTTTCCCATTCCAATCAATCCAACCATTGGCATAGCCATGAGCCATTAAAACTTGCCATCCTGGGTCAAAAATTGGCAAAAAAGAAAGCCATCCTGCGGTTGGTTTTTGCGAAAAATTACGATTTCCCCAACCATCAATTGGTTCAATTTCATAACACCAACGGCAATAATTTTTAGTCGCGCGATCGCAGATATAACCTTGATTTAATATAGCGTTTGCTTGATATCCTTCTTCAATCTTTTGTTCAAAAATAACTGGATCAAGTAATTGAGGTTTTAGAGATAATTTAGTTTTGCCCCAATGGCCTAAACCTAACTGATGATAGCTTGCCCAAAATGTTTTAACATCGGGAAAAGTACGACATAAATATTGATCATTTGCCCCTAAAATTTGGGCCGCCCCTCCACTATGAGATTTTCCTCCAACGGGATCATCAATGGAGTACATAAACCCAAAAGTTTGACCCCATTCTGGTAAAGTTACCCGATAATACCACCCTTCAAAAAAACGTTGGTTACTGCCATCCCAATGATAGCCACAATGAGGAGTTTGACAAGGTTTATTCATAAATAGCGTTTACATAAGAATTGTGAACACTTTAACACGAGCATACTTCGACATCATGAATAAAGAATTAATCTGCTGTTTGTCAAGTGTTATTTAAAATTCTGATGAAAGACTGCGACAATGATCAAGATTTTGGCGTTTCTCAGGGTGACTATGTTTAAACTGTAACATTACCTTCTCAGTAGAAATACTTAAGTTGGCAGGACTTGTCGCCGTTTGTGTTACATCCTTAATCTCCTTATCCCATCACTCATTCCCTGATTAACCTTTGGTTAATTGTTAGCTAGATCACATGGATCTGAGCAGTCATTTTTACTCAAAATTAGTCAAATCTACTATCGTATTGCATATCCGTTTTCCTGTAAACCTTTATTAAAAGATTCAATAGAAACCCACCTGAATGATTATCAGGAAGGCAACACCCCCCGAAAATTTCATGTTACGGTGTAACAGTTTAAGAAATGTAAAAGACAGTTCTGTGAGGAGTCAAGGTTGGAAAATCCATTGAATCAACGAAGTTTCGAGGGGTCGAACAACTCACTTAACACAAGATCTATGAACAATAAATTTTGGACCAGACTAACAACAACGGCAATCATGACTACCCTGGGGACGACCACCATGATTGGACTCTCTCTCCAATGCTCTCTGGCATCCGATGCCAAGGAGAAGGTGGATCAACTAGGGGAACTTCTAGGAATTGGGACACTAATCACCCCAGAAAGTTCCCAATTTCAAGCCCAAAATGTTGTCAGTTTAGGGCCTGTCAAAACTGATTTAGAGAATCAACTCCCTCAAAGTGAGATTGTCACCCTCCATCTCCACCGATGGAAATACAAACTGGCTGTTACCCTAAAAATCCGTCAGATTCCTGTATTAACCTTTTTGGGGTCGAAAGCTGACCTAGCAGCCATTCAAGACGGGAATAATGAGATTGATCTAACCCAAATCGAAAGTGACGCTATTGTTCGCGCCCAAGGGTTGGCCAAACGCTTGAATGAACTCAGTCAAGACGAAAAATTCAAAGCTGAACAGATCATTGTCGTCCAAGATAAAACCGATAAATCCTATCGGATCAAAATCAACTCAGAAGAATTGGTTAAGGTTGATGGACAGGTTATTTTACCAGATACCACCAATAATCGAGCAGTAGATGCCTTGCAAGCGACAAATCGTATACGACGGTTGATGGGACAAGCAGCCCCCTTAACGGCTATTGTAGACCCCAATCAGTCAACCAATAGCACAGGGATAGCCAGTATTCAAACTGTCACCAGTCGTCGTAAGGGTATGGCTTCTTGGTATGGCCCTGGATTTCATGGTCGATTAACGGCCAATGGAGAACGGTACAATCAAAATGGTTTAACTGCGGCTCATAAAACCCTGCCCTTTGGTACTCAAGTTCGGGTAACTAACCTGAATAATGGTCGCTCTGTCACTGTTCGCATTAATGATCGTGGCCCCTACGCCCATGGACGAGTGATCGACTTATCCAGAGGTGCTGCCAGTCTTATTGGCGTAGTGAATAGCGGTGTGGCCCCTGTTCAGTTGGAAGTTCTCGGACGATAAGATGTTCCTAGGGGCGGGTTTCTCGCAAAAATCCATGATTTTAACAAAAATGTTGGATAAACCTGCCCGGCATCATCTTCAGTACAATCCTTGTTTGTGACAACCTAGAAGGTTGTGTTACTGTTTAACCTCTTTTTGGCGAGAAATCCCCGATTGAGGAACGAAAATCGAGGGATGATAGCCAAAGCAACAGTTTTGTGACATAATAGATGTGGCCGCCAGGTAAAAAACCTAAATCGCAGCCCAAGTTGGGGTGTACCCATCCAAGATGAGAGTGAAAGGTAGTCAATTGACGGAACCGACCGAGCTTGGGAAATACGACAAAAAATTGAACAAATCGACAAGTATCCAGGGACTCTGGAAAACGAAAACGCCTGATTAGTCGTTCTGTCGGGGAACCAACGGTGGGAGATGTTTATCATCATTTGTACCAACGAGTTTTAGATAAGTGGCGAAACCTCGCATGAGCGAGAATAACCAGGAATGCCCTATCGTGAGTTAGGGAGGTTCCCCGCACAAAACGTAGTGGCGTGCGTGGGAGGATGTCACCCCGTATTCCGCATTCCGGCCGCAATACCATTAATTGTTAATAATGCGCCCCGTAATAACTCCTCTTTTGAGTAGCGGAAATGAACAACTCCAGACTCAGCTTGATGGGTATATTGACGTAACCGTTTGAGTAAGGAAACTTGTAAAAATCCCAAAGGAACAATTGTTCCATTTCTTAACTGAACTGATCGCTGTAAGGGGATATCCCCATCTAATAATTTTTGTTGATCGGTAATGGTTAGAACAATATCTCTTGTCCGATGATATTCTTGGGAAATTTGGTCAAATACTCGTTCAAATCTTTCAAGATCTTCGGGTTTTGATAACTCTCTGACGTAATGATGAGCAATTTGTAAATCGACTTTGGAGAGGGTCATTTCTACCTTAGAAATCACCATTTTAAAGAATGGCCATTTTAAGTAAAAATAACGCAGTAACTTCAAATTCTCATCAGGTTCTTGATCCAAAAAGGTTTGTAAGGCGGTTCCCACACCATACCAAGCGGGAAGCAGAAAACGGCTTTGTGTCCAACTAAATACCCAAGGAATAGCCCGTAAGGTACTTAAATCCTTTTTCGCACTCTTGCGTCTCGCGGGACGAGAACTAATCTGTAATTGACTAATTTCTGGAATGGGAGTCACGGACATAAAGAAGTCAATAAAATCGGGTTGCTCATAAATCAAGCCCCGATAAGCTTTACGCGCCCAACTCGCTAACTCCTCCATGATATCGTTCCAAGGGCTAATATCATCAAACCCACTCCCTAACAAACTGGCTTGAATAACTGCTGTGGTGACGGTTTCTAAGTTGTATAAGGCAAGTTCTGGTAAGGAATATTTAGAGGCTAACACTTCCCCCTGTTCCGTAATCTTAATCCGTCCGTTAATGGTAGCAGTGGGTTGGGCTAAAATAGCGGCATAGGCAGGGCCGCCACCTCGTCCCACTGAACCACCCCGGCCATGAAATAGTCTGAGGTCAATGTGATAGGGTTCAGCCACTTTTTGTAGGGCTTTTTGGGCTTTATGAATTTCCCAGTTACTACTCAAAAACCCAGAATCTTTGTTGCTATCAGAATAACCCACCATAATTTCTTGTAAATTGGTGGGTTGTAAGACAGGAATGGGTAAATTGGCTGTTTCTGAGCCGTTGAGGTATTCATATCCTCCCGCTAAGGAAGCGCGGTATAAGGGTAACTCAAATAATGCCCCCATAATTTCTGGGGCCCGTTTTAAGTCATCTACCGTCTCAAACAGGGGAACAATACGAATGCTGGTTGTGCTGGTTCCCGGATCATAAAGTCCCGCTTCTTTGGCTAATAGCAGCACTTCTAAGACATCACTGACATCATTAGTCATGCTGATAATGTAAGTTTGACAGATATCTAAGCCAAATTCCTGTTGGAGATACCGCAGCATTCTCAAGGTTTCGATGGTTTCGTAGGTTTTGCCTTCAAAGGGCATATCCAGGGGAATGAGAGGGCGACGGGTTTGTAATTCTTTGACCAACCAATTAATTTTTTCCGCTTCTGATAACTTACCGTAGGGTTGGGGCAGAATGTTTAAATAACTGGCAATTTCTTCGATCGCCTCGGAATGACGGGAAGATTCTTGACGAAAATCTAACTCAGTCAGGGTAAAGCCAAACATTTCCGCCTGAAAAATTAAGTTTTCCAGTTCCTGACACTTTAGTCCGGTTTCTTCTAAATTACGTTTAATTAGCTGGAGTTCTTCCCAAAATTCGGCCCCGGAATGATAAATATTCTGTTCAGCCGTTTCTGACACTACTTGTTGCTTGTCTGGGTTAGCCAAACGATTATTGCGATCGCGGGTCTTTTCTAACCGCCTTTGAATGTAAGCTAACTTGAGGCGATAGGGTTCTTGACGGTAACGAATGGCTAAGTCATCATAAATATCTGGCATTTTCACGCGATCGCGTTCCAGAGAGTCTAATAAGTCTTGAGAGACATTACTCCAATGGAGAGAGGGACTTAAAATTTCTGTCAAATCGTCAATGGCTAATAAATACTTTTCTAGGATCAGATTACGCTGATAACAGGCTGTTCGCCAAGTCACTTCAGGCGTAACAGAAGGGTTGCCATCTCGATCGCCTCCTACCCAAGATCCAAAGCGACAAAAGGTGTTACGGGGAGATTTTAACCAAGGGAAAGAAGATTTTAAGGCTTGTTGTAATCTTACGGAAAGTTGGGGCAGAGCATCACATAAAACCTCATCAAAGTAGTGGAGGGTATAGTCTACCTCATCGAGAACACTAGGTTTAAATTGATGCAGTTCATCTGTACGCCACCAGAGACGAATTTCTTCGGTGAGTTGTTCAATAGCTGAATTTGATTCCCAAGAGGTACTGAGTCCCATTCCCCGAAAGGCTTCTTCTGCCCGATCTAAACGCCTCAGAAGGTTCACAATACGTCGTTGTTTAAGGCGAATGGTATGGCGGACAATTTCTGTGGGATGTGCGGTAAAAACGAGGCGAATATCTAATTGATTAAGGAGACGTTGAATTACTTGGGGGGGAACATTTAGCTGTTTTAATTGGGGAAATAGGGAATGGAATGTTCCTGCTTTTTCTTGGGGATTTTCGCTACTTACTAAGCTCTTTTCCAGTAAATCAGCCCCCATTGACCCAGTAGTAGACTGTTCTTCGTTGCTACTAGCTTTTTCTTTTGCGGGGTCTTGATAGGTGGCCCGTCGGTTTAATTGTTGATCTCGTTGTTCGTAGTGTTGTTCAACAATATTAATTAACTGAAAATAAAGAGCAAAAGCCCGCGCTGCGCGGATAGCTTCATTGAGTTCTAACCCTTCTATTAGTTCATTAACGGATGTTTTCGGTTTATCGGTAACTTGTCCTTCTGGTGAGCAAATTTTCCGCAGTTTTTTGAGTAAATCTACTAATTCTTGGCCACATTCTGCCCGTAATACCGCTTCCCACAAATCTTCGACTAATTTGAGACGCTGGCGCAAAAATAGGTCAGAGGTGGAGAAAATATTTACGTCTTCAAGAGTGGACTGCAATGATTCAAGAAGCGGACTCATAGGAACCTCAAGGGACATTTTTACGATTGAGTTCTGGTTAGATAGCTCAAGTCAGATCGGGTTATCAGATAGGACATCCGTAGCTGTCAACAGTCGCTGACCTCTACTTGTTCCTTTGATCACTGAGCGAAGTCGAAGTGTTGCCTTTTGCCTTTCGCGCAGAGGTATAACCCCCATTATTTTATCGGTTCTTCTCTCATTTAGGGGGGTTTATTGTGGGGATTTGCAGAAATTTAAAGGATACTTTAATAAACGGCTTAATTATTCGTTGCTCTCATCAGTGGTTTCGGGAAAGTTGAGAATGGGTAAGCGATCGCCCCGAAAAATCTCCTCGCTGTTTTGTCCCAGTTGTAATAATTCCTCAGCTACAGCATGAACGACTAGCAAACCCAACAGAAACGGGGCCGTAGCTAAACTTAATCCCATGACCATACAATCGGGAGACTGATTCGATTTACTCATAAATACTCACCACTAAGGAAACTCCCTATTCATGATAAGATTATAAAACTCAACTAGCAATAAGTTGATTATTTTAGGTTTTTTATCAGTAAGATGACAAGTATGAGCGATTGTGTCCCAGTAGATATAGTAGTTATTAGTGCTTTAAAGAGCGAATTAGACTATTTATTAGACAGAGAAGATTTTAATTGGAGTAAATTTGAGGATGACCCAATATCCAGTCTTCAGTATAAAATTGGGACACTACCAGAAACAGATATTACTATTGCTGCCGCTTACGCAAGGGGAATGGGATTAACTGATTCTGCCATCTTAACAACACAAGCAATTACTGCCTTTAAACCTGAACTTCTAGGGATGATTGGTATCTGTGCTGGACGTGAAGATAAAGGGGTAAATATTGGAGATTTAATTATACCTGATAAAGCCTATCATTATCGATTTGGCTCATTTAAAAATGGCAAAATCGAAAAAGAGCAGAAAGTCGAACAAATTAATCAGAAATATTCCCAGTATATGCGTAGTTTTTTTACAGAAGAAATTATGGGTGAAATCCATACGAATAAAAAAATAAAAGGAACTCTTAAACCTGATAGAAATCCTAAAGTCTGGAATGAACAAGATATGGCAATGGGTTCATCTGATTTTGTTGTCAAAGATGTGACATTAGTTGAGGAAGCAGCAGAATGGGAAAGAAAATTAGTAGGGATTGAAATGGAAAGTTATGCTGTCTTACGTACAGCTAATCTTTTAAATACTAAAGCCATTATCATTAAAGCAGTTATTGATCTAGCCGATCCCCACAAGAATGACAGCTATTTCTACTATACAACTTATTTAGCAACTGAAGCTTTTATTCGGTTTCTGACAGATACCGTTCAACAAGGTTATTTAAAAAAAAAATAACTGAGCAACAAAAATATATTGAAAAACTTATCGGTCAAGGTTGGGAACTTGTTGATGAAGAGCTAATTAACCAATATCAAAAACCAGCAGATAGAGGAAGAATGCTGAGCTTTTTTAATGGTCGTTCTCCAGAATGGGCTGATATATTAGCACAAAAGTCGACATCAGATAGAAGTTTTGTCATACCTCAACGGGAAATTGTTGACCAATTAGTTAACCTTCTAGAAGGAGCTAAATATAATTCTAAACCATCTGTAACCTTTTTAAGAGGTGCAACGGGAGAAGGCAAAAGAACTGCCATTTTACAAACTGTTTGTCAATTAGGAAGACAGAAAGCTTGGTATATTTTATGGTGTAACAATCCCAGAGAAGAGATTGATTGGTTTGATTTTATTCAAGATTTACCTCAGTCTAACGATAAACCTTGGTTAATTGTAATTTCTCAAGCAGAATTAATGATAATAAATATATTGACAGCAATTACTCGACACAGAAATCGTAAAGATATAAAATTTTTGCTATGTTGTTTGAATTTAGATTGGCAATTCATCAGAAAAAAAAGAGAGTGGAAAACTGAATGGAGACAATATATATATGGTGAAGAGGAACTAAGAGGATTATCACCAAAAGATGCTGAGCAAATTGTGACAGTTTGGGGCGAATATGGACAAGAAGGGTTAAAAGAATTATTTAAGGTTACAACTGTTCAAGAGAGAGCCAATAAATTGCTGGATGCTGCTAAAGGTGAAGCCGCTTATTCTCATGAAGGAACATTTTTTGGTGCAATTCTTGAGGTAAGGTGGGGTGAAGAAGGATTAAAAAAACATCTGGAAGAAGACCTTTTAATCAAGCTTCAAGAAAACTATATTAATCGAGAAAAAAACCTAACGTTACAAGATGCTTTTACCTACATCTCAGTGATTCATGGGGTCAAAGAAGATATTCTATATAAGGATATTTTAGCACAAGTATTAAAGTTAGAAGAAAATCAGCTTGAGAAAATAGTTATTGAGCCACTTGCAGAAGAAGCACTTGCAACCAGAGCATCAGCAGAACGTATTTTGACACGCCATTATAAAATAGCTATGGCTGTACAAGAAATTTTATTTAAAAATTGCCCCGACAGCGAATTTGAAAAACCATATATTGATTTAGTTGAAACTGCAATGTCAATGATTGACAAAGACAGGAATGATAACGAGAAAGAGAAGTTTAAAAAGTGGGGATATTTGTCTAAGCGGATATTTAACCAGGGTAAAAAAGAAGAAGACTCTAGGAAAGAAAACCTAGGTTGTCATCTAGCTCACTCTGTTTTTAACATAATTAAAAACAAACAATTTTTAGTAACCTTAAGTTCTCTATATCGCAAATTGAAAGACCCAGAAAAAAGTGTAGAATTATTTAGAAATGAAGCTGATAATATTTCAGGTAAAGATAGACAGTTTTATAATGAGTGGGCAACGGCAGAAGGGGAATGCAGAAAATGGTCGTTAGATATTTACTTAAATTATATTTCTTTAGCTGATGAAATTTTAGGAAAATTGGAAGGCGAATTAGATGAACAAAGAGTTAGTGCCGCTTTTAGTGGGTTATCTGTAGCTTTTACAGAATTATACGAAAGCAGGGAAAAAGAACCAAGTTATTTACAAAAATCCTGTTGGACAATTTGCCATTTAGGTATTCGTAAAGAAGGTTTAGTAGATAATAAAGCAAAAAAACATTTAAGAGACTATAAAAGTAAAGCAGAAAAAAATAAAAATTTAGAATTTGATAAAAATGATGAAGACTATTTTGAGGAATTTTTGAGAGGATTAGAACTAATTTATGAAAGGGAAAAAAGAGAAGTTAATGATTTACCCTTTTGGGTTCCTTCTTATGAAGAGTTAAAGTTTGAATCCTTAAAAGAATATTTACGAATACAATCTACTTCTCAATCATCTTCTCCAAAACCGATTAAGCGACCTTCTCTCCGTTGGAGACGATGATAAATCAAAGCAATTTGTTAATTTTTTCAATATGTGTCCCAAGTAATAAATCTCGTCGGTCTAAACCCTAAACTAACCTTAAAGATAGCGATCGCCAACTCCTAACCCTCCACTCCTCTCCCAGATTTTTTGAAAATTCCTTGACGTAACTGCTTGAAAACCCTTTAGAATAAGTAACGTTGGGTATCAAAACCAGAAAAAGGGTAACAAATATATGACACCATCTTTAGCTAATTTCCTATGGAGTCTTGTTTGGGGAAGCGTTATCGTCGTTATTCCCATCACCGTTGCATTGATCTTCATCAGTCAAAGCGATAAAATCAAGCGCAACTACTAGGCTTGTCCCCACCCATCTTTGTCAGGGTGGGGCCTTCTAGGATGATCAAACCAAGGTAGTCTGATTCGTTATTTGTTAAGTTTAAGTCAGTGAACCCGATTGGGTATGCTAAGGGTAAAGTTTTACAGAAACTCGCTACCTTGACACTCTCGCCGTTACAGGCGTAGCCTTAACGGGAGATTATTGGTACTTTCTAGTTTTTTCGTTTACTAACCGGCCCACATTACTGGTTACTCGGTTATAATAATTGTAGCACTAAAATAACTACAATGGCAAGAAACAAAATACTTAGAATTCGGTTGTCTGACGAAGAGTGGGAAAGACTTGAATCCTACGCTAAGTCCAAAGAATATACACTTACAGAGGTTGTCCGTGATTATATTAAACGCTTGCCAAAAACGGATTTCCTTCGGTCAATTTCTTTGTTCGTTGCCATTCATCTCACCGCTAACCTCCTATAGTCGGTGTAACGGGAGTCCTCTGGCAACATTTAATATAGAAAAGAGAATGGAGAGCAATAATGGTTAACTTTGGGCTGAACTCAGCCAGTATTCTCGGTATCTTTCTAGCGGTGGCTGGAGCAGGGCTATACTTCTTACGCACTGTTCGTCCAGAATTATCGAGAGATCACGATATCTTTTTTGCCGCTGTTGGGTTGTTGTGTGGCTTAATTCTCCTGTTTCAAGGATGGCGACTCGATCCCATTTTACAATTCGGTCAATTCCTCTTAACGGGGTCGGCCGTCTTTTTTGCCGTGGAAAGCATTCGCTTACGGGGGGCCACTACCGAACAAGCAAGACGGGGTTCTTCTTTTGTCGATGATGAACGTCGTGTCAGTAAAACACGAGTCTATACTGACGCTGAGTTAGATCGCATTGAACCCTATGAAGAAGACGAACCCGTCTCTCGCAATAATCCTCGTTTAAGAGGTTATGCGGAACCGAAAGGCAGTCGCAGTAACAGTTATACTGAGGAAGAGCCTCGGAGTCCTAGAAGTAGTCGTCGTTCGGCTGAACCTTATGGCGATCGCCAACCGACCCCCAAACGGCGACCCCGTCCCAGTCGTCCCCCAGTCGAGGGTTATGATGCTTGGGATAATGGTGATGATATGTGGGAAGAACGTCCCAAAAACCGTCGTCCCAGTCGTCCCCGTCCAGAAGGAACCCCCCCTGAAACATCGACTCGTCGTCCTTCCCGTCAACCTCGTCCCCGTCCTCCAGCAGACGAAAGGGGTTATACTCCTAGTTCCCCAGAAGCGACTCCCGCTGATTATGTAGATTATCAACCCATTGATAAACCGGAAACGGAACGGAGAAAGGGAACTAAACCATCAGATGAAGGGTATGGCGGCGATCGCCCTGAAGATAACCCAAATACCGAGCGTTTTGATTATTAATTGATGAACAGTGACCGCAAACTCGCTTTTTGGCCTTGGTTATCGCTGGTTATGGGGAGTCACAGGGGTTTGTCTGCTGAGTTTACTGTCAGCTTGTGATGTTTTTAATCGTCCTCAACCCCCAACAACCCTGAACAGTCGTTACAATGATGAGCAGCCCGCCTTAAGTGGGGATGGCCGCTGGTTGGCCCTGGTATCAAATCGTAATGGTACCAGCGAGATTTTAGTATATGATCTGCGCGGGGAAGGGTTTATTAATCTTCCAGGGTTAAATCAAAGTAATGTTATTTTAGAAAGTCCAAGTTTAAGCCGCACGGGACGCTATTTGGTGTATATTTCTAGTATTCAGGGAAGACCAGATGTGGCTCTTTATGACCGTGCCACCCGACGGGCGGAATTGTTAACCCAAGGGTATCGCAATTGGGTGAGAAACCCTCATATTAGTTCTGACGGACGCTACATCGTTTTTGAAACAGCACGACGGGGCCAATGGGATCTTGAAGTGTTTGATCGTGGCCCGTTAATTGAGTTAGATATTCCTGATGGTACTCCAGTGGAAAAGCCTTAGCCTGTGAAACGTTTTGTTATTATTTTGATGGTAGCAACCAGCAGTATTTTAGGGGGTTGTACGGGTTATCCTCGCCTGTTAAATTTTCCAGTTGATGCGGGAGGGCGTAGTTTAAATAGTCGTTCTGCGGAATTAGATCCTCAAATTACTTCGACTTATATTGTGTTTGTTTCTGATAGAAATGGTTCCCAAGATGTCTATTTATTTGATGCTCAAAAACGTCAATTAATTGCTTTACCAGGGTTAAATTCTTTAGATGAAATTGCCTCTCATCCTTCGATTTCTGAAGATGGTCGTTATCTGGTTTTTGGCAGTAGTCGTCAAGGTAAATCTAATATTTATTTATACGATCGTCAAACGGAACAAAAACGCAATTTAACTGAGAATTTAGCAGCAGAAGTTCGTAATCCGACGATTAATGCTGATGGGACGGAAATTGCCTTTGAAGTAGCTAAAGATGGGCAATGGGATATCATGATTTATGATATTTCAGGGAATCCGATTAGGTAAATTAGTTGTTAGTCGTGGCAATAATGTGTAAATCAATATCCTTAAGGGATCTAATAAGACGTTGTACAATTGAACCCTTGAGCAAGAGTTTCCAACGAGACTGTCGAGTCTGTCCAATAACAATTTGAGTAATATGATATTGTTGAGCGACTTCAGTGATCGTCTTAACCACATCAGAATGAGACACCCGCAAAAATTCTCCCCCTAATTCTTGACACAAGCTTTCACACATTTCAATGTAAAGGGTTTCATCCTTAGTGAGAAAGCGATCAGGATCGGAAACAAATAAAACATATAGCCGCCCTTTTAATTGACTAACTAATCTTGCACCCCTTCGTAACAGTCGAGAAGAATGGGGGTTAGTCGAGATACTGACTAAAATTCGTTCTTGAATACCATTAGATCCCTTTTTTCCTGACTGTTCTTCAGCTAATTCTTCTAAATTATCAGCAACTTCTCGAAACGCTAATTCTCGTAAAGCAACTAAGTTACGGTACTGGAAAAAGTTAGTTAAAGATTGCTCAATTTTATGAACATCATAAATTTTGCCATCTTCTAGTCGTTCTTGAAGGATTTCGGGAGTTACATCAACGACTACCACCTCATCTGCTTCATCTAACAAGCGATCGGGAATCCGTTCCCTAACGACAATTCCAGTAATCTTAGTCACTAAATCCTTTACACTTTCTAAATGTTGGATATTGACGGTAGAAAAGACATCTATCCCCGATTTTAGGAGATATTCTACATCTTGATAGCGTTTTTCTCGCACCGATCCAGGGACATTAGTGTGGGCCAGTTCATCGACTAAAACAAGTTGGGGAGAACGGGCTAAAATCTCCTCGACATCCATCTCTTTTAAGCTTTTATTTTGATAATTAACCTCTAATAAAGGAATTTTTTCTAATCCTTCTGCTTGTTCGGCAGTTTCTTCCCGATTATGGGTTTCAAGTAATCCTATTACTACATCAATTCCTTCTTCTTTAAGAGCTTGAGCATCTTGAAGCATTCGGTAGGTTTTGCCGACACCAGGAGCCATTCCGATGTAAATTCGGTGTTTTCCGCGATGAGATGCTGAAAAAAGGGATTCATTTGGCTTAATCATGAAATACGCACTAGGATTATCAAGTTAACAAGAATTTATGAGTCTATATGGGAATCCACTCGCATGAACGGCAGTGGAGGTTCAAGAGCGATTTCTACGTCGTCTTTGACTGTAACTTGTATTTTGAGTTTGTTGTTGAGTCGGTTCATAGGATTTTAAGCCCTGATCTCCTGTCAAAATTTCAACTTCCATCTTTAAACGATGATAATACTCAGCAATATCTTTAATTGTGGCATCTCCCATTGCTAACCTCTGATTAGCTAAAGGAGGCCAAACTTCGGCCAACTTTTTGAGTCCATCTGCTTGCCAAAATACCGATTGTTCTGTAAAAGCAGCCCAAGGAGTTGTTTGATCAGCTGCAAGTATCATTAATTTTGCTAATTCTTGCGCTTTTTCATATCGTTGAGATTGAGCTTGAGCAATATGATTTCCTGTTTCAATAATCGCTGCTAAGGGTAGAATAAAAGTTGTATTGGCTTTTCTTTCTTTATCAATAATTTCTTTAACTCTATCATGATTCCAAGGATCTTCATCAGAGCCGCAAATTTCTTTACCAGGTATTTGTAGCCAAACACAGAGAATTGAGGTATCAAAAATCAAAACTTTCGCCATGTTTTTGCCTCTTAGTTTATCTTAAAACTCTGTTCAATTAACCCTTGAGAGGTCACTTTTCCTAAGGAACCAGATGCCATCAATTTTGGTAAATTTTTCAAATCTTCCAGTAAGGTTAGTTGGCTATCTCCTGTACTGAGATCACGATGAGCAACCACAACATCAGGGACAAGTTCTAAGGGAAGTTCATCGAGTATAGCCGGATTATGAGTCGTTACAAGAACATCAATTGTCCTTTGTTCACTAATATCTAAAAGCATTTTTAATAATAGGCCGGATCGAGAAGGATGTAAACCATTATCTACTTCTTCAATCACAATCTGACTTCCTTTTGGTCGAGTGAGTAGAGCAGTTAAAATTGCTAAAAATCGTAATGTACCATCAGACATTCCTCTTGCATCAACTATGGTAGGATCATGATCGCTCACCCAAAATTCTTCACAATATAACATAGCATCTGTATTAAATTTTCCGACCGTTTCTGCCCATACTTTACGCACATCTTTTTCTGGTAATTGAGTTACGTAGCTTGAAATAGCTTCTTCAATTTCAGCTTTCTTATCAGCTTTTAAAGCAGCTAAAACTCCCGCTATATTGGAGGCATCACTATAGAGATTTTCAGTTAAAGGTGAGTAGTCACGCATCAGGGATGGAAGCGGCTCTAAAATAAAGAGTCTACTAAGAACTTGCGACACGACTTCGATACCTTCTGTAATTTCTTGTGTAATAGTTTTGGTAATTTCTAATTGACTTAAAATTGACATAGAACGGTGCATTTCTTGCGGTTTCCCCTTTTTTTTATTATAAAGTCTTGCGGTAATACTAGGATTTTCTTGTAAAACCGTATCAGTCCAAAATAAGTGGATTTGGTAGGGATTTTTGTCAGTTGTCGGACGTTTTTTTATTCTGTCTAGAGACTCGGATACTAATTGAACTCGCGGCGTTGTTTCAACAGTAATACTATATAAGTAGTCTGTGCGTTCATCATCAGTTCCTACTAAAATTTTTAAGGTAAATTGATGGTTAGGTTTTAGGGCCGCCCATTCAACTCCTCCACGAATTCCAGCTATTTTATTATCACCAGCTAAGGCAGATTGTAAATCAATACCTTGAACAGTACGATTTAAGAAAGCAAGCGCATCTAGCGCATTTGATTTACCACTCGCATTAGTCCCAATTAGAATCGTTAAAGCATTAATTTCTAATTCTGCCTCCCGAAAACTTTTCCAGTTGTTGAGAATCAATTTTTTCAACATAAGTTACAAATTAAAATACGATAATCTTCTGATTCTATATTATCGTTAAACTATAAACTATCCAATGCTAAATTAAGCTTTAGTACATTAACCCCAGGTTCGCCGAAAATACTTAAAAATCGCCCATCTATGTGCTTTGTAATCAGGATTTCCAATTGATTATTATCAATATTACGACTAGCTGCAATACGGGGTATTTGAAGAAGGGCAGATTCAAGGGTAATATGAGGATCTAAACCAGAACCAGAAGTATAAAGTAAGTCAGCAGTCGGTTTAATTTGCGCTTGTTGTAGGTCAAATATCGTTTTTTCAACCCGTTTAATTAAGTCAGGATTACTAGGGGCTAAATTACTAGCACCAGATATTCCCGTAGGTTGTGCGTCTCCCCCTTCACTATAATTAATCACACTGGGACGAGAAATAAAATAGCGATCAGATGTAAAAGTTTGACCAATTAAAGCCGAGCCAATCACCTGATCTTGATTGTCTGTAATTAAGCTACCATTGGCTTGATAAGGAAAGACAGTTTGACCGATAAAAATCATCAAAAAAGGATAAATTAGTGCCGTTAATACCCAAAGAATTAGGGTACTACGAAGACCAATTATGATATCTTTCACCATTGTTGTATCTCCTATATTTAGGGTGATTGTTCTTCAAAAAATTAATTGTTAGGTTTAAAATCGCTCTGGTTGAAAAATGACTACAAATAAATAGAAAGATAAACTAACTATTACTAGCAGAAGCATACCTAAAGCGTAAGCCGTATTACGAGTAATTGCGGCTCCAGTTGCTCCATAGATAACAGGAGAAAGAATTAAATTGAAGCACAATGCAAGGAAAAGAGAGATGGCAATGGGATGTTTTGAGCATTTTCCCCAAACAACCACCGTAAATTGACCTAAATGAATATTTTTCATGATTTATTTCAACCGTTTTTTACTTCTTGATTCTTTGGCGGATTCCAATTCTCATTAACCAAAACTTTGACATCAAAATAAGTCTCTAACCACACCCTAGCTCCTCCCTTATCTTTTCTTTCTTCATGGGAATAGCCACAATGAGGACAAATATGGGTTCGAGTTGATAAATAGACGCTATGCGGTTTATTTGCTGGTCGGGGTTTCATCATATTGTTGCTGTTTGTTTTACTGTTGCTAACATAAGTACAAATTACTAAGCTGTTAAGCATTTAAACGACGTATTGTAAATTTTGCAAAAACTGCCAAAGCATTGCTATACCTGACTTACATTTTAATTAGTTGTTGTCAAAATAAGCAATCTAAATGCTTAACAGCTTATTCCAAGTTCAGTATAGTTTTGGTTAAAAGTAAAGAAGTTGTGATCAACTAAATATCATCCTAACCCAATAGCAACAACCCCCCAATCAATCAATTTAATGCCAATAAATGGCGCAACAATGCCCCCTAATCCATAAATGAGGATATTACGCCGTAACAATTGATTTGCACTGAGAGGACGGAATTTGACCCCTTTGAGGGCAAGGGGAATCAAAGCAGGAATAATCAAGGCGTTGTAAATTAAAGCAGAGAGAATGGCAGACTGTGCGCTGGCTAACCCCATAAGATTAAGGCTTCCTAACCCTGCGGTGGCAAACATGGCCGGAATAATGGCAAAATACTTGGCGATATCATTGGCCAAAGAAAAGGTGGTTAATGCGCCCCTGGTAATGAGTAATTGTTTGCCAATTGTCACTAAATCAATCAATTTAGTGGGATCAGAGTCCAAATCTACCATATTTGCGGCTTCTTTCGCCGCTTGTGTCCCAGAATTCATCGCTAACCCCACATTTGCTTGGGCTAAAGCAGGTGCATCATTAGTTCCGTCCCCTGTCATGGCGACTAACTTACCCTTAGCCTGTTCTTGCTGAATCACACGAATTTTGTCTTCGGGGGTTGCTTCAGCAATATAGTCATCCACCCCTGCTTCTTGGGCAATTACCGAAGCTGTAATGCGATTATCTCCCGTTAACATCACTGTTCGCACTCCCATGCGTCGTAACTGATCAAAGCGTTCTCGCATTCCAGGTTTAATAATGTCTTTGAGATAAATCACCCCATAGACTTCCCCATTAAGAGCAACCGCTAAGGGCGTTCCCCCAAGATGGGAGACTTTTTCGTAAGCCTCCGTCAGATCGGCAGCAAAATTCCCCCCTCGTGACCGTACAAAGCCTTTAATCGCATCTACTGCCCCTTTTCTGGCTTCTGTCCCATCGGGTAAATTCGTCCCACTCATGCGGGTTCTGGCGGAAAATTCGACACTTTCTGCATCATTTTCCTCAAAATTAATCGATGCTCCTAATTGCTGCGCCAATTTAACGATAGATTTTCCTTCCGGCGTATTATCAAACAAACTGGCGGCCAGGGCAATTTGGGCGACTTCCTGTTGAGAATGACCATTAACAGGGATAAATTCCTCTGCTAGACGGTTTCCGAGGGTAATTGTGCCTGTTTTGTCTAAAACCAGGGTATTAATGTCTCCACAGGCTTCTACTGCCCGTCCAGAAGTTGCTACGACGTTAAACTGGGCCACTCTATCCATTCCGGCAATACCGATCGCACTTAATAATCCGCCGATGGTGGTAGGAATGAGGGCAACCAGTAAGGCGACTAGAGTGACAATACCAACAGGACTACCCACATAATTAGCGATAGGGGGAATAGTAACGACGACAACTAAGAATACTTGGGTTAATACAGCTAATAAGACAGTTAAAGCAATTTCATTCGGTGTTTTGGTTCTTTCTGCCCCTTCTACTAAAGCAATCATCCTTTCTAAAAAGCCTTTTCCTGGGTCGGCGGTTACTTTGATGATTAATTCATCAGAAATGATTCTTGTTCCTCCCGTCACAGAACTAGCGACATCGGAACTAGGTTCTTTTAAAACAGGGGCAGATTCTCCCGTAATTGCTGATTCATCGACAGAAGCGACTCCTTCTATCACTTCCCCATCAGCAGGAATCATTTCTCCTGCAATAACTTTCAATCTATCCCCTTTACGCAATTGGGTGGAACTGACTTCTTCTGTTGAACCATTGGCCAGTAGGCGATGGGCGGTGGTATCTCCTTTGGTGGAACGTAAGGAGTCTGCTTGGGCTTTTCCTCGGCCTTCTGCCACTGCTTCAGCAAAGTTAGCAAAGAGAACAGTTAAAAAGAGGATAATTGTGACTAATCCGTTAAATAATCGTTGATTTTCCCCAGAAACTGTGCCAAAAAGCTCAGGATTAAGGGTTAACAATGCCGTGATGATTGTTCCTACCCAAACGACAAACATTACAGGGTTTTTCAGCATAATCTTGGGATTTAGCTTAATAAACGCATCTTTAATCGCTCGTTTATATAAACCTTGGGTACTAACTCGCTGTTGCTTTTTCTGTTGACGATGACGAGAACGAGTGGGTTGATGGGGGAGTTTTTTCGTTTGTTCTGATTTTGGCTCTTGTTTCATGGTTTTTGGCAAATTTTTGCAGTTTATCTGGTTTTTGGGCCCAAGCATTGCGCCCCTAGGAAGCTATAGCAGTAGCCAAGGCAATTAGGACATTTTTCAAGGCTCAAACCCAGGTATAACAAAGGTTTTACTGTTGCCGTTCGGCTGACGCTCACGGAAGCCTGTTCCCTGTTGCCTTCTGCTATAACTTAAACCCTTCTGCAATGGGGCCTAGAGCTAAAACAGGCAAAAAAGTCAACGCCCCTAAAATGAGGATGACACCCGCCGTAACGAAGGTAAATAAGCCTGTATCCGTTCTCAGGGTTCCTGTTGTTTCAGGAATAGGCTGTTTCTGCCTCATGCTCTCTGCTAATAGTAATAGCGCAATAATCGGAATGTAGCGACCGGCTAACATGGCAACACTGGCGGTCAAATTCCACCACAGGGTATTGTCTCCCAACCCTTCAAACCCTGAGCCATTATTGGCCGCAGCAGAGGCGTATTCATAGACCACTTGGGAAACGCCATGAAAGCCAGGATTACTGATACCAGACAGAATTTCTGGAAAAACTAGAGTAATCGCGCCAGGAATGAGAATAGCGAAGGGATGCACCAATAAGATAACGCTGGCGAAGACAATTTCCCGTTTTTCAATTTTGCGTCCCAGGAATTCCGGCGATCGCCCGACCATTAACCCTGTGAGAAAGACGGTAAGAATGAGAAAAACAAAGAGATAGGCAGTTCCTGTCCCTTGTCCTCCCCAGATAATCTGTAAAAATAGATTAAATAGGGTGGAAAAGCCGCCTAATGGCATTAAAGAGTCGTGCATTCCATTGACTGCGCCGCACATGGTTCCGGTGGTACTCACTGCCCAAAGTGCGGTTTGCGCCCATCCAAACCGAATTTCTTTTCCTTCTAAATTAGGCTGTTGTGTGCCTAATAAATTGTTAATTAAAGGGTTTCCTTGATACTCTCCTATGGCGGTTATTCCGATTAAGAAAACATAGATGACAAAGACCATCCAAAAGATGAGCCATGCTTGTTTTTTATTGTTAATAATGACTCCGTATGTATAAATTAAAGAAGCCGGAATTGAGATCATTAATAAAGTTTCAATTAAGTTAGTCAAACCATTGGGATTTTCAAAAGGATGGGCAGAATTAATTCCAAAAAATCCCCCACCATTTTCTCCTAATTGTTTAATACTTTCAAAATGAGCAACAGGGCCTCTTGCAATAGTTTGAGTTGCACCCTCTAAAGTTGTTAAAGTTACAGGAGGAGCAAGGGTTTCAGGGATACCTTGGCTTAATAAAATAATGCCAGAAATTAAAGAAATTGGCAGTAAAATACGGGTAATAGATCGGGTTAAATCGACATAAAAGTTACCGAGTCCTTGTCCTGTTAATCCTCGGATAAAGGCAATAGCAACCGCTATTCCTGTTCCGGCTGAGGTAAACATTAAAAACCCTAATGCCAACATTTGACTGCCGTAACTAAAGGTAGTTTCTCCTGAATAATGTTGTTGATCAGTATTCGTTAAAAAAGAAATAGTTGTATGTAGAGCTAAATCCCAACTAGGGGCAGAAAGTTGAGTCGGGTTTAAGGGTAAACTTCCCTGAAAAGAGAAGAGCAAAAACACAAAAATCCCCATCACTAAATTACTGAAAATGACACTTTTAGCATATTGCCAACCTGTCATTTCTCGTTGGGAGCGAACCCCGCTGATAAGGTAAATTAGCTTTTCTAGGGGCAATAAAATAGGATCTAATAAGGTTTTTTGCTGAAGATATACTTTTGCCATATAGTTACCGAAAATCGGGACAATTATCAGCAAAAGCAGTAAGGTTATGGCTATTTGAATGAAGCCTTGAACCATGATAATTTCCTGCTTAATCAAAAGAGCAATGAATTACATTATTAATTATAGTCTGGACTAGCTTTTTGGGAATCTATGCTTATAAATATTTTATGTTTATAGTGATTTTATTTTTTTAGTATTACTTGGATATAGATTAAATTGACGATAATATATTGACCAATATAGTCCAGCTATATCCGGTGATATAGGTAAGATTTTAAACAGACTGTTGAGAAAAAGAGAACAAAGAATAACGCTATATAATAGTTATTAATCTAATTGTGCCAGAAAAAATCATAAAAATGTCAAAAACCATCTCTTTTATCAGAAAAGTATTTTCCTCCTATACTCATCAAAGTTCTTATTCTTATGGTTTAATTATCTCTATTGTTACCGTCGTCATTGTGATGGAATACGCAACGCCTTCTGCTTATGTTTTTGGCTATCTTTATACAGGGGCAATTTTATTAGCTAATACCCATATAAATCGTAATTTTGTAATTTTAGTAACTGTAACAACAGCAACTTTGACATTACTAAATTTATTTATTCCTGTGCTTGAAATTCATAACCTATCAACCATTGCTAATAGAATTATTGCGATGGTTGCTCTATTGGTAACAGGTTGGTTAAGTGTTCAAAATCACAATTATGAAGAAAAAATTGCCAATCAGCAAGCACAAATTAAGGCACAAGAACAACTTTTTCAAATGCGAGAAGATTTTGTTTCTACTCTCACCCATGACTTAAAAACCCCTTTATTGGGAGCAATAGAAACCTTAAAATCTTTTCAACTGGGTTCCTTTGGTCAAGTCAGCCCAAAACAACAAAAAATTTTAGAGATGATCAGTCGTTCCCATCAATCTACTTTACAATTAGTCGAAACCGTTCTTGATATTTATCGGAATGATAATGAAGGCTTAAAAATTGACCCAAAACCTGTTAATTTAAGACCCTTATTAAATGAAATTATTGCAAGTTTAACTGATTTAGCCCAATCCCGTCGCATTCATATTAATATAATAGGCGATAGACTTTGGGTAAAAGGAGATGCTTGGCAACTCAAACGGGTTTTTATTAATCTTTTGAGTAATGCTATTAACCATTCACCAAGAGGCAGTAATGTTGAAATTTTACTCGAATCAAAAGGAGATGAACAACAAATTTTAGTCATAGATAATGGCTTAGGCATTACGAAAGAAGAACTACCCCAATTATTTGAGCGATTTTACCAAGGAGTTAGCGATCGCCAAGCAAAAGGTTCAGGGTTAGGACTATATTTAAGTCGCCAAATTGTTGAAGCTCATGGTGGTAAAATTTGGGCAGAAGTTCGCTATCCCCAAGGAGCCATTTTTGGCTGTCGTTTACCTGCAATAATGGATGATTGTTATGACAATTTCTAACCCGTTAAGACTTTTATTAGTTGAAGATGATGAACTGTTTAGATTAGGACTTGTGACCCGTCTTCAGCGAGAATCTGATATTGAAGTCATCGCAGAAGCCAGTGATGGTGAAACCGCCGTAGAATTCACCAATCAGTATTTACCTGATGTGGTATTGCTTGATATTGGTTTACCTGGAATTGGGGGAATAGAAGCTTGTCGTCAAATTAAACAACAGCATCCGAATTTACCCATTTTAGTCTTAACTTCCCATTCCCAAAAATCCTTAATTGAACGTCTAATTGCTATCGGAGTTAATGGTTATTGTCTCAAAGGAATTGAAGCAGAACATCTTATCTTAGCCTTACGTTCTGTTGCTACGGGAGCATCTTGGTGGGATCAAACAGGGACAACAGAAATTCGCGCTGTTTTTGCTCAAAAACCTGTTATAAATACAGATACAATTGAAGTTATTGATAATCCTTTGACCCAAAGAGAACAGGAAATTTTAGGTTTAATTGCTCTGGGAAAAACCAATCAAGAAATTGCTCTTAACTTGGGCATTGCCACAGGAACAGTCAGGGTTCATGTTCATGCTATTTTACAGAAACTAGATGTCCGCGATCGCACTCAAGCAGCCATTTTAGCGATTCAACAGACTTCCTTAAAATAACCAATCCGCGATCGCCTAAAGACCAAATGGGATCTATTGGTGTTCCAGACAAATGTTAAGATACCTCAAAGATTCGTCCATTGTCGTCTTATCTTTTTGCTTAATCTAGTCATCTCATGTTAAAGTTGTCAATTTTCTCCCTCAGCTTATCGAGTGTCCTTGCTTTCTCCTGTATTCTAGGAATCGGAACACCAAACGCTAATTATGCTCAAGCTTTTCCCGTCAAGAATGCTCCCTTAGCCCAAACACCAACAGATACAGGTACAGAAGAAGAAGTTGATGATCCCACTGATCCTAATAATCTACGTCCTCTTAATCAAGCAGATAGCCTTCTCAGTTTGCAAGGAGGAGAAAAATTGATGAGTGAGGCCAATGAAGCCATTAATCAAGAAAATTATGGCTTAGCCGTCACGAAACTGCAACAAGCACGCAAAATTTTTAACCAATTATCTAATTTTCATCTCCAACTCGCCAATAGTTTCTCTGGTATTGATACAAAAATTTTTGATTCTCAAAGAAGCAACGCCCTAAAAACCGGACAACTGAGAGATTCCGCAACTTATCAATTAGCCTTAGTTCATCGGGCGCAAAATCAACCAGAATTAGCTGTTCCCCTCTTAATTCAGATTATTCGCTCTCAAAACCCCACCACCGACTTAGGCAAAAAATCCTATCAACAATTATATGAACTCGGTTTTGTGGATATGCCTTTTGGTAACGAGGGGACAACTGCACCGCCCCAAAACTAATCAACTGTTCTTATGATCATTTCCTGACAGACTCCTCTCAAGGTGTCTCACACACACAAATTAAGTCACAATAAATTTAGTATTTGTTTTTTGGGGAAAATTCCATGGTTGGACTCACACAAGTTGAAGACATGATTAAGGCTCAACTCCCCGACGCTCAGGTGGTGGTTAGAGATCTCACAGGTGGGGGCGATCATTTAGAAGCGATCGTGGTTTCTCAGTCTTTTGAAGGTAAAACCATGATCAAGCAGCATCAGCTAGTTTATGGCGCACTTCAAGAGGCAATGGCATCCGAGGCCATTCATGCCCTCGCTTTAAAGACTTATACCCCTCAAGCTTGGGAAGCGGCCCAATAAATTGTCTAAGCTACAATAAACATCATCGAAACTGAAGGCCGATCCGCGCCATCATTATCATTTTTCATGATTTGCATCGAATCGTCAGTAAATTTTTTAGGAGTAGTTATGACCCCAGACGTTAAAGAGCGCATTGATCAATTAGTCAAAAGCAATAAAATCTTGGTCTTTATGAAAGGAAACAAGTTAATGCCTCAATGCGGGTTTTCCAACAATGTAGTACAAATTTTGAGTACCTTGGGAGTACCCTTTGAAACCGTTGATGTCTTAGCTGATCCCCAAATTCGTGAGGGCATTAAAGAGTATTCAGAATGGCCCACCATTCCCCAAGTTTATATCAATGGGGAATTCATTGGCGGTTCCGATATCGTCTTTGAAATGTACCAAAAAGGCGAGTTGCAACAGCAAGTTGAAGTGGCTTTAGCTTCTTAAGCTTAAGACAATTTGGGGTAGGAGATTAATTTCCTACCCCACTAAACTAGAATATGTTAGTAATAATCCGCTTCTGTTTGGGTTTGTAAGGCAGCTAACTCAAAATTAGAAGGGTCACGGAAGAACCGCCACGCATCTTCCTCTAAGCGATGAATTAGATAGGATTCTAGGGTGTTTGTCTGCCGTAAACAAGCGATGTAGCCATCCATGTATGACTGAATTTCATCAAAACGGCGACCACGATTCCATAGATCTACCATGCCATCAGTGAGTTTTTGATAATAACGAATGGTCTGGGGATCTTGAAGCATAATTGTTAGGTTAGGCGACTTTAAATGGGGGTTGATAAAAAAGAAATAACTTGATTCTAATGAATCATTCTCAGAAAAACAAGTTAGAATGTTTATAAAGACTAAGAATTTAAGAAAATTTCATCCTCTGTATATCTTCTATTTTATCCTTTGGCCATTCATTTGAAAACAACCTCAATAGAAATTACTGATCAAAGTTAACAAAAAAAGACAAAACACTGTAAACTTTAATATTTTCTTCGGAACTTAGCCGAAACGTCGTAGCCAATGTTACAAATTCTTGACATTACGTTTGCTAGGCTAAGGAGTGTCAAATTAGAAGGATGAGAACTAAGGTGAGTCTGATTTACATTGCTATCGTTGAGGGGAATCCTCACCTACGCTCATTATTAGGTTGGCATTTGCAACAAGCAGGTTACATGGCTCAGCAATGCGCTAACCTGCACCAAGCGCGTAATGCCTTTGCTCATCGCCAACCCGCCTTAGTTATTCTTGACTCTGATCTTCCTGACGGAGATGGCATGGAATTGTGCCAATGGCTCCATCAACAACGCCAGTCGATGATTATGATTCTATCGGCTCGCAATACAGAAAAGGATATTGTTAAAGGGCTAAATGCGGGGGCTGATGACTATTTAAGTAAGCCCTTTGGTATGCAAGAATTTATGGCCAGGGTTGAAGCCTTAATCAGACGGTTACGGGTTGCTTCTGCCCCACTTTATTTGGATTATGGCGATTTAAAAATTGATCTAGTACAGCGTCGCGTACAATTTCGTGGGGATTTTGTCGATTTAACCCCTCAAGAATTTAGCTTATTGTATGTGTTGGCCCAAGCAGAAGGAAACCCCCTCAGTCGTGCAGAATTGCTCCAAAGAGCTTGGCCAGAGGCCATTGATAATCCCCGAACCATCGATACTCATGTTCTTTCCCTACGCAAGAAAATTGAAACTGACCCCCGTCAACCAAGTTTAATTCAAACGGTGCGAAATGTGGGTTATCGGTTTAATCCAGAGGTACTACAAGACGCTTCTGCCTCACCGTCAGCACCTCCCACCACCAGTCAAGCTCAAATTAGCCAGAATAGCCATAGTCCCCGTTTATCTAGTACCCATTAGATTTCCGGTTTAAAAGCAGGAGTTTTGAACATCCCGTGCTTTCTGATAAATATCCAAACTTTTTGTAGGTACCCTGTTAATTTTTAAAATTAACAGGGTACTTTAAGATTGTAAAGCTATTCAATTTCATGAGTGATTTATGATCTTCAAAAATTCCCATTTAGTAGAGTTATATTATAAGTCTAAACAACCGTACAAAAACCAAGGCTTTACGCTGTTCATGGTCACGTTACTGGGAACTGTAGGAACTGTTGCTGCAGCCGGATTAATTATTAGTACGACCACCGTGATTAATGCTAACACAAAAGCTGTAACTGAAAACCAAAACCATCATGGAATTGCTGAAGTTGCCCAAACTCGCATTAAATCTTTACTCATTGAGCATCCTAAACTGCTTGAATTTAATGACATTGAATGGGAAGAACAATTAAATTCCCCAAATTCTTCACAAGAATCTGAGGATTTTTCTAAGGCTTTACGTATTTGTAAAAATCAGCAAGATTGGAAAGCGGAAAAAGAAGATATTTTAGCCTTAGCTGAACACAAAAAAATCGAGCTTCCTTTTGGAAACTTTTCTCTAGAAAGCTTTCAAAAAATAGGGGATAATCAAGGGATTGCAACGGTAAATACTGAAATTAAAAACGGAGATTCTAGCTCATTTGAATTAGCTATTAATTTTTTTGATAATTACTTATCTGATCCGGTTCCAGTCTTATGGTTAATGGGCAAAAAAACTGGACAAGGAACAGCAAAAAGTCAGGTCACAGGTGATGTCTGGGTAAATGATTGTCAGTTTCCTCTTGATAAAATTAACATCACTGAACCGGATACTTATCAAGCTAAATATACAGGCATCAAACCGCCCGAATTACCTGATTTAGAATCTGTCAAACTAAGATTGCCAGAGAATCATTATTTAACAATAATTGATGAGGAGAAAAAAGGAAGAAAAGAAACAGAAAAAGAAACAAAAAGAGAAAGAGAAACAGAAAAAGAAACAGAAAGAGAAACAGAATTTACTTTTCCTCGGTCAGAAGATCAACCAACCCGCATCGAAAATAATAAAAAAGTCTATGAATATGTAATTACAGAAATTGATACGATTAACCAGATAGAAATCAATTCAGGGAGTAAAGAGGAATCTGTTACAGTTATCTTTTATGTATTAGGGGATATTCAAGCAGATAATATTATTCATAAATGTGAATCTAATCAACCTTGTTCCCCAGAAAATTTTATTATTTTGGGTTATGAAGGTTCTCGAATAAATTTACAATTTGAGCAATTAGATGCTTTTATTTTTGCTCCTAACTATCAACTAGAAATTAAACCTAAGAATTCCCCAGATCATCCGGCCCAATTTAGAGGAAGTTTGTGGGTAGATAACTTATCTCTTGAAGGTGATGATGATAGTGAGCAATTGGAATTTAAACAAGCTTTCACCTGGAGAGATTTACCTCAACAATTGCAATTAATTAATCCGTCTCCAAAGTTGATTCAAGTCACCTTAAATCAACAAGAAAAAGAAAACTAATAGTTTATATTTTTGCTTTATAAGAATCTGAAAGCAAAGGGAATATTCCCTGGAAAATAGAGTAGATTGAATCATTATTTTTTTCCTGAATTAAAGTGGCATGAGGGAATTTTTCAGTTAACCAAGGGGACAACCCATAGCTAATAGCAGAAACCCCTTCACCAGAGAGAATGATTTGAGTAATCGCAGTTGATGACTGCTCTACTTGAGTCAGTAATGTTGTTATTTTTTGATGCAGTTGGTGTCGCCAAGGTTCAATGATTTGTTCAGTCATTTCTCGACGGGTAACACCCCAAATTTGTTGAGCAATGGTTGAAGAAAAGGTTTCTTGTTGCTGTAAAATTAATCGGCTTAATTGAGCCGCTTCTAACATTGCATTCCCTAACGGATGTTCCTGTAATTGCTGACTTAAGCCTTCTCTTAGCAATAAATCTGGGTATCCAGGTTGGGGAAAAGGTGCTTGAAGTGTGGGAACTGTTTGAGTCATTTGACCATACCATTGAGGGTAAATTAATTGACACAAAATATCTTGATTCATTCCTTGACTTCCGTAAGCAAACCGTTGAGTTGTTAACCCAGAAAATCCCTGGGAAATATCAACTAAAGCTAATTCTGTGACGGTTTCTGTTAATTCAATGACCAAAGATAATTGAGGGGTTTCATAATGGGGTTGAGTGGGACAATAAGCTAAAGCTAAGGCGATCGCTTTGGGAACCCAGAGCATTTGCTGAGGAGTCTTGATCAAAGGAGTTTCTAATAATAGGGTTTGCAATAAAGCGCGATCGCCTGAATTCCATCGAGCGGGACAGATTAAAACAACCCCTTCTAATTGCCCTAGAATAGATTCTAAGGTGAATTCCCCGATGCTGAGTGATGATTGATCCGTTAAGCTGGTGCTGAGGTGATTTAAGGATTGTTTCCAGTAATCTAAGGGACTCTCATTAAGAGAAAGGTTAGGGAAAGATAGGTTAAGAAGCTCTGATAAAGGATAGTCGGAAAATTGCTCAGGAGAGTTTAAATTAACCTGTAATAAAACTGCCGTCAAAGGATTAGTTGTAAGATCAATACCCAAATACCAGGACGTATTAATGATAGGATTGTTAATGGAAATTGGACTTTTGAAAGTTGGCTGATTGAGAGATAATTCTAATTGTTGTTGGAGACGATTACAATAAGCCAAAAACTTGGCCTCTCCCTGTTGTCCTAACTGGTGCATCCTTTGCAGTCCTTCTCGCAGAGAATCAGAATAAGTCTGTAAATCTTCCCGTAAAGATTCAAACACCGTGGGTAAAGTTTGATCAAAACTAGATAAGGAAGTCGATAAAGATGGTTCGGTTTGTTCTAAGGGTTCTGGTAAACTATTGTCACAATGAGTTGACAATTTGGCCAAAAACTCTGACAAAATCTCTTGGCGTTGCTGTTCCAGGGTTTGAATTTCTTGTAAGAGAGATTGTCGCTGATGATGTAACTGCTCTAATTCACCTTGTAAGGGTTGTAACCATTGATTCAGACTCGTTTCTAAGCGCGTCAACACCATGTTCGTAAGCTTTTCGGCCTGAGTGTCAAAATTCTCATCCATTGCCCCTGCTTGACACAGCAATAGATAGTGTCGTACTCTTTCGAGAAGGATTAACACTTCTGGATTTTCAGCGAGTTGTCCTTCCCACAGAACCCGCTCAAGGTCAGTAATTAGGGATTGAAGCTTATCTTGAACCGCCACAGTAATTTGTTAAAGATAATTAAGAATAGGTGAGATCACAAAGAAGACTTCTAGAAACTTTAAAAAATAAGCCCATGATTTTTGATAGGCTTAGCATAGCAGATGAATTAGCAATCTGCTTATGGGCTTATGGAAGATATCAACAACTCTCGTCACCAATCTCCTGATTTAGAAAAGTTAATACAAACAGCGTCTTTCTTTGCTGGTTTACCAGAAGAAAGTTTAGAACTTGTCATGAGTCACGCTGTTACCCGTGTTCATCCTGCCAACCGTGTGATTCTCTTGGAGAATGACTGGGGGGGTTCCGTTTACTTTATTTTAGAAGGCTGGGTGAAAATTCGGACTCACAACTTTGATGGGAAGGAAGTCACCCTCAATATCGTCGGTAGAGGGGAGGTGATTGGGGAAATGGCCGCTTTAGAGGAAGTTCCCCGTTCAACTGATGCCATTACCTTAACTCAAACCACTGTCAGTAGTATTCCAGCCCAAGATTTTGTCAGTTTACTTGAGAGTGATCCCATTGCGGGGGTTCATTTGGCTCAATTAATGGCCAAACGGTTAAGACAAATCAACCGACGGCTAAGATTACGGGAAGCGGATAGTCTCTCACGGGTGGCTGATACTTTATTATTTTTAGCAGAAGGTCAGGGCAAACGGACGGAAAGAGGGGTAGAAATTCCTAATTTACCTCATCGGGAGTTAAGCAGTATTAGTGGGTTAGCGCGGGAAACTGTCACGCGATCGCTGACTAAATTAGAAAAAAAGGGTTTAATTAAACGGGAAGATGATATTCTTTGTATCCCTTCTCTTGATTCTCTAGAGCAAATTATTTCCTAAATGAGTTCTTCTTCTGAGCCGCTTAATCAACCTTCAGCAAAGGATACTGATGCTTTAATGAATGATTCTAATTGGGTAGATGAAGGGGAAGATTCAACAAGTCCGACTCCACCGGAACCCCCTAAAATGGCGACATTAAGCCTTTCTTCTGCCAAAACCCGCCAAACCTTAGCTATGGTGGAAACGGCGTTTTTAGCCAGTGCGGGTAGCTTAATTTGGTTAATTAACTATTATTTTCCCCTAGGGCCCCTATTGCGGCTCTTTTTTCCCATTCCCATTGCTTTAGTTTATCTCCGTTGGGGTAGTCGAGGGGCTTGGATGGGGGCTTTAGTTTCAGGATTATTGTTAACAGTATTGATGGGGCCAACCCGCAGTATTGTCTTTGTAATGCCTTATGGATTGATGGGGGTTCAATTAGGGGCCTGTTGGCGACGGGGGGTTAATTGGGAGTTTTCCATGTTTACTGGGGCTTTAATTGGCACCTTTGGCTTCTTTTTTCGCTTTTGGTTATTCTCAATTTTGTTGGGAGAAGATTTATGGCAATATGTGATTAATCAAATGACAGGGTTAGCTGAATGGGGATTTTTAAAGTTAGGAATTCTCGCTCAACCTAGTTTTTGGTTCATTGAATTGTTAGCAGTTATTCTCATTTTTGTCAATAGTATTATTTATTTATTTGCAGTTCATTTAGTGGCTTTATTGGTGTTAGATAAATTGGGAAATCCCATTCCTCGTCCACCAAAATGGATACAGGTTATCTTAGATCATGAGTGAACTACTAAAGGTTTCTGGTAGGGGCTTAATATTATTAAGTCCATTTATTTTGGGTTTAACACTGTTAAACCCCTACGGGTTTCTGGTAGGGAAATAATATTATTATGTCCCTAATTTATGTAAAATTGGACAAAGTTGTACATGAAGATGAAGATTTGTAAATTAAGATCAAGTTAAATTCTGTCAAATCAAAAAAAAGTGAGTTTTAGTGGTTGACAGCAAAGTATTCAGTGATTATACTTATTTTAAAGATTTGACTATATAGTTTTTAGTTTAATCTTTATCAAATTAAACTCGTTTATTCTGCTAACTCTGTGTTGAGGATAGTGTATTTTTTATGCACGAAATACTTAACTTGAGGAGCAAATATTCTGTTTATTTTAGTCTATTTTTTATATTTAATTTTTAGATTACCATCAATTATGACTACACTTTCCTCTATTAATTCCTTGCTAACCGTCAATTCTTTAGCCATTGAGCCATCCCTAATGGCTGTTTTAGAACAAGCAATTTTATTCAGTCAAACCCAATTACAAACCTTTGCCAATGACTCTGAATTTGCCGCTAAAATGGCAGTTGCTTTTAACTCAACCCAAAGCGCGGATACCTTACAGACAGCATGGCAAAACGATGATTTTAGTGGGTTTCCTCCCCTAGAAATCCGCTATCAGTCGGAGTTAAATGGAGCTTATGGGGCTTATGGGCAGTTAAATGGGGTTATTTATCTGTCTTATGAGTATTTACAGCAACTTTCTCAGTCCCCCACTTCTCAAGGGGGGTTAGGGGGGATAGATCTCTTAGCAGCCTTATTGTTAGAGGAATATGGCCATTATGTGGACGTGGTGTTAAATGGCAATAATGACAGTGCAGGAGATGAAGGGGCAATATTTTCGGCATTGGTACGAGGGGAAAGTCTGAGTGAGACTGAGTTAGCAGCGTTACAAGCGGAAGATGATAACGGAGTTATTAGCCTTAATGGGGTAAATATTGCGGTAGAAATGGCGAATTTTACGGGAGGCAGCGAAAATAATAACTTTGTCGGAACTTCTGGAGATGACCAGTTTTATCCTGGAACGGGAGCAGACACTATCATCGGTGGAGGAGGGGTTGACTACCTCCAAATTAATAACTCAACAGATACCTCTAGCACTACTGTAAATTACTCCGATTTTAACAATGGGACAATAACAGGTGGTTTAAATAACGGTACAAACTTCAAAGAGGTAGAAAGAATCTACCTGAGAACCGGTTCAGGTAACGACAACATCGACGTATCAGCCACAAATTGGAATGCAGAGTGGTCAGCCGATGTAGGCGGTGGAGCGGGAAATGACCTAATTATTGGCGGTAGTGGACGAGATGTTCTCTATGGAGAAGCAGGAGATGATACTATCCGAGGCGGTGGTAGTGATAGAGATGACCTGTATGGCAATGACGGCAATGATTCTATCTTAGGAGAAGGAGGCTATGACCGTATCTTTGGCGGTAATGGCAATGATACTTTAAGTGGTGGCGATGGGAATGATGAACTTTACGGTGAAGCAGGGAATGATACTTTAGATGCAGGTTTAGGAACCAGCCAAACTGCCGACGGTGGCACCGAAACCGACACCCTAAAAGTTGATTACTCCACCCTCAGCACTAATATAACAACCACAACCCCTAATAATGGCGGTGGAACCATCTCCACCACTGGCAACTCTGTAAATTACGTCAATATCGAGAAATTTGACATTACAGGTGGTAGTGGTAACGATAATCTCATCGGTGGCAACCTTGAAGATACCTTAAGGGGTGGTGCAGGGAATGACACCCTAAACGGTGGTACGGGTATTGACATCCTTCAAGGGGGTGTCGGCGATGATACTTACATCATTAATGAACTAGGGGACACCATTAATGAGAATGCTAATGAAGGGAGCGACACCATTCAAGCCTCTATCTCCTACAGCGTTGAAACCCTCGCTAATGTTGAAAATATCACTCTCACAGGCACAAATAACCTCAATGCGACGGGTAACACCCTTAACAACACCCTCACAGGTAACAGTGGCAATAATACTCTTACTGGTAATGCTGGTAATGACACCCTAGAAGGGGGTACAGGTAATGACTCTCTTAATGGTGGGGATGGAAGCGATCGCCTGATTGGTGTTAATACTACTGCGGTTGCTCCCGGAGTGGGTGAAATTGATACATTAGAAGGGGGAACAGGTAGCGATCGCTTTATCTTAGGAGATGCGACAAAAGCCTATTATGATGATGGCAATACTAGCACTAATGGAACGGCTGATTATGCCCTGATTAAAGACTTTAATATCAATGAAGATAAGATTCAATTATCAGGGGCAAAAAGTAATTATATTCTGGCTAATTCTCCTATTGCTGGAGTTTCAGGAACAGGAATATTTCGGGATAAACCAGGCACAGAACCTGATGAATTAATTGCTGTTGTTGAAGGAGTAACAGGATTAGATCTTAATAGTAATGCTTTTAGCTCAATTCTCAATATTGTCCCATTAAACTATACAGCAACCCCTGCTCAAGGACAAGCACAAGGAGGCTTTTATAATTATTTTGATGATACTAATAACCAACTGATAGATGGTATCTTGGGGGTCAATGACTGGAGTGCTAATCTAGGTAATGGAAAAGCCTACGAATGGGTAGGTTGGGTTAATGTTAATCCCACTCTTAACTTTGATTTTGGCAATTTTGTCGGCATTAGTCAAGTTCAAGTTGGTTTTAACCGCCGTGAAACAGTATGGATTTATTTACCCGATACAATTAATATTAATGGTTCAAACTTTACTCTGATAGGAAACGAAATTGCTGACAATAGTCGTGGATTTATCAATTTTAATGGTAATTTTACAGGAAGTAATTTAAGTATTAGTTTAACAGCTCCCAATAAGCAATGGATTTTTATCGATGAAGTCAAGTTTGTTACTGACAATAACCTGGCAGTGCCAGGTGTTTTAGCCTTCTCTCAAGCTAATTATAGCATTAATGAAAACGGTACTCCTGTAGTAGCTGTCACCGTTAACCGGACAGGAGGAAGTGACGGCGCAGTTAGCGCAGCCATTAACTATACAGGGGGTACAGCAACCGCACCATCTGACTACAATAACACCCCTATTACTGTTAGTTTTGCCAGTGGTGAAATAAGCAAAATTATCACTATTCCTATCGTTAATGATCTTCAATTTGAACCCGATGAAACCATCAATTTAACGTTAACAAATGCCACAGGTGGGGCAACATTAGGAACCCAAAACACCGCCACACTTACTATCATTAATGATGATCCTTTACGACCAGGAACTATTGCTTTTAATACAAGTAGTTATAGTGTCAATGAAAATGGCACACCAGTTACTAACATAACCCTAAATCGTACAGGGGGAAGTGATGGCATAGTTAGTGTTACTTTAACCCCTAGTAATGGAACAGCAACCGCAGTAAGTGACTATACCAACACCCCCATTACTGTTACTTTTGCTGATGGAGAAACCAGCAAAACTGTTACTATTCCCATCAATAATGATACCGTATTTGAACCAGCAGAAACTATTAACTTGACACTCTCAAATACTACCAATGGTGCAACACTAGGCATACAAACAACAGCAATATTAACCATTGCTGAAGAAAAAGAAGAAGTTAACATAACTGATATTTCCGTTGGTTACTATAACCAGACTTTAGGAAATATATTTGGTTCTCCTGGGAGTAGTAATTCTCTACCTGAACCTAACTTAACCTTAGCAACCAATTTAGGTAACTGGTTCACAGACACTGAAAATGCAATTAAGAATGGTTTTTGGAGCGAACTACAACAAATTCCTCAAAGTTGGACTACAAATCAAGAGACAGCAATTATCTATGAAGTTGATGGAGGACTTTATGGTGTTAGCAATTTAAAAGGCAATTTTGGTGCTGATAACTCTATATTTGTTTGGGTAAATGGGCAGTATAAATTTGGAGCCTCAGCAGAGGGTGGAGCCAGTGCCAATGAATATCCAAATATCGATCTAGGAAGTTTAAAAACGGGCAAAAACTACATCCAGATTTTGCGTGCAGATCATGGAGGAGCAGCGAACTCCTATATTAAGATAGTAGGAGATTATCAACAATTTCCATCTATTCCTGGCACGTTAACTTTCAGTGGAACTAATTACACTGTTAATGAAGACGGAACTCCTGTCGTTGCTGTTACTCTTACCCGCACTGGTGGAAGTGATGGCATAGTTAGTGTTACCTTAACCCCTAGTAATGGAACAGCAACCGCAGTAAGTGACTATACCAACACCCCCATTACTGTTACTTTTGCTGATGGAGAAACCAGCAAAACTGTTACTATTCCCATCAATAATGACCCCGTTTATGAACCCACAGAAACCGTTAATTTAACCCTCTCAAATCCTACCAATGGCGCAACATTGGGGACGCAACAAACGGCATTTTTAAACATTATTGATAATGATGCAGTCCCTGGTATTTTAGTCTTCTCTCAAGCTAATTACAGTGTTAATGAAAATGGAAACCCTGTCATTGCAGTAACAGTAAATCGTACAGGAGGAAGTGATGGATCAGTCAGTGCTACCATTAACTTAACGGACGGAACCGCAACCCGTCCAGCAGACTATTCTAATACTTCAGTTAACGTCACTTTTGCCAATGGTGAAACCTCAAAAATAGTTACTATTCCTGTTGTTAATGACGCTTTAAATGAAAGCAACGAAACGATTAATTTAACCCTAACTTCTCCTACCAATGGGGCAACTATTGGCACACAAAACACAGCCACCTTAACTATTATTGATAACGATGGGACAAATGCTGATTTAATAGTTACTAATTTAAGTGGAGAAAATGGGTTTAGCGATCGCACTACAAATGTCACCTATACTGTTAAAAATGATAGCAATTTTGCAGCCACAGGCCCTTGGGTAGATCGTTTGTATCTCTCCCCTGATGCTATCTTTGGTAACGGTAATGATATCGCCATTGGGAACGATACAGGAGGAACATTAGGGCGAGGTATTGAGTTTGCGGGAACCATTGACCCCCAAATCGAATATACTCGCACTATTCCCGTTATTTTGCCTGAAACCCCCGGTAATTACTACCTGATCGCTGTAACAGATGCAGATGGACAACTCAACGAAGGGGACGCAGAAAACAATAACCAACTTATTACCGTAACACCCCTCACCGTTACACCTCTTTACTATGCAACCATCGAAACTGATATCATAACCAGCGTAGCAGGGCAAACCATCGAGATAACGGGACAAACTATCAGCAATCAAAACGGACAGCCCATACCCTTTGAATTTGCGACGGTTTACCTCGAAAATGAGAATACTGGGGGAATTTTCACCATTGATATTCTCACCGATGCTAACGGTAACTATAACTATAACTTTACCCCCACAGCCAGCCAAGCAGGTAACTATAACCTCTACGCTACCCAATACCTTAACCCTGGCGAAAGAACCACCCCAGAGGACGAATTTAGCGTTTTAGGGCTAAGTTTCACCCAATCATCCGTTTTACTCAATGTCACGGAAGATGCGGCCAAAACCGGACAACTTACCCTAAGAAATTATAGCCCCCAAAGCTTAACAGGACTCACTACCAGTATTATCGGTGCGCCTAGTGATTGGGTAATTAGTACCAGCGTTGACCCCACAATAGGCAATAATAACACCAGTAGCCTAAATTACAGTATTTTAGCCCCAGATGCCGATATATTGCGGGATACCTTTGAAATTGAAGTAACTACTGCCGAAGGCGTAACCAGTCGCATTCCTGTTACCGTAGATGTTAACCCACTGCGATCGCAATTAGTGGCCAGTTTATCCCCCTTAGATGCAGGAATGCTACGGGGAGATCAAACCATTGTCGAGTTTACCTTAACCAATACCGGATCATTAGCGTCGGGTGATATAGATGTTCTACTGCCTGATGTACCTTGGTTATCCTTAGCCACAAATACCACAATTCCGACGTTAGATCCCAATGAGTCAACTACTGTCACCCTCACCTTAACCCCAGATGCAAATTTACCTCTAACCCTGTATCAAGGTAGTATTGCCTTTAACGATAATTTGCGTCCTAGTGATAGTTTACAACTGCCCTTTAATTTCCGCGCCGTATCCGATGCTATTGGCGGTGTTAACTTCAATTTTGTTGATGAATTGTATTATTTGGCAGATGGACAGCCAAAAGTTGAAAATACGACGATTACCCTCTTAGATGGTATCACGGGAGAAATTCTCAACACCTATACAGATCCTGATGGGATGTTTTCCTTAGATAACCTAACAGAAGGTTTCTATACCCTGAGAGTGGAAGCAGATAAACACGGTATCGGGACACAAAATTTCGCTGTAGAAGCAGGTGTTACCAAAGATATTGATGTCTTTTTACCCTATCAAACCGTTAAATATAACTGGGTTGTTCGTCCCACAGAAATCGCCGATGTTTACCAAATTACCTTAGAAGCGACCTTTGAAACGGAAGTACCTTTACCTGTCGTCACCGTAACCCCTGGTTCTTTCGATCTCTCCAGTTTAGATGAAGTGGGAGAAGTGCAGATCATTGATGTTACTGTTACCAATCATGGCTTAATTGGTGCAGAAGATGCTTACTTCTCCTTTGGGGAACATCCTTATTATGATATTGACCCACAAATCGACTATTTAGGGACAATTCCCGCTAAAAGTTCCCTAGTTGTGCCTATACGTCTCGAACGCTTAGCAGGAGACGGCCCAGCCCCTTGTGATATCTTTGGTGCATTATTCTGGGAATACCAAAACTTTGACCACAGTTTAGACGACTTCATCAACGTTGAACAAATTACCCCCATTCCTATCTATCATGTAGACGGAGATTGTCCCTTACCTCAAATCACCTATGGTGGTGGTGGTGGTGGTGTTACTGGTGGTGGTGGTGGTGGTTTCGTCCCTGGTGTGATTACTATACCCTTTATTCCGGGTTCACCTACCCCTTATGTTACCGCACGGGTTGGTATTGAAATCAGCCAAGATGCGATCATGACTCGTTCCGCTTTTGAGGGAGTTTTGACCTTAGAAAACCTCAATGATGATATTTCCTTAGATAATATCCTGATTAATCTGGAAATCACCGATTCTGAGGGTAATCTGGTTAATGATCGCTTTGCTATTACGTCCCCAACCTTGATGGGTTTAACTGAGATCAACGGTACTGGTACTCTGGCAGCAGATAGCATCGGAACAGCTAACTTTACCATCATTCCCACCGCTAACGCCGCACCTACTACCGAAACTGAATATAATATCGGGGGAAGCTTCAGTTATGTCGAAAATGGTCAAACTATCACCGTTGATCTCTATCCTACGGAAGTTACGGTATTACCCCAAGCTGAACTATATTTAGATTACTTCCTAGAACGGAATGTTTACTCAGATGATCCCTTTACTGATCCTATAGAAACATCAGTACCATTTGCTTTAGGGTTAATTGTCCAAAACCAAGGTTACGGAACGGCCCAAGATTTAGAAATTATCTCCGCAGAACCGAAAATCGTCGAAAGTGAACAAGGTTTACTGATTGACTTCGATTTAATTGGTACTTCCGTCGGTTCTCAACCTATTACGCCCTCTCTCAAAGTTAATCTAGGAGATATTGCACCCGGACAAACTCAAACCGCTAACTGGTATTTAAAATCTACCCTACAAGGGCGTTTTGTGGAATATGATGCCAGTTTTGAGCATATTAACGGCTTAGGTATTCCTGAACTTTCCCAAATTGCAGAAGTCAATATTCACGAATTAACCCACATTGTACGGGCAACAGTTCCCAATGATGACGGATTACCTGATTATCTCGTTAATAATAACCCTGACGTTGATATTATTCCCGATACTGTCTATTTCAGTAACGGAGGGACAGCAGCAGTTAACGCGGTTTATGAGGGGACAACTGATGGCCCTTTAACAACAAGCGATCGCAATGTAGTAATTACGGTTAACTTAACTGACGGTTGGAATTATATTGAACTTGATGATCCGAGTAACGGAGAATCGAGAATTGAAAGGGTTTTACGTTCCGATGGTACAGAAGTTTTATTAGAAAATGTTTGGTTAACCGATCGCACTTTCCCCCAAGCAGGCCGCCCAATTTACGAAAATAAGCTTCATTTATTCGATTATACGGCGACTTCTGGAGATAATACTTATACTTTAGTTTATGATGCCCCTCCTGATAATCCTCCTATCGTTGCTAATCCTCTTAATAACATTAGTGTGGATGAAGATGCAGCTAATAGCATCATTGACTTAACTAATGTGTTTAGTGATGTTGATGGGGATGTCATTATTAAGAGTATTTTCTCTAATAGTAATACAGGGTTAGTGATAGCTACGGTTAACAATAGTCAATTAACCCTTGATTATCTAGATAATAAATCAGGAACGGCTAATATTACAGTAAGAGGGACATCTAATGGTCAATTTGTTGATAATATCTTCACCGTTACTGTAAACCCTGTAGATGATTTACCTGTAGTTCAAAATCCGATTGCACCTGTTACTGTTAATGAAGATGCAGCTAATACAATCATTGACTTAACAAATGTGTTTAGTGATGTTGATGGGGATGTCATTAATAAGAGTGTTTTAACTAATAGTAATCCTGGGTTAGTAATAGCAACTATTAACAATAATCAGCTAACTCTTGATTATCAAGTTAATCAATCAGGAACAGCAGAAATCACCATTCGAGGAACAGCTAACGATCAATTTATTGATAATACTTTTACGGTTAATGTTCAAGGTTTGATGATTACTATTAACGGAATAGAGATTAGTAATACCCTAGAAACTTATGGCAATGCTTCCATTAATAATGGGAGGCCTTTACCTCAAGATACTCCCCAAGCTGTTGTCACTTATCCTAATAATGGTAATGAAGTAAAACTTGAGAATAATGCTTGGAAATCCTTTGATTTAACTAATTACAACATTACTGCAAATACCCGCCTAAGTTTTCAATTCCGTAGTGATAGTGAAGGAGAAATCCAAGGATTAGGCTTTGATAATAATGACAATATTTATGATAATACTAACACCTTCTTTCAACTTTTCGGTACACAAACCTTCGGAAATCAAGCCTTTAATAATTACAATACTGTTGATGGTTGGAAAACTTATACTATCAACGTGGGAGACTTCTTTACGGGTAATTATAACCGTTTAGTCTTCATGAATGATAATGATACTCCTAATAACTTAGGTAGTTCTAGTCAAGTCCGTAATCTGGTTTTAGCTGAAAATACACCTCCACCTGTTAATGATAAACTGACTTTAAATCTGAATGGGACTACTACTAGCAAAACCCTACAAACCTATGGCAATGCTTCCATTAATAATGGGAGGCCTTTACCTCAAGATACTCCCCAAGCTGTTGTCACTTATCCTAATAATGGTAATGAAGTAAAACTTGAGAATAATGCTTGGAAATCCTTTGATTTAACTAATTACAACATTACTGCAAATACCCGCCTAAGTTTTCAATTCAGAAGTGGGGAACAAGGAGAAATACAAGGGGTTGGTTTAGATAATGATGATAATTTGTTTAATAATACCAACACCATATTTCAACTGTATGGAACTCAAACTTTTGGCAATCAAGCTTTTAATGATTATCAAGGTTTAAATGATTCTGAAGCTGTTAATGGTTGGAAAGATTACAGTATTAGTCTTGGTCAATATTTTACAGGTGATTATGACCGTCTTGTTTTCTTTAATGATAATGACACTCCTAATAATTTAGGTAGTTCTAGTCAATTCCGTAATCTTGTTTTATCTGAGGTACTTTAAATGAAGAGTAATTAGCCACTCTTAATCCTAACTTAGATTTAACCCGATCAACAGATTGTTATTGTCTAATTCCAGTTACCTATTTTTGACTACTCGCTTTATAAGGAGCTTTATCCCACCAAGAATTAAGGGGATAATAGACAACAGGGGCCCATAAACTACTTAAAATGGCTGAAGATAACACTAATTGTTGATAGTCACGCCAGATATCTGTCAAGGGGCGCATCCCTCCTAGAATATATTGAATCGATGTACTTGTTTCAGCAACAATCACCATACCAAATACAATTAAAGCAACTGAGATAAAATCTTCTTGAATATATTTTTGTTTCTGAAGACGTGCCGTTAAAACTCCAACCATAACTAAACTCAAAATATGGGAAGGATAGGCCCCCGTAAGTCCATCTTGAATTAATCCCATAACTAACCCTGCTATCATCCCTTGAAATACTGTTCTTTTCATACTCCAAACTACCAGCCAAATTAACACCCAATTAGTGCCAATACCGAGTAATTCCATCCCAGGAAGACGAGTCAGAGACAGTAGCAGACACAAGGTAGCTGAACTGCCGATAATAAGATTATTAAGAAAAGAATATCGCTGCCAGTTCATGGGTTCATAATTAATAGTTAATGAATCTTTTTACTTACTTTTAAACGGATGAATAACCGCCCATTCTAAATCATTAATCGGGGAAGTTAATAAAATTTTCGCTTCGGGGGCCGGGCCCTTTTCCAAGTCAACAGACTGTACTCGTCCAATGGGTAAACCATCAGGAAAAAGACGACTAACAGGAGAAGTAGTAATCGTATCCCCAGGACTGACTTTAGGCACTTTTTCAAAAAAGCGCATCACGGCAATACGGGAACCATCCCCTTTAATGACTCCCATCGTACCAGTACGACTCACCCTAGCACCAACATGACTGGTAGGATCACTAACGAGCAAAACGCGGCTGGTATGGGGAGTGACATCAACAACACGACCAATTAATCCGCCAATCCCCGTTACCACAAAGCCGACTTCTATGCCATCTTTACTGCCGCGGCCCAGAATCACCTGTTTCCACCAATCATCCGCGCTGCGGCCAATAATGGGAGCCGCAATCACGTTTTTTTGTTGAGCTTCAAAATAACCAAGCAGTTTTTGCAATTGCTCATTTTGTCGCTCTAATTCCACTAAACGCTGTTCTAGTTCAATGGTTCGCGCGTTGGTTAGTCGCTCTTGTACGACTTGAGGGGACTCGGACTGTAAAGGACGAGTCACCCAATAATACATTTCCAGGATAGCGGCCCCTTGGGTTTGACGCAGAAACCAACCCATTCCTAAAGCGACCCCGGCCCAGATTAGTTTGGAGCCATACCGAGCATACCAACGACGCACTATCAGCATTTTGTGTCTTTCTTTCTGTCCTGTTTACATCATGCGAGAGCTTTCGCTTAAAATCCGATCTAAAACGGTGGGGTGTTTCAGCACTTCTCCAGTTCCTTTGACCACACAGAGCAGGGGATCTTCAGCGATATGGGTGACAATTCCGGTTTCATGACTGAGTAAGGTATCGAGTCCCCGTAATAAGGCTCCACCACCCGCTAACATGATGCCGCGATCGATGATATCCGCCGCTAATTCGGGAGGGGTACGCTCTAACGTCCGTTTAATGGCATCGACAATGACGGCTAAGGGTTCGGCCATACTCTCACGGATTTCTTCCCCTTTGACGGTGACGGTACGAGGCAACCCTGACATGAGGTGTAACCCGCGCACTTCCATGGTGGGTTCTTCTTCATGACGCATGGGATAAGCAGAGGCTAGACGAATTTTGATTTCTTCGGCAGTCCGTTCCCCAATCACCATGTTATGGACTTTTTTCAGGTAGTGGATGATGGACTCAGTTAATTCATCCCCTGCAACCCTGACAGACTCGCTTAATACCCGTCCTTGTAAACTCAGAACTGCTACTTCTGTAGTTCCCCCACCGATGTCAACAATCATGTTTCCGGTGGCTTCTGTTACGGGTAAACCTGCCCCTAAAGCTGCGGCGATGGGTTCTTCAATTAAACCCACATCTCTGGCCCCTGCTTCTCTGGCCGCATCAATGACGGCCCGTCTTTCCACTTCTGTAATGCCACTAGGAATGCCAATGACCATCCGAGGGTTGCCCAAAGGACTTCCTTCATGGGCCCGACGAATAAACTCTTTGAGCATGATCATGGCACTCAAAAAGTCCGCAATTACCCCATCTCGCAACGGACGCAAAGCCACCACATTACCTGGGGTACGTCCTAACATTTTTTTGGCTTCTTCCCCCACCGCTAGGGGAATTTTGCGATCTTTATCAATGGCCACAACGGATGGCTCGTTCAGGACAATACCTTTGCCGGAAACATAGACCAGGGTGTTAGCAGTCCCTAGATCTATGCCCATGTCCCGCGATAAGGAAAAACGACTAAAAATACCCACGTTTGCTTATGCCCCTTAATATAAAAGACTACTATGGTTCAATGACCCACAGGGGGTCGAACGGATTTTATTACGTTTCTTTTAGTAAGTCTAGCTGCATTAATCAATTTATACTAGAAATCGGCCAATAGTTAAGTAGAAGTTATCAGTGATGTCACGTTTGACAAGGGGGCGGAGGGATTTGTTCCCGTTGTGGAGGCAGGCCAGCAGAGATCCATGAAGAAATTGACAAAAATAAATTTTCTACCTGGTCGCTGGTCACTGATAACTGATAACTGATAAAATACGTTAGTACCAAATAAATTCGAGCATAAATTTTATGGGCGTAAATGTTGTTAATTTAGTCGGTCGTGCTGGCAGAGATCCAGAAGTCAGATATTTTGAATCGGGAACGGTTTTGTGTACTTTGACGTTAGCGGTTAATCGTCGTTCTAGTAAAAGTGATGAACCAGATTGGTTTAATTTAAAAATCTGGGGAAAGACTGCAGAAATCGCCGCTAATTATGTTAAGAAAGGTGGCTTAATTGGTATTCAAGGTTCATTGGAAATTGAAACTTGGACAGATCGGAATACAGGGATAAATCGTTCGAGTCCTGTAATTCGGGTTGATCGTTTGGATTTATTAGGCTCAAAACGGGATACTGATCCTAATTTAGTTGGAAGTTATCAAGAGGGAAATGATGAATTTTAAAATCCTTAATCTTTAATTGTTATTGGTGGGTTATGGGATCATAATTTATTGATTAATTATTCATTATAGCCCACCCAATTATGAGGTAACAAGTTTCTTTAATCATTTCCTAAATTTTTGATAATCAAAAATAAAATCATAAAAAACAACCCCGATTAAAATTAATCCTGGAATGGTTAATCGACTAATAATTAAGGCGACACCAATACTGATAATAATTCCCCATAAAGATGTTTGACGAATGATTTGAAAGTTTTCTATTGTCCGTTGATGTTTATTGAATTTGATTAACTCCTTTTGTTGTATAACTTCTCGATAAATTTGCAAACAAGCATCAATTTCTTCGGGAGCAGTTGCTGTTATTAGACGCTTTTCTAATGCTTGTATAATTGTTACATTGTCCGTTTTTTCTCTCAAGGATAATTGAGATTCTTTTTCTAAATCCATTGTTTTATCTTTACTCAATCATTAATTCAGGAACATATTTTAAAATTTTTTCTGCTCGTTTTTCCCAAGAAAATTCTTTCCCATACTCGATATTTTCCTGATACCCTCCTATTTTTCTAGGATACATTTTCAATGCTTTTTCAATTGACTCGGCAAAAATAATCGGATTATCCGGTTCGCACCAAACCCCAACAGGAACAGTATTTTTAAAGTACATTAAGGGAGGAATTTCTGTAGAAACAAGGGGGGTTCCTGATGCTAAATATTGAAAAAATTTGACAGGATTAGTGAAATTTGCTGACTTTCCTGATAGGTGAGGATGTGCTAAAATATCCGCAGCTTGGAATAAACTAACAAGACGCGATCGCGGTACAATCCAACCCAAAAAATTTATATTATTAACTTGTTTATCTTGGGATAATTGTCGATAATGCTTAACTTGTTCTTCTGTTCCTCCTGTAACACAAAATTGAATATTCGGTAATTCTTTAGCAACATCAATTAACAAATCAACTCCCTTGAAAGGATATAATGCACCAGAATAAATTACTAGGTATTGACGGTCATTTTTTAATAATTCATTGCGCCATTTTTGGGCATCTTCTGGATACCTTTCTAGAAAAGATTGGTTAAATCCATTATGTAACCAAATTGCTTTATCTGCTGGCATTCCTGCATCAATTATGCTTTGTCTGGTTAATTCTGATTGAGTAATAATTACTCTAAAATAAGGGTTGTTAACAATGTCTTGATCGAAAGGACTTTCTGCAAAGTAATGGCTTTCAAAAATGGTTGGAATCTGGTTCTTAACAGCAGCTTTAGCAAAATTCCAGTCTCTTGTATGAACTGCCTGAATATTATTTTTTAGATGAATTGGCAAATAATATTTACAGACTAAGGTACTAAGATTTAGACGATTAATTCCTTTATCAATTATTTGAGGAATGGATAGGAGTAAAACCTTTAATTTATCTTGAACATCATAAAATTCTACCAAGCTTTGAGCAGGTTTTTTGGGTTTAAAGGGAGATAGTAAAGGGAATAAATTAAATCCTGATGTTTGTTTCTCTGGATAAGCTAAAATGGAAGGATAGCCAAGATTAGCGACAGAATTGGCACACATGACATCAAGATGTTCATGTGCGGAATCAGGTTTTTGTGACAGTTGACTATAAACTAAATAATGTTTCATTGGCAATTGATTTGATAATTTATTTCATGATAATCCATATTATAGGGCATTTTAGTATATTTTTGATTTATCATGAAAGATAACACAATAATATACCAAGATGATGAAATGTTAGATGAGTATGATTTTTGAGGAGGAGTACGAGGAAAATATTATCAACAATACAAAAAAAATATTAATTTTTTACAGTTAACTTAAAATTGTGGTTTTTATGTACTAAAATAGGTATAAGTAGAAAAATCACATTTTTATTCTATGAATAATCAATTTAATCATTTGTCTCAAATACACAAGATTCTAGAATCTAATATGTTAGATAAAAACTTATCAAGACATTATTTGATTACTGAAACAACAAAATCTCCAAAATTATCAGAGATATTAAAGCAACATGAAATACAAATAAATTCACCTTTAGCCGAATCATTAAAAATTAAGGAGTAAAAAATGCTCACTAACTATGAAGGGATCTATCGTAATGGTCAAATAAAACTGACCCAAAAACCTAAGAATATACCAGAAGGGACAAAAGTCATTGTTACGTTTATTGATTCTAGTAAAATCAATTTACAGGAACAAGAAATTGATCCACAAGAAGCACAAATTTTAAGAGAAAATCTTGCTAGTTTTGCCGATGATTGGAATAGTGAAGAAATGAGTATATATGATGATTATGATGGAACAAAATCTCATGATTAGGCGAGGTGATATTGTCCTTGTATTATTTCCAAATTCTGACCTCATAACCGCTAAACAACGACCTGCACTTATTGTTCAAGCAGATAATTTACAAACTAATTTGAATCAAGTAATTATTGCGATGATTACCAGTAAAATGTCTCGTGCTGGCCATTCTAGTCGTGTTACTATTTTAATCAATTCTCATGAAGGACAACAATCAGGTTTATTGACAGATTCGGTGATTATGACTGATAATTTAGCGACGATTACATTAAATGCGGTTTATCGGATCATCGGTTCAATATCAATGGAAACAGTTAGTAACGCATTAAGATATACTCTTGCTTTATAGTATTTATAACAAAAAATAATCAAAAAAAAGGTGGGCATTGCCCACCCTACCAGTTTAATAGTAATTGCCTACTTTTCGGTGATGAATTGCGGTTAAACCATCGGGGTTTGAGACTCGTCCATTGGTCACTTTACTATAAACAACCCAATGATCATTACACTCCATTCGACTCACCACTTCACACTCTAAATAAGCTAAAGCATCAACTAAAATTGGTGATCCATTATTAGCCGTTTGGATGTTTATTCCTTCAAAACGATCTGCACCAGGGGGAAACCGTTTGAGAAAATGCTTCATTAAGGGTTGATATTTCCCTTCTTCCAGGATGTTTAAAAGGAAGCTATCTCCCACCTGCATTAATGATTCTATCGCACGATCTTTGGCCACGGAAACCGTAAACCCAGGAGGATCAAAACTTGCTTGTGTCACCCAAGAAGCTAACATCGCCCCCTTGATTTCTCCTTTGGTTGCTGTTAGAATATATAAGCCGCCACTAATGCGACCAATCGCCTTATCTAAGTCCGTATCTAAAGATTTGCGTTGTTTAACTTTGCGATCTAGGGTTAAAGTTTGGCCTAAGTCGGTTCCAGCTTCTTCACAGAGTTGATAAATGCCTTCTGTTGGGATATCCTTAACACGAATGGACTTAAACCCTTGACCTAAACCTGCTTCTCGGAACTTGGTTAATAAGGGATCAATTGGTTCGTCATTTCCCCCATAAGACTCAAATAAACCCACATATTGCTTATCTTTTACCGCAGCAATAATGGTTCCTATATTACTGGTAGTTTCCTTGTTGTGACTGCCTTCTAAGGGAGGCATTCCGATCACAATTCCCGCAGAACGACTAACAACTTCATTCACATCTTGGGGATCAGCAGATTTAAGATCCACCATTTCAACCGCAACCCCTGCTTTAGTAATACCTTTAGCAATGGCTTGGGAAAGGCGATCGCTGTATCCGTAGTCAGAAACATAAAACACAGCCACACTTTTCTCGGCTTTGCTTTGTTCCTCACTCCAAGTGCGATAGCGTTCTACTAACTCATGAACATTATAGCGCAATAGAGGGCCGTGTCCATTGGCAACGGTGGTAATTTCTCCTAATGTGTCCATTCGCTTCATTGCAGAGAGAACAGACCGAGCATTAGGCCCCATTAAACACTCATAATAGAAGTGATAGTCTGGGGCGATCGCGTCTAAATGTTCATCATAGAGACTATGGGAACAATAGTGCATTCCAAAGACATCACAAGTAAAGAGGGTTTCTGTCCCTTTGTCATAGGTTAAAATGGTGTCAGGCCAATGTAAATTAGGCGCACTAACAAATTCTAAAACATGACCTTTCCCTAAGTCTAAAGACTCCCCACTTTTAACTAAAATACGTTCAAAAGGTTGGTGTACAAAGTCCTCTAAAAATTGGATGGCAACTTTAGACCCGACAATGGTAATTTGGGGCGCAAGTGCTAAGATATCCTTGACTAAACCACTGTGATCCGGTTCTGTGTGACTGATGACCAGATAATCAATGGTTTTGGGGTCGATTAATCCCGTTAACGTCTCTAAGTATAGCTGACGGAATTTGGCGTGAGAAGTGTCTACTAAGGCAATTTTATCCCCACGAATGATATAAGAGTTGTAAGTGGTTCCGTTTTGGAGTCCAAACTCGATATCAAAGCGATCTCTATCCCAGTCTAGGGAGCGAATTGTGCTAGTATCTTGAGCAATATCCGCAGTTTGTATGGTTAGGCGTTTCTCTGTTTTGATTGGGGTTGCAACCATATTCCTCTCCGTTATTATAGTGACATTTTTGTTTATATTGTGACACGATTCTGGGTTAAGGGATGTTTAAACTGCTTAGGAAACTGTTCAAAAAGTGTCATCAATTCCCAGACATTGAGAAATCAATGAATTTTTAGGTCAAAGAATCCCGACAAAATAATATTTTCAACTATACTTAAGTTATTATTAAGTGATAAATGCCTGTTATAATTATGACTAGCCTTAATCTCCAAACTCTTAAAAACGAAATTGATCGCTTAAGTTTACCAGAAAAACTAGATTTGATGGCTTATATTGCCGAAAAAGTGCCGATAGATTCCTTGATTTCAGCAGAAAAGAAAGCGATAGAACGCCTCAATGATTTAGATAAGTCTGAACAATGGATTACAACTCTTGATCAAGAAGATGAAATTAATGAAGAATCTTTAAATCATTGGTTACAAAAACGTGGTTATCAAACCCAGATATCTGATTAAAGTTCACAAATTAATTAATTCTCAGGATTTACCCCAACTCCCTAGAGAACTGAGGGAAGATTTTGTTAATTATCAGCGAATACTTGCCCTTGATCCTTATCAAACCTCTACTATTCCCAATCATACCTTATCAGGAAAGTTAACTAATTGTCGTGCATTAGAAATTGAGTGGAATGGTATAGCTTATCGGTTAGTTTATCGAATTTATCAATCTCCAGCCCCGAAACGAGTTTTTATCTTGAGTTTTGCAGAACATGATCCCGCGTATACTAATGCACAACAACGTAAATAATCCCATTATGACCAAAAATCAAAAGCAATTAACATCGTTTAACTCCCTTACTCAATAATTAAAGACGGCTTTCTGCCTGAAAAATTTGGTTTGCTGTCAACAATAATTCTGGAAAAATCGAAGAAGTAATATTTTCTTCTCCTTTAAACAAACTAACTTGATATTCTCCATTAATTAACTGATAAATTGAAATAGTAGGTTCTTTGGTGCTGCCAATATATCTGGCTGAACCTTTAGCTAAATAATCAATAATCCAATATTCTTTAATCCCTAATTCTTCATAATCATCGAATTTTTTTAGGTAATCATCGCGCCAATTAGAACTAACAATTTCAATCACTAATTTAGCTGATTTTCCCAGAGAAATTGAAGATGCTTTTTCCCAATAAGGATCATTGACTAAGTTTTCCCGATCCAAGACAATAATATCAGGAACATAGCCCGTATTAGGCCGATTAGGTTTAATAGCAGCAGTATTAGGAATGAAATAGGGTAACTTTAGCCTTCTGATTTCTATTTCTAAGCTTAACTCAAAAGAGATAAAGCCGCCAATTTCTTCATGTTTTCCAATAGGGCGCATCATTTCGACTAATTTTCCTTCAATTAATTGATATTGTTTGCCATCATCGGGATAGTCGTTGATATAATCATCAAAACTGAGAAGTTTGGGGATACTTTGGGTAGTTGTCATAGAAGATAAATTAAACTAACATTATCTACATTGTACAGGACTTACGCTATGTATAAATATCAATTATTCATGTATTGGAGTGAAGAAGATCAGGTATTTATTGTTGAAGTGCCTGAATTACCCGGTTGTGTTGCTCATGGAAATACTCAAATATCTGCTTTAGAAAATATTCAGGCAGCAATTCAATTATGGATTGAAACCGCACAAGAATTTGGTGATCCCATTCCCCAACCTCATTATCAAAGATTAATTATGGCATGATTGTAGTTTGATTTTTCTCTAAATTCCCTAGATGAATGGCTAAATTGATAATCTTACTATGAATTGGTTAACTGTTGTAACTGTTGTAAACGACGACTTTCTTGTTCAATTACCTTACGAGAAAATCCTTTATCTTGGGCGAGAAGTTCATTAAAAATTGATCCTTCAATCACCAAGAAAAATGCTTTAGGAGAAGTTACAATACAGGTTCCCATTGCTTCTAAATTACCGAGAATTTCCAACTCATTTAAGAGGTTTACTGGCTCAATTTCTTCCATAATAACCGTCTCATCTTCTTGGAGATGTTGAGACTCTACTTGACCATCTAAAAGCATCAATAAGTCTTTGCAAACTTCTCCTTGTTCCCAAATTATATCAGATTTTTGATACTCTTTTATAGGAACTTGATAGGATAATTCCATTAAACTTTCTGCTTTCAATGCCTTCAATAAATCACAACTAGAAAGATACAATAATCGTTCTAAGGGTGTGACAACTTTGGTTTCTTGTTCATCAGCATTAGCTAAGATTTGCTGTGCGGTTTCTTTCAGGGAAGGATTCAACATTAAATAAGAATCTAACAGTTGACGGGCCTGTTGTTTTCCCCGTTCATTATCCAGTTTTGCTAATAAATAAAGACTCACTGTTTTGGTTAAAGAATCTGGTTCTGCGAGCAAAGTTTCTAAGTAACTTGCCATCACTTTATCAGACAATTTAGCTGGTTTTGGCCCTTCTTGTTTTAACTGTTGTTGTAGACGAGATAAATGAGTGTCACTCAATCTTTCTGACCATTTTTGTTCATGATCTTCTAATAAATTTGGTAACACATGAGGGGTTAAACTTGCTAATGCTAACACAATACGAGTTGCTTCGGTTCCTGAGTCCCATTGTTCCAAAATCTTGAGAACTCCCTTAGCAATAACCCGTTGTTTTTGGGAAACTGTAGACCGCAAAATCTCTAAACCAGTCCTTAAATGAGGAATAGCTAAAGTAGCAGGAGGATGTAACAATGCGAGTTCAATATCTTGTAAATCTTGTAATTGATGTAAGAGAATATCACTACGACGTTCGAGTTGAGATTCTCCATCTAAATTAGCAATAATTTGTTTCTCTTCTTCTAAGGTAATACCATATTCTCGTGATAAAGATTCAACTGTTCCCCCTTCTTTATCTAATACATCACCAATGGCTTTTTCCTTTTTTACCACCTTTAATAATTCCCGTCCTAACCCTTTGGCCCCCCGTCTTCGTTTACTACCAACCATTCCCCGAATGCGTTGACGGAAGGTTTGTAAACGCAATTGATTTTCACGGGAACGCTTTTGATTTGGGTCTAATAAATCTGGATCTTCTACCCCTAATTCTGTTAATATAGTTAAGTGTTCTTGTTCACTAATGCCTAATTCTTGGCGCATTTGTTGCAGAACTTCTAAACTACTTGCTGTGTTAACATAACCTTCTTCTAAAGAATCTCGCAAAATTCCTTTGTACGCTTCTAGACGTTTATCACCAGTAAAACCAGGTAAAATCTTGGCTAACACATAAACTTCGTCTGCGGTTAATAAGTCAATAGAACGACCTTCTAAGAAGCGAGAAACATCAACCTGTAAGCGGGTTAACTGTTGTCGTAAACGACTAGCTAAACTTTCACGGGAATAACGTTCTAGACTTCTTCCCCAAGTACGATATAACCATAACGTACTGGTTAAAACTAATGAGATATTAAACAAATATTGTACTTGAATGGGAAACTTCCCAATATAAGAACGTCCCGCAAAAATAAAGAAAAAATTAAAAACCCAAAAAGTTGTTAAGGTAAAAACTTGGTGTTGTAACTGTTGAGGCGTTAGGATAGGATTATTTTTAAACTGATAGGTTTTGTAGAGTTTTTCTAATTGAATGCCGACAAAATATCCCAAAGCACTAAATAACCCAACTGTTAAGGGTGCAGCAATTAATCTGGGGATAGGAATGGGGGTATTAAAAAGATAAAATCCTGGGGAGAATAAGAGTTCTAATTGATTTTTTTGATGAGTCCAAGCACCAGATAATAAATAAGCCCAACTGCCTGAATAAAGATAATAATAAAGGAAAAAACCGACGACTAAACCCGCATAACTGTAGTAAAGAAACTTATAGTCAGGCTTTTTAATAGCATCCCAATAGGAACGTTCTGCGTCAATATCAATACAAGGACTATTACAAGCAACACAAGCACTGGTTTCTGTTCCATCAGCGTTTTGACGACGACACATAGATTGAGTAATTGCCGTTGTTTTTCCTTCATGGGCCACACTATTAAGAAGTCCTCTCGGTTCCCCATAAAACTCTTGTACAGGGGCCATAGGACAGAAATATTGACACCAAGTTTTTCCCCCATAAAGATAACCAACGAGAATAGCAGAAGCAATGGTCAATAATAAGAAAACACCTAAAATAGTGCGATTAGAATCATAGAATAAAAGACGGCCACAAACTCCAATATATAACAAGGCCAATTGCAGTTTTAAGGCATTTTTTCCCAACCAAGAATCAGCCTTTATTTTCACTAATTCATAGTGAGTTTGTCCGGTATTGGGATCAACCCGTTTCCGTTGTCGTTGTTTTCCTAAAGAACGAAACAGTTGAGACATGAACCCCAAAGGACAAATTCTCCGCCAAAATTCATGACCAAAAACTAACAACATAAACACGCCACTAGGAACAATTAAGCCCCAAAATAAAGACGCACCTAAATAATATGGTTCTTGTTCTAAACAAACTCCTTGAACCGTAATACAAGCATCAGGATTAATTTTAAAAGGACTCCAATGGGTATTACTATCAGTTAACCAAGGAGAAATTGGGTCATAAAAGAGGGAAAAAATAAGAATCAGCCAACCGCAGGCCAGAAACCATCTGACCCTGTGCATAAACTTTTCAGGAATGGTAGCTAACATGGGATTTCAACCGGGTAAAATGAGCAATAATTAATCAATTGTGTCAGTTTCAGATTCTTCTTGAGACTCTGTTGAGGCTTTCTTTTTTTCGGCCAGTTTTTTAAACAAAGATTGTCCCCGTTTTGGGGGATAAGTAACTCGATAATAGCGTTCATCTTCTTCGATAGTTTCTTCTAAAAAACCTTTTTTAACTAAAGGTTCTAGACATTTCAAAGCTGTTTCTTCATCTTGACAAATATGAATGGCAACATCGAGTAAACTAGCTTGATTTTGACGACGAATCCAGTTAATTAAATGTTGTTGTGGATCTGGAAGTTTTTGGAAATCGCGGAAGGTTAAACCAGAGGAACGAGACGACTCATCTTGGGAGGATTTAGTCATAATAATGTCCTCTAAATTGAGCCTTGAATATGGGAGACAATTCGTTGTATTTCCTTAGTTAAAGAGTGGTCAGGATGATGTAAACAAAACAGTCCTTGACTACCTAAACGCAGCATTTCTGTTGAGAGGGGAAGAATTCCCGCCACAGGTAATTGATAAGTTTCATGGACTTTATCTTTGAGAATACCAAAGTCAAAATCAGGCAATGCTTTATTAACCACAAGCAGCATTTTTGGCACTTCTAATTCTCTGGCAACTTCCACAATAACGGCTGTTCCTAAATAGTCTTGTTGATCAGGACGCAAAAGAATTACCAGGGTACTAGAAAGTCCAATAGCAAGCAAAGTTTCTTCGTTTAAACCAGGGTGAGTGTCTACAAAAAGATAGTCTAAATCAAAGGCCTCGCTAACTTCATAAAACCCCCGTTGTAGGAGTTCTACGTCATATCCTTCACTAAGAATTGTGGCAATATCTTCACTTTTCATACTAGAAGGAATCAGGAAAATTTTGCCATTGGGGCTATTAACTTGTGTATTGGGATCGGTTAGAACATAACTTACATCATAAGCGATTTGTTCAGCTTCACAGTCATCCCAAAGATAATCATTGAGAGTTTTCTGAATTTTTGTTTCATCGAGGCGAAAAAGAATGTGAATACCGGGTGATTGAATGTCTGTATCGACAATACCAACACGCTTACCTAACATAGCCATAGTTGTTGCTAGGTTAGCCGTCATGTTGGATTTTCCTGTACCACCGCGATAGGAGTGGATAGAAACAATTTCCGTCATAGTTGGGTGTTGTAATTGGATTCAAAAGTAATTAGGTGCAATGCAAGTAATAATTGAGTTAACAGCGACTGATCACGGTTTAACTCGGCTAGAAAACAACTTAAGGAATCAACGATGAGCTTCTTAAGTTTCCCTAGGGTTAGCTTAGAAATGATGATTCCTTTCTTTGATGGCTCACTCTGTTAGAGTTCCCAAAAAGCTCACGAAAATCTCCATGTTCTAGTTTACTCAATAATTAGGGACAATCGCTGAACAGGTTTACGGAAGTTATCGCCTGTTTGTTGAATGAATAATTTTTGTAACGATGCGATCGCTTGTTTCAGAACTCAATTAATGGGGTACGTTGGGAAAATTGGGGAAAAAGAACTTAATTAGCCCTGCCCCAATCGCCAAAACCAACCCAACTGCGATAGAACGATTAATAAACTCTTGAGAGTCTAACCGTTTATTAATTCCTTTGACCTCGACTTCCAGGGCTTTTATGTCCCCTGTCAATTTTTCTTCTAATCTCGTTTGTCCTACCTTCAAATCATTCACATCTTTTTGCAAGGTGTCAAATTTAGCACCAAATTGCGCCTCAAATTTTTCAAACTTGGCCTCAAATTTCTCATCAATCTTGTCTAACTTATTGTTGATCTCCTTCAAGATTTCTTCTAAGGAGTAAGTTACTGTGATAGGTGTTTGACTCATGGGTTAAATTCCAAAAGAGAGAATATTTTTCTGATCTCCCCTAGTTATTTTCTAGGGGACTGCTTTTATTATCGGTTATGGTCTGGTATTAAGTTAAATGTCTGACTAATGCCTCTCCGACAATTTTTGCTTCTTCTTCTGTCATTCCTGATGTCAACGGGGGACAAATATGATTCGGACACCAATATTCAGCGCGAGGTAAACTTTGTTCGGGACACATATCCTTAAATACGGGTTGTAAATGACAGGGTATTTCGTAAACTGTTCCCCCTAAAAATATGTCCTCTGCTGCTAAAGCGTTTTTAACCTCTTGGACTGTTTTTCCTTCCGGTAGCAGTACCATTAATTTATATTGACTGGCACTGTCCATGTGATCTGTCGAAACAAATTTGATCCCTGTCTCTCTCAAAGGTGCTGTAATTAACTCATAACACCGTTGTCGTCGCTTGATCATCTCTGGTAACTTAGCCAACTGAATTCGCCCTAAAACCGCATGAATTTCGCTAATACGGGTACTATTTCCAAAGTCCGTATGTAAACCCCCAAAGTCCATTCCTCGCTTACCTTGGTTTCTCAGCGATCGCGCGATATAATCTTCTTCATCGTCGTTAAGGGTGATCATTCCTCCCTCAAAGGTGGTCATAATTTTGGTAGGAAAGAAGGAAAAAGCGGCCCCATCTCCTAAATTTCCGGCCTGTACCCCCTTAATTTGACTCCCGTGAGCATGGGCAGTATCCTCTAGGACAAATAAGCCGTTTTCGTGGCAATATTCCACAATTTGGGGAAACTCAGCGGAAATAACACCTCCAATATGTACCCATAACACCCCAGAAATGGCCGGGTTTGCCCCTTTTTCCACAGCTTCTTTTACCATCTCTAAAGAGGGTGCAAAGGTATTCTCGTCCATGTCCAAATATTGAACCTGTCCCCCGACTCTTAAAACGGCGGCCACGGTGGCAAAATTAGTGTTAGTAGGGACTAAAACCGTTGTCCCTCCAGCTTTTTTGAGACGTAAAATGATTTCTAGTCCCGATGAACCCGTATTAACGGCGATCGCGTGTTTTGTGCCAACATATTCAGCAAAGGCTTTTTCAAATTCGGCCGTATTTTCCCCTAAAATGAGTCTACCGGACTTAAGAATTTTTTTTGACTCCTCGGCGAAAAAGTCAATTTCTTCGTCTGTAATATCGAAATAAAAGGGTTTGATGGGGTTATTGGTCATGTTATTTTACTGGTTTTTGATGAGGGTGCGTTTCAAAGATCACAGTTTACGGGAATTGGTTAAAAATTGCTAGTCTGATATCAATTAGGATTGACTAATAATTGTTGCTTGTCCTTTAGGGACTGTTCGTAAGATAGAGATAATCTGGGGAACTAATTGCTTTAAGTCAGACAATTGATTAGAAAAAGTCCGTAGAACGATAATAGCAAGAGCAAATTGTTGGAGATTTTGCTCAAAAGGTAAATTTTGAGCAACTGTTAGAAAAACATCGAATTCGGCTGCTGCAAGAGTAAGTAATTGACCATTTTTTGTGCCTGACCATCCCATTTGTGAAACTGTTTTCACTTCATAATTACTAAAGTCTCTCGCTAGTCTTCGATCAATACATTCATCTAACAGTATTTTTATGTTAAGCGACCTTACTAATTAGTTGTTTTTCAACTTCTTCAAGTAAGGTAATCACTTGTTCTTTGGTGACAGTGGGAAAACCGTCTAAAAAATCATCAATTGATTCTCCTGCTTTTAAATAATCTAACAAAGTTTGCACTGGGACTCTAGTACCAGCAAAAACGGGACTGCCACTCATGATTTCAGACGATACACTGATAATTGTAGAATTGTTTAACATTGTTTTCAATCAGGGTCAATTATCTCTATAATCAATTTTAGTATAATTATTAGCTTAGAAGTGTAACAAAATCTTCTTTATTTTTAAATAATAAAGCTCTTTTTACATTAGCTGTAATTATTCAGTTTAATTAACACCCATTATATTGAAACGCATTATCCCAAACATAATCAATTACCATTCTTGCTTGTTTCAAGGGTAATATTAAAATATTCCCTTTCTCATCATAGGATAAAATTGGCACATCTTTTTGCTCATTTTCATTACTTTCTTCTGTTAGAATTTTACCATGAATATTCTGTAAATTATTCAGTGGCCCATGAATATCAAAATTAATATCAATTCCTAACTTTTCCGTCATCCATTGTTCAATTTTCTGATCAAGTTGTTCAGGATTTAATTTTTCTTTACTGGTTAATAAATGATAATAAACTAAAATAATTTCCTTACATTCTTCTTCTTCTGCAATATCAGCTAAAGCTTGAAAAACACTAGCATTATTCGCTAAATTCTTAAAGAATAAAGTATCACTTACTTCTTTTTGAAACTTAATTTGTTTACTTTTATATTGATTATACTGTCTAAAAGCAAATCCCCCCAATGTAATAGTTAGGGATAAAGTTGCCACTAAAATAGGCATAATATCATGAACTTTTTCTTTTTCAACCTTAATAAATTCAACTATTGAAGGAGCATTAATTAAAATAGAAATAGCAACAATAATGATTAAAATATTAGGAAATGCTTTCAAAAGAAGGGGGACTGCTGCTCCAATTGCTGGTACACCAAATAATAACCTATCTTTCAAAGTCATGCTAGTTTTAATATTAGGAAATAGTAACTCAATATCAAGTTTTGGTATATTTTTATAGAAATAAAGATACATTTTTCCTGGAATAAAATTCAACTCTTTTTGTTGCTTATTTTTCTTAGCTTTTGCTTGAAAGTAACCCTCTCCTTTAAAGTGAATTAATAAAACGACTCTTTCCAAAATATCAACAATTTTTTCTCGTTCAAAAAAGCCAAATTTTTTCACTATAATTGTTTCATCAATGTCTCCACAATAGTAACATAAAAACTGTTCAAAATCATTAAAATCAACCTCTGTCTTGAGATTAATTAAAGATTTTTTGTCCAATGACTTTTGAATAATGTCATTTGGTAACTGTTGATAATTAGCTCTTTCTAACATATAATTAAAACCATCAATAACCTGACTTTTCATAGCTTCATGATCTCGAAGACTGGGACTATTTAAGGGTTGAATATCTGTATTAGGATTAAATACAACATAATTATCTTTAATGCTTTCTAAGGTTTCATGAAACTGAAAATGAAAGAAAGCAGATAAAATCTCACAAAACTCCTTAAATATTTTAATATTTTCTCCTTGAAGTTTCCCATCTTCAAGACACAAATTAATCAAATCTGTGCGACGATAGGGAATAAAAGATTCTCGTTTATCAATCATAATAAGAGCATAGAAATTATTGATAAAAAATTGCTGAAAGTTGCCCACTATTTCTGTAAAACATCCTTAGCAGAAAGTCCATCTCCTTGATAACCAAAATACCATAAAGTAGCCGCAGCTTCTCCTAAAGTAACAGGTTTTTTCGGTTGAAAAAGGGTAGTATAACCAAAGACACGACGCACATTAGACTGTTCACTATTTTGAAAATCTGCATATAAAGCTTGTACTGCTTTAACATCAATTTTCGCTGTATCTTGAAAACCCCAAGTTTCTTTAATACTATCAAGAGATGCTTTAGGTAAACCTTTTCCCATGTCTAAAGGAACTTTCCAAGTAATTAAATCTTCTCTGGTTAAAGGTGCATTAGGACGAAACAAAGAAGCACTACTATCCGAAGTTAAACTAGAGGGAATAATACCCGCTTCAGCTAACCCTTGAATAATGGGAAAATCTGGATCATTAACTGCAACATCAGAAAAAGCAGGTTGAGAGGTTTTAACCCCTAACCTAATTTGTTTTGCTGGCGTACTTTGATAGAATTTATTATAAGCTTCTACTAACCATCTAGCATAAGTTCGACGGTTAATTATTTCAGTCGCATTTAAGGTTTTATTTCCTGTTTTATCAAGACTTAAAACCCCCAAATTAGCAACCTCTTGCACATAGGAACTTAAGGCATCAGGAATATTTTCAAAATTAACAATTGCAGCCGTATTAGAGGGGTTAGAAGGGGGTTGACTGTCTGATGGAGTTGCTGTTATGGTAGAATTTAATCGTTGATATTCTAGAGAATAGTCTACTGTTCCATCATTAGCAGAAAGAAAAGAAAGTTTGACCTCTAATCCATCTTTCTGAGCCGCTAATATGTTATTATTAGCATCAAACGGTTGGGTAATTTCCCAAGAATTAGACTTAAACTGCTCTTGATAAAAACCAACAATTGTGTTAATGTCTTCCTGAGATGACCAACGAGTTAAACCTTTATCTTCAGTGGTATTATCAGCCACTTCTTTTAAAGTTGAATTCGGAGCTTGAGGAATAATAGTAGGAAAATTTTCAGGCAGTTTTGCTTGAGATAATTCAGTTTGTTGAGATTTTTTTTGTAATTCAGGGTTAGGAGATAAACGATTTTCTAAGCCATTAATGCCAGTACAAGCAGTTAAGAAAGTAATCAACAAGCCAAGAATACTATAACGGATAATCAGTGAAATTTTCAACAACATAGATTAACAACCAAAAGCAAATATAATCTGATCTAATAGCAAATTCAGTTTAATTAGGCCATTTATGTAGAAGCAATTCATGAATTGCCCCTACAGGGTAGATAAGCTGACAATAAAGATCATAACATTTTAATTGGATTTACTGGTGCTTTGATGTTCCAAAGCACCTTTAGGATAAACGATGCGTTGATGGTGAAATTGCTGCCATACCTTAACAAAAACCTCAGCAATGATTGGCAACTCCTCATATTTAATGCCACAATCTGTTAATTGATCATCCCGCCAACGGGCCTTAAAAATCTTATGAATCATCGCCAATGCCGTTTCTGGAGTCGCTTCTTTTAACGACCGTAATGCCGCCTCACAGCCGTCGGCCAACATAAGAATACCCGTTTCTCGTGACTGAGGAACCGGGCCAACATAACGAAAATCTGCTTCAGAAATGGGTCCCGTTCCGTTTCTTTCCGCCTCTTGTTTTGCCTGATAATAAAAATAGGAAATAAGCAAAGTACCTTGATGTTCAGGGATAAAATCACGAATAACGCGAGGCAGTCCATACTTATTCGCCATAACTAACCCTTCAGAAACGTGCTTTTTAATAATCTCGATACTGGCCCAAGGATCATTCATTTCATCATGTTTATTCGGCGCACCCATTTGATTTTCAATAAACCCTAAAGGATCGTGCATTTTGCCAATATCATGATACAAAGTCCCCGCCCTAACCAATTCCACATTACAGTGTAATTCACGGGCAGCCGCCTCCGCTAAACAAGCCACAAACAAAGTATGCTGAAAAGTGCCAGGGGTTTCCATTGCCAAGCGTTTCAACAGAGTACAATTAGGATTAGCCAGTTCCACTAAACGAATAGGCGTAACTAAATCAAAAATCCGTTCTAAATAAGGGGAAATGCCCAAGGCCATGACACTCCAGGCCATGCCCGATAACCCATAAAGAATGGCCCCCGGCAAAATCGCCGACCAGATAGTTCCCGCCACTGGTGCCGCAATTAAATAACCTAAAAAGTATAGACTACCTTGTAAAAGACCAATTGCACCCCCTAAACGGGCTAATTCATCCCGTGAACGCAGTCGCCCGGCCATAAAAGCGGCCAAGAGTCCCCCCGCAGTTCCGGCCAAAACATAACTCCAATTAATAGTAGCGGCAGCAAAGGTCGATAAACCACTTAAAAAAATGACTTGGGTTACAGCCAGGGTAGGGCCATAAAAGCTACTGGTGAGTAACCCCACGGCGGGTAGGTTAGTATAGCCTAAATTAAAAATTCCCAGCAGAGGCGTACTTAAACTCAACAAACACAACAGCAGATGATCTCGCCGACGCATGGGACGGTGTAGACGATTACTGATGACACAAAAACCAGTCACTGTCCCCCCTACCAAGATCGCAGACACCCCCAACCCCAGCCAATTAATACCCCTGCGACTGAGTTGGAAACTGTCAAGGAGGACAAATTCTTCTTGGGTAATGGTTTCTCCCGCTTCAACGATCACATCGCCGGCCTTGACTTCGACAATTACAGGTTCAACCGCTTGGGCCGCTTGTTCTGCCCTTCGCTTCGTTTCTTCCTTATCTACCGTTAAATTATGCTGATTTTGTACAATTTTCATCAACAGTCCCGTGGCCATTTGCAGGGCCGAAGGGGACAGGGAACTGTCTAACTGAATGGCAATGATATCTGTTAGCAAATAATCCGGCATTCCTGGGGGAATTCCTTGGGTTAAAATTTTCTGTAACGTGGTTATTAAGGTTTTTTGGGTTTTATTCCAGGTCTGATCATCCAGGTTTAAGGAGAGTCCGATCAGTTCGGGACTCAGAGGAGAAAGCTTTAAACCAGCCGTTTTTGAGGTGGCTTTGACATACCGTTGACGAGACTGTTTAATCGTCTCTAGAAGCCCTTTGAGGGTCGCAGTTGAGGTGGTTTGACCATACTTGTCTAATTGGGCGATCGCTGTTTTTAAGGAGGGTTGTAATTCTTGGTTTTTTTGAGATAAGGAGGCGGCCTTCCCCCCTGTGGTTAATCCTGTGACGATGGTTTGCCAGTCTTTTTCGGTGGCAGTTCGTAAATATTGTTGGGTCGAGAGGGGAATGATTTTAGGGTCAATGAAGGGGAAAGGGGCGGTTTGTTGCCGTAATTGTTCAATCTCCTCAATAGTTTCTGTTAAGTCTAATTTAAGTTGGGTGGTTAATTGTATATCCCTTTGTAGGACGGGAACAATGCCTGTGCGAACTTCTTTGCGTTTTTCTTCTGTGGTTTGGACATCTTCAAAAGTGCCATTGTTTGGTGCAATAATCCTAATTGGGGAAACGGTTCCCACCGATAGCTGAGGTTGGTTGTAGAAGCGATAACCGATTACACTGGTCAGAGATACCACAGCTAACCCCCACATCACAGGCGGGTGGATGTTTCTGATAGACTGAGATTTGTGTAGTTTTGCGAGCCAATTCGACGACTGGGGAGCAGTTGATGATTTCTTTGGGGCTGTAGTCTTCCCCTCCTTTGAGGATAAACCACGACTGTTTTGGTACTGTTGTCGTAGTTTCTCTAAGTGTTGCGTTAGGAATTGGAGCGTTTTCATCTTGTGTGAGGTCGTGTAAAAACGTCAGCGCGGATTGGTCATGAGCTTCATTAGCTACTAAATTAAACTAGGATATACCTTTAACGGTTGTTCATGGTCGGAGAATAACCTCAGCTTAATTATTGACTTCTCTATTACTTTAACTTAAATGTCGGCTAAGTCCCGCCCTATAAACGAGGCGGACGCATACTTCGACCCTTCGGCAAGCTCAGGGCAACGCAAGCTCAGCACAAGTCGAACCAAAGGCTTCGGCCGTGAGCTCAGCCGAACGGTGAGTACCGCCAATGTTGAGGCAGTTTGGTCTTGGCTGTATCCCGACCCTAAACTGCCGTTTAGGGTCGGGATACAGCCCAGGGCAATCGCATTTAATTTTTGAAAGACAGTTAGGGTCAATAGTTCCGCGATCTCTGTAGGCGATCGCTTGAAACTCAAAATCCTTACCAGATCGGGGGTCTGAAATTTTAATGCGATTGCCCTGGGATACAGCCTGACCAATATATTAACGTGCGAGAGCATCGACCTTGTCCGATAAATATATGTTAGCATATTGCTTGTTCTGTGCTAACATATATTTATGCTGACTTTGAACTACTCGTACCGAATTTATCCTGATAGCGAACAAGAGGCGTTGTTAGATGAATGGCTAGAAACTTGTCGCCGTTCTTATAACTATGCTTTGCGAGAACTAAAAGATTGGATTGCTTCTAAGAAGTGTCCAATAGATCGGTGTAGCTTAGAGTCAGAATATATCATGGCTGCTGATTACCCATTTCCAAGTTATCATCAGCAACAAAATCAATTACCGAAAGCCAAGAAAGTATTTCCATTCTTAGGGAAGGTTCCAAGTCAAGTCTTGCAAACTAATGTAAAAAGGCTTCATGACGCTTGGGACTTTTTCCGTAATAGAGGGTTTGGTTTTCCAAGATTCAAGAAATACGGACAAATGAAGTCTTTATTATTTCCTCAATTTAGAAGCAATCCTTTGACTGGGTGGCAAATAAATTTACCCAAATTGGGGAAAGTTCAAATAAATCTTCATCGTCCTATTCCTGATGGATTTGTTATCAAACAGGTAAGAGTTC